>NZ_JABMIU010000013.1:0-161466 GCF_013332495.1 Brevibacillus sp. HB1.2 | reverse complement strand
GATAGACTCATTAACGCTTTCGCTGTTCAGTTTTCAAAGAGCATATCGTTCTTTTCTTTCATCGTTAGCGCTTGTGGCGCCGACCTTTTAAACTATATCAGGTCTTCTTTTGAAAATCAAGAGTTATTTTTAGAAGTTCGAAGTTTTTTTCATTCTCTCTAAAATTCCCTTCAAAAGCGACAAGAGTTATCATACCAAGCCGGCAGCAAAAACGCAAGCATTATTACCTAGAATTTTATCCCACCCCCTGTTCATCCAGAACAGACAGCAATTCTCCCATAGAACCAATCACAATTCGCGGCATGAAAAGCTCCGGAAGCTCTGACAATAATGGATTCTTGCACTCCCTCCTCCACTTCTCCAAACAGAACAAACGCATTCTGTGATCATTTGCACGCATCTGCGGTTGGAACATCAACAATTCCTCAGGCAATTTTCGCTCTATTAAAATAGAGGTTACATGACTGCGGTTAGCAAGTTGAATGTCATGATCCAAACGATCTCCTACATGAGCAATTACTTTTCCCTGCAGTTTTTGCAAAATAACTGGGTCTGGCTTGCCAGTACCAGCTCGTTCTGGCGTAATGATCTCATCAAAGTACTCCAGCAAGCCTAATGCCTCCATTACTGGTGCCTGAAACTTGTGGAATCCATTTGTGACCACTGCCAGCGAAAAGCCCCGCTTCTTTGTCTCCTCGAGCATCTGGAGAATCCCATCCTCGAGCAAATTAACCTTAGGCATTACAGAGTGTTTCCGAACCAGCGATTCAATATCAATCTTTTTTTCTATACTCAATGCATCACATCTACTAACAAGGATATCATCCCAATCATACGCTTCTACGTAGCGTTCTTGGGACATACGCCGCTCATGCTCGGTTACCATTTCTGAAACAATGTCGTGCTCTCTCCCCAATTGACCGGAGATTACACGCGCAATCTCCGGAAATACCCACGCTCCAAACGGGTTTTGCATCAAAGTTCCATCCAGATCAAAGCTAATCCAGCGTTTGCTCATTTTATCGCCCCCGACGTAAGTCCTTCGATAAATTGCTTGGAAGCAAATCATCGGCAATGAATAGTGTAAGCACGCTTAACGGAATGGTGCTAAAAGAAGTCATCCCACACTCCGATCAGATGAACTATCCTCACGATCGCCAGTTTCACATAAAGATCGCCAGTTTCACATAAAAAAGAGACAGACGATTTGTCTGCCTCTCTTTGAAGAAAACGGCGCGCCGCTTTCTTACATCATGCCCATACCGCCCATGCCACCCATATCTGGCATGCCCATAGGAGCTTTGTTTTCTTCTGGTTTGTCAGCAATTACTGCTTCTGTAGTCAGGAACATAGCCGCTACAGATGCAGCGTTGGACAGTGCGGAACGAGTAACTTTCGCCGCGTCAACGATACCAGCTTCGAGCATGTTTACATACTCTTCAGTAGCTGCGTTGAAACCAATGCCCACTGCTTCTTTTTTCAGACGCTCTACGATTACAGAACCTTCGAGTCCTGCGTTCGCAGCGATTTGACGAACTGGCTCTTCCAGGGAACGGAGTACGATTTGTACACCTACAGCCTCTTCGCCACCTACATTGATCGCTTCAACCGCTTTGATTGCGTTGATCAAAGTAGTACCACCACCAGGTACGATACCTTCTTCTACTGCTGCGCGAGTAGAGTTCAGAGCGTCCTCGATGCGGAGTTTTTTCTCTTTCAATTCGGTTTCAGTAGCTGCACCGACTTTGATTACTGCTACGCCGCCAGCCAATTTAGCCAGACGCTCTTGCAGTTTTTCACGATCGAAATCGGAAGTCGTATCTTCGATTTGTTGACGGATTTGGGTTACGCGGCCCTCGATGGAAGCCTTGTCGCCAGCACCTTCAACAACAGTTGTGTTTTCTTTTGTAACCACGATTTTACCAGCCCGACCCAATTGCTCCAGCTTAGTGGATTTCAGGTCCAGACCCAGCTCTTCCGTGATCACTTCGCCGCCAGTGAGAGCAGCGATGTCTTGCAGCATAGCTTTGCGGCGGTCGCCGAAGCCAGGAGCTTTAACCGCTACAGCTGTGAAGGTACCACGCAGTTTGTTCACTACGAGAGTAGCGAGCGCTTCGCCTTCAACATCTTCAGCGATGATCAAGAGAGGTTTGCCGCTTTGTACTACTTGCTCGAGTACAGGCAGAACTTCCTGGATGTTGGAGATTTTTTTGTCAGTGATCAGGATGTAAGGGTTGTTCAGAACCGCTTCCATCTTGTCAGTGTCAGTGATCATGTAAGGGGAAGCGTAGCCACGGTCAAATTGCATACCTTCTACTACTTCCAGTTCTGTTACGAATCCTTTGGATTCTTCAACAGTGATTACGCCATCTTTGCCCACTTTTTCCATTGCTTCAGCGATCAGGTTTCCTACTTCAGGATCATCAGCGGAAATAGCAGCTACTTGCGCGATTGAGGATTTGTTCTCAACCGGCTTCGCGATGGATTTGATTTCTTCTACAGCTGCACGAACTGCTTTTTCCATACCACGACGGATAACCATTGGGTTAGCGCCAGCAGTTACGTTTTTCAGACCTTCACGGATCATAGCTGCAGCAAGTACAGTTGCAGTTGTTGTACCGTCACCAGCGATGTCGTTGGTTTTGGTAGCAACTTCTTTAACCAGTTGCGCACCCATGTTTTCGTAAGCGTCTTCCAGCTCGATTTCTTTCGCAATGGTAACACCATCGTTCGTGATCAACGGAGAACCGAATTTTTTCTCAAGAACCACGTTACGGCCTTTTGGACCGAGGGTTACTTTAACCGCATTTGCCAAAGTTTCAACACCGCGGAGCATGGAGCGGCGAGCGTCTTCAGAGAATTTGACTTGTTTAGCCATCTAAACTCAACCTCCTGTTATGTGTTTATTCGTTCGACTTCCTATGTTAAGAGCCTTAACCGATGATCGCGAGGATATCGGATTCGCGCAGCACGAGGTATTCCTTGTTGTCTACCTTTACTTCAGTACCAGCGTATTTGGAGAAGATTACTTTATCGCCTTCTTTTACTTCCAAAGCGATGCGCTCACCGTTGTCAGCAACACGGCCAGAACCTACTGCGATTACGCGGCCTTCTTGCGGTTTTTCCTTTGCAGAATCAGGCAAAACGATACCGCTTGCAGTCGTTTCGTCTTTGGAGATAGCTTCGATTACCACACGGTCACCCAATGGCTTAAGCACTAAAAACACCCTCCTCAAAAAATGTAGGTAAACAATATTTCTGTTGTTAGCACTCGACTGTTATGAGTGCTAACACCCAATTCCTATAATAATGAATCACTATGTACTTTGCAAGTAGTTTCCCTCACTTTTTTCCATCTGCAACTGCTTGACCACTCTTCCTCCTATCAAATTGCACTCTCTAGCAAAAAGGTTCTAGTATTCGGACACGCTCATATAAATGAGACATAGAATCTGGCAAGCTCGCTAAGGAGGGAATTGTTCCATGCACAAATGGCTCTGGATTGGCTTAATTGCCCTGGGAGTCTTGGGAATCAGCCGTCTCTTCACTTCGGATACTACTTCCTTTATACGGGTCAACCTTAACCCCGCCTCCATCTATTGGGATGGCCGTGAAATTGTCGCAAGCGAAAAGCCCGGGTACTACACGGAGGAAGGCAAGGAAATACCAGCTTCCTTCGAATACGAAGGAACACTATATGTACCTCTGTCCATGATCAGTCGCCACTTGAATAAACCTATCGGTTGGGATGAAACTTCCCAAACTGCTTGGGTCGGTCATGCTCCTGTATTCACTATCGGACAGCCTGAAAAACAGACTACACCCGATGCGGTTCCTGCCTCTCTGCCGCTTCCACAAAAGGCTGCAACAACCAAACCACCTGCAGCACCCATTCGAGAGGAGAAGCCTAACACGATTTTTGACATAGCTCTCGGCATGTCTTCTGAGGAAGTACACAAGCGATTAGGTGAGCCCGCCCGCAAAGAGCCAAGCAGTCTCGGCTATCAATGGTGGGTGTACAATCGCGAGCCTGCCCGATACATGCAAGTCGGCATCGCAAATGACAAAGTCGTCGATGTGTACTCGCTCGCTCCGACAGCAAAGCTCGGAAACATCGGAGTCGGCACCAGCCAGCACTCACTCGAGCGTCAGTTGGCTGTACAAAACGTTGTTTCTTTCTCTTTTCAGGGGGCACAAATCCAAATTACCAATCAAAAGCAGCAACGCCCTCTCGTCATGAAAGACGGCACCCCCTACATCTATTACTTGGACAAGCAGAATGGCAACAAGGTCACCGCTGTACGTATGATGGATACGCAAATGCTATTGCGCGGTAGTTTTTACGAAACGAAATGGTCCTATCAAGGTCAGGCGCCCAATTTTGATCCCCCGCCGCTTCGTGTTGGTGAACGAGAACAGGTCAATGCTGCATCAGAGCGGCAAATCCTCGATCTGGTCAATATTTCCCGCTACCGATACAAGCTCCCGCCCCTTCAATGGAACGAAAAAGCTGCTGATGTGGCAAGAAAACACAGCATGGACATGGAGGGCAACAATTTCTTCGATCACATCTCTGCAACTACTGGGAGTAATCCATTTGACCGCATGAAAAGTGCCTCTCTCGCTTACAGCATGGCCGGTGAGAATATTGCAGCAGGCTATACGGATGCCATCGAAGCTCATGAAGGCTGGATGAACAGTCCAGGCCATCGCAAAAACGTACTCGAAAAAGGCTTTACCCAGTTAGGAGTGGGCGTATATACAGACTACTTCACTCAAACCTTCCTCACTCCCACGAAATAATCGAAAAGCCCGGTTCGTCGCTTTTTATGGACGACCGGGCTTATTTTTGCAAGAAGAAGCGCCACTTTACGGCAATTTCACTTGCTCCCTCAGATGGTCAACTTTTTCGGTAAACTCCACAACGACCGTCTCATATTCTTTCGTGTGCAGAATCAGCCACGGACGACGCTCCCCTTTTTTGGGCATGATGACAAACATATCTGCAATCATCGCATCGAGATTAGCGGATTTTAGTTTCATCGACTTTGGGGGAACTAACGGAATTTTCACGATCATGGCAGAATTCAACGATGGATTAAACTCTAAGACCCGCCCACTCACACTCTGCAAAATCTGCTGGGCTTCCTCCTGAAATCCAGCTGTATTTTCAAAGCTAGCCACAACACGCTGCTTGTCCGTATCAAACAGTTCGATAGGCTCTCCCAGCCCGGCGGCATGAGCAGTACTCCCTGAAAAGAGTAACGCCAAACATACGATCAGCCACACATTCAGCACCTCCCGAATCATAACGTCCGTAGTATTTCCCAATTTCTGCTGAAATACAAAAAAGTCCTCTGCCACTCGGGACAGAAGACTTTTCTCATGCTCGTTATTGAATGGGTTCGTTTGTTTCCAGACTGCCGTATTCTTGTTCCCACGCTTCTTGTTCTTTCAATTGCTTGCGATAAACAACACGGGATAGCCAAATGCTCAGCTCGTACAAAAGCAGCAAAGGAATGATCACAAGAATATCGCTGACAATCTCAGGAGGCGTCAAGGTAATCCCGACGACAGCCAGTGCAAAGTAAGCGTAGCGTCGTGCCTTTGCCAGCCTCATTGGATTGAGGATGCGCAGTCTCGTCAGGAACATGACGATAATCGGCAACTGGAACAGTATCCCGAACGGAATGACCATATTAAACATGAAGCCAAAGTATTGCGCGATTCCGTAGTTCGGGTCTGCACCCATCGATGCTGTAATACTGGTCATAAACTGCATGACCATCGGGAAAACGACGTAGTAGCCAAACAGGATACCAACGATAAACAGAAAACAAGCCGCCGGGATGAAATAAAGCGTCCCGCGCTTTTCCTGTACTTCCATCCCTGGCGAAACAAAACGCCAAACGTGATAAAGTGCTACAGGCAGTGTAATGACAGCGCCTACTATGAAGGCAACCTGCATGTAAACACGAAGTGCGTCTGACGGATGCAACGAGACAATGGGCACGCCATCCGCAATCGGTTCTTGCTTTAAATAATCCACGAGTGGACCGGCGAGGAAAAAACCGACGATCAATGCGACAATAAACACGGCCAGCACCCATATGATGCGCTTGCGCAGTTCCGTCAGGTGTTCTACCACTGTCATTTCCTGATCCTTCATGGTAACCACCAACCTTACCTGTTACGCGTTCTTCTGCTCTTTTTCCATTTGCAGGCGCTCTAGCTCCAGCTTTTCGCGGATTTCTTTTTCCAAGCGCTCGCGTTCCATTTTTTCACGAACTTCGCGTTCAATTCGCTCCCGCTCCGCTGCTTCCTTCTCAGCGACAACAGGCGTTGTTTTGGCAGACGCTTCTTTGGAGGCTAGCTCCTTGCGCTTTTTTTCCTCATCGTCGTCTTCATCGTCGCTTGTCAGACTACGTGTAGCATTTTTGAATTCTTTCAAAGTATGACCTACCGCACGCCCCAATTCTGGAAGCTTTTTCGGACCGAAAAGCACCAAGGCTAAAACTAAAATTAAGATTAATCCAGGAATCCCAATTGAGCTCATACGTGTTCACTCCTTTTTCTTGTGAAGTCGTTTGCTTTTCGTTATTTGCCAGTCTAACCAGCTAGCACTTTCGTAAACCACCATATCCGAGTCTTGTCATATCGGATGCCACAATTCGCTCCCCAACCAGAATACGCGGCAAAAATACATCAAAGGAAGTAAACGTTTCATGCATGACCGCTCCCGGCAATCCGAGAATCGGCACTTCACCTTTGTAAGCAACCATCAACATGGAACCCGGCAGCATCGGCGTACCGTAGCGCACTACTTCCGCTCCTACTCCTGCAATCGCTCCCGGCGTGCGGTCATCTGGATCGACAGACATGCCCCCCGTGACCAAGATCAGATCGACCCCTTCCTCGAGGAACGAATGAATCTGCTGTTCGATCGCTTCCTTGTCATCTGGCGCAAAACGCTGGTCTACTAAAGTAGAGCCGAGAGCTTCTACCTTGTTTCGAATGACAGGACCGAACTTGTCTGCAATTCTGCCAGAGAAAACTTCTCCCCCTGTTGTAACAAGTCCCACTCTTTTATCTTGAAACGTTTTTACTTGTACAATCGGTTCGTCATACTGTTTGGCCAGTTGCTCCAGCTCGATGATTCGAGACTCTTCCATAATTAACGGGATGATTCTCGTAGCCGCCAATGTATGTCCCGGATGCACGACCTGATCGCCGTAAATCGTGGAGAACGCTATTCCTTCGAGCTTGTTCAACGCATGGACAGCTTCCTCATTGATTTTAGCTAAACCTGTTCTCGCGGCCTTCATCGACACCTTGCCCTCATAAGGAGGCGTCAAGGTCAAGCCTTGTCCGGAAACAGCCTTCGCAATACGAATGCCCGCTTCTTCCTCATGGATGTAGCCTTCTGGCATCTCCAGCACGTAAATATGCTCTTTGCCAATGGACAACAACGGCTCAATATCCGCCTCGGTGACAACATGTCCTTTTTTGAACAAGCGTCCTTTGAATTCTCCAGGCAAAATTTGTGTCATATCGTGAGGAAGCATCATGCCGATCGCTTCACGCACTGGCACTTCCCGCATCTGAGGTTTTTCTACCAATGCAATCCTCCCCAATCTTCGTTTGCTTCTCCCGTTCCTTGCAAAATGTGCAAAGCATCGGACAGCATATCGCCAATCGCATTGAAACAGATTTCTACGCCTTTCGGATTACCAGGGAGATTGATAATCAACGAATTACCCCTGGTTCCCGCAACTGCACGGGTCAACATCGCCCGTCGGGATTGCTTCAAACCAGCACGGCGCATTTCTTCGGCCAAGCCTGGGACTGGTCTGTCAATAACCCACGCGGTCACTTCTGGCGTTACGTCACGCGGGCTAAGTCCTGTGCCCCCCGTAACAATCAACAAATCGCATTTTTCGCGGTCTACGAGCTCAATCATATGTTCTTGCAAATCTTCCATATCATCACTAACGGCACGGTATACAGCGACATCTACGTGAAGCCATTCCCTTGTCAGATGACGAACGATTGGCATACGATCGTCCACACGATCTCCTCTGGCAATCGAATCACTTGCAGAAATAACGCCTACCTTCCATTTGCTCACGATACATTCCTCCGGTTTCTCATTCGATAGTATTGTACACTTTTCTGTCAAAAACGTCTCGTCGTTTTTCCTTGGCGGATAGCACCATTCGCTACAGTAGAAGGCATGACAAAGCTACAGACACAAAACATTCAAAAATGCAGAAGACCTTTTTCGGTGACAACTGCATCTAGCAAAACATCATGAGACTCTAGGGGTACATGCTCTACAACCTGTATAGAGAAGCCGACTCCAACCAAGAACGGGAGCTTTTTCAGCGTTGCCAGAAAGCGGTCATAATAACCACCGCCATACCCCATTCGCCCGCCCTTGCTATCAAAAGCAACACCGGGAACAATGATCGCATCCAAGTGTGATACGTCCGCTTCCTCTGCCAGAGCAGGGTCTGGCTCCCAAATCCCGTATACTCCTTGCTTTAGCATGTGCGGTCCCGTATACCGATAGGGAATGAGACGTCTCTCGGCAACGTTTGTGAGAGGTAGCCAAATGTCTTGGCCCCGCTTTTTTGCCTCATCCAGAAAGGGCAAAATATCCAGTTCATCGCCAAAAGGATGGAAAGCCATGATTGCTTTGGGATCAGCCAGCCTTTCATGAGACAGCAAATGATCGCATACTTCTCTGGAAAGCTGCTCCCGTTCCTTTGCAGACATGGACTTGCGTCTCTCCAAAATATGGCTTCGCAGCTGTTTTTTATTCGTTTTTTGGTCCATGACAACCTCTTCCCTCTTTCGTCACGTGCATGGACATTCCCACGAGGCTTGTCCCATGCGCTCTCTCTAGGCTACACTGGCATTAGTATATAAAGAGGTGAATCCGATGATTTTGCTACAAGCTGAACATATAGAAAAAACGTATGGTATCGAAACCATTCTACAAGACATCTCCCTGCAAATTCAAACCGGGGAACGGGTTGGTCTGGTTGGCGTAAACGGTGCAGGAAAATCGACTCTGATGAAGATCCTCGCCGGCGAGCTAAGCTACGACAAAGGAATTATCCGCATTCCAAAGGATGTTACACTTGGCTATTTGGCACAAAACAGTGGCCTTGAATCGGAACGATCGATTTGGGATGAGTTGCTCTCCGTATTTTCCCATCTACAAAAAGAAGAGCTGGAGCTTCGTGAGCTCGAGGCCAAAATGGGCGATCCGACTATTCTCGCTGATGAGAAGCGTTACCAGCAACTGTTGGAAAATTACTCTCACCGCTCGGAAGCCTTTAAGGAAAAGGGCGGCTACAGCTACGAAGGTGCGATTCGTGGGGTTTTGCACGGCCTGCGCTTTGCGGACTTCGATTACACGACTCCGATCCGCACATTGAGCGGCGGACAAAAGACTCGTCTGGCACTAGCCAAGCTGCTGCTCCAATCTCCCACCATTCTCCTGCTCGATGAACCGACGAACTACCTGGACATCGAGACGCTGACCTGGCTGGAGACGTATTTGCAAAACTATCAGGGCGCCATTCTCGTCGTTTCCCATGACCGTTACTTCCTGGACAAGCTTGTGACCGTTGTCTATGAAATCGAACGGACACGCGCTACCCGCTATGTCGGTAACTACAGCCGCTTCCTCGATGAAAAGGCGGCTCGTCTCGAACAGGATTTGAAGCGATTCGAAAAGCAGCAAGAAGAGATCGCCAAGCTAGAGGATTTCATCGCGCGAAACATTGCAAGGGCTACGACAACTAAACGAGCGCAAAGCCGACGCAAGACCTTGGAAAAGATAGACCGCTTGGACAAGCCGATTATGAACAACAAATCCGTCCACTTCTCCTTTGATGTGGCAAAAATGAGCGGTACCATTGTGATGAAAGCAAACAACGTCGCAATTGGCTACCCGGATGCTGTCCTTTCTCAGGGCCTTACGTTTGAAATCGAGCGTGAAGAACGTGTGGCCTTGGTCGGTCCCAATGGTATCGGAAAATCGACACTGTTAAAAACGATTGTAGAACAGTTGCCTAAACTGCGGGGCGATATTCATTTCGGAAGCAATGTAACAATCGGGTACTACGACCAGGAGCATCGTAACCTGAACGAACGGAATACAGTGCTCGGCGAAATTTGGGATGAGTACCCGAACATGCTGGAAAAGGACGTCCGCACCTTGCTCGGCAACTTCTTGTTTAGCGGTGATGATGTACAAAAGAAGATCAGCGACCTGTCTGGAGGGGAGCGTGCACGCGTCTCTCTGGCAAAGCTCATGCTGAAGCAAGCAAACTTCCTGATCTTCGACGAGCCGACGAACCACTTGGATATTTTCAGCAAGGAAGTGCTTGAGAACGCCCTCTACGATTATCCGGGTACGATCCTGTTCGTCTCCCATGACCGTTACTTCTTAAACAAGATTGCCACCCGCGTCCTAGAGCTGACAGGTGATGGCGTGACCAGCTATTTGGGTAACTATGATTACTTCGTGGAGAAAAAGCAGGAACTGGAAGAGCTCGCAGCCGAACAAGCAGCGCAGCCCGCAAAAAAACAAGGCGGTACCGTAGCGGCACAGCCTGAGAAATCCTCTTATGAGCTAGATAAGGAAGCGAAACGTCGCGAGCGTCAACGTCAGCGCCGTTTGGAAGAGATTGAGGTCTCGATCCAAAAACGAGAGGCTGACATTCTCAAATGGGAAGAAGAGCTCTGTCTCCCGGAAATTTATAGTGATCATGTGCAGGCAAAAGAACGCAACGATCAAATCCATGCTGCCAAAGAAGAACTAGAGCAGTTGTATAACGAGTGGAGCACGCTATCAGAAGAGTAGTCCCGTCTTCACGTAGAACAGCGCTCCTGCGCAGACTCCTCCAAGGCGGCATAGAGAGCAGGAACCACCAGAAAGGTAATGCAGGTAGCTGCTGTGACGATGCCTGAGTCATTGAGGATCAGTCCAGCAAGTGCACCCACAATGACACCAGCAAAGCCTTTAGCCAAGTATGGCGTGTCCTTCGCCAGATGGTGCAAAAAGCGGTCGTTTCTCAAGGTGAGAACGCCTAGAGCAATCAGGGAGACGACAAATGCTTTGCTCCAAATGGAAACGCGAATCAAGCGGAGATTCATCGCCAGCTTGCGTTCAATCATCTGCCCTACCTCGGACCATTCCCCATGTACAATCTGCTGAGAAAGCCGTCCAACATGGGTCAAGGGCTGATCTGACATGAGACTGATCGCCATCAAACTGCATACACCCATAACCAGGCCGCCTGCCAACAGCAGGAGGCCTTTTTTGCCGATTCGCCAGCCCTCAAGACGTGACAATGCCACGGTAAATCCGATCAACCCCGCAAGAAAACCACCTGCGTCTGTTCCCAGGTTCGGTGCCACCATGTAATAAAGCACGACACTGTATATGGCTGTGGAAACAGCAGGCAACCATTTATTTTCCTGACTTAGCTCCTTTTGTCCCCCACGAATTCTCTCGTACAGCGAAGTCACAAGCATGATCGTGCTGCCGATCAAGACCCCTTCGTATTCATTTCCTAGCCCGTAAAACCTCGCTCCGATTACCGGATCATACCCGAGGTACGATTGCCGCATCAAATGAGCGCCAGTCCATCCGTCCACGAGCAGAATGGCTGTCGTCACTCCGCTAACCGTCATCACGATTCGCGGGAGAGCATGGGCTTCCTGCCAAAAGGCCGCAATCAGGGCAGTCATGATGAGCCCCCCCAAGACAACCGCGCCAGAAACCTGCCAGTCGAGCAGGCTCTCTGCCAAAAGCAATGCGGGAAACCATAATAAAGCCAGCAGCGCCAGACGTATTCCTCTACGAAGTCGCAAAAGTCCTGCCCCTTCTCTCTTCCTCCCAAACCACCAAAGCACGACCGCACACCCAACAATGACAATCTGCAGCATGACGTAGGTATAGAGCACTGCTGGGCGTGTCGCATACGTATGATGAATCTCACCTACCTGATTCTGAAAGGCAGTGAGTCCATTCCCTTTTTCGATACGTATGACATGACCAGCCAACCCTTTTGGTACGGGTACGTCCAGCCAAGACAGTATGGTTGGTACCATATCGAGTCCACTGACCAATCCCGACTGCCTCGTGGTAGCTGATGTCAAAACTCCACTCGCTTTCTCTCCCCAAATGAACACTGGAGTTAAGAGAGCCTTTTCTTTTGTCGCCAAATGATTGACAGCTGGTGATGCCAATACAATGCGTTGGTGTGGTTTACGTTCCACAAGGAGCTGGTCAAGGAAAAGGGACAAATCGTGCAAAACGCGCTGATACTGCCGGGTAAACTGACCTGGGTCCATATCCGCACTCAACTGGTATAACCGGGATAAATCTGAGAGTTGAGCAATGATCAAGCCCGCTTGACGCTCGCTGTGGATTTTCTCAAGCAGGTAAGTGTAGTTTGTCTTGATCCCGTACGGATAGCCACGAAGGAGCTCCATGCTTTTTGTAGAAATGTCCCCTGTCGGAACCCTTCCTTGCTGATCCATCGCAAACAAAACGGCATGTCTCTGTCGTGCATCCTCATAGTCACCGTTTCCATATAAAGCGACCTGAATGTTGTTTGCAGCAAGCACGGTCCCAAGGAGCCCGATTTGCGCAGAATACGGTTTCTCCCGATTATCTGCCAAGAGCCGGAAAATACCCGGAAAAATAATCGAGGAGCGCGCCACCTCCTGCGCCTGATCACTCCCCAGCTCTTGCGCCCGTTCACCGGCTGTTTCCCTGGTAGAGAGCGATTCATACGGATGATAGCCTGTCCCGCTCTTTTCAGAGTAAAGCGCTTGTCCGCCGCTCCCCATGAGCAGGTAGCCGTTTGCGGCTGTGCGCGATCCGGGTGTTCTTATGGACAGAGCCCCAACTCCTGCATCACCCAACCATTTATCCACAGTAGATAACTTTTTGAGCTGTTCCAGATCATGAAACGACATCCCCTCCACAAACAGCAAGATGACCTGTTGTTTTTCCTTTGCTATCAATGGTTTTCCTATATTTGTAGCTAGAAACAATATCAGGAATGACAAGCAAATCAGCGCGAGTTTCTTTCTCACGAGTCTCCCTCCTGTTGATAACTCGACTTTTTTATCCACATTTTCCACAGAACAATCCACAGAGTACATGCGGTTTTCCCGGTCATTTTCTCGTGTTATCACCAGTATTCACAGGAGTATATGTGAACAATCCAGAAAGTTATCCTATGATGTGGATAAATCATATACAGATGGACGAAAAACAACTGAACCTTTTTGCCTCTGTTAGCGAATATAGGGGTGTAATACGTTCTGGAGGGCCCCCCATGAATGATAAAGAGTTACTCCCTTGGCTGGAAAAGATGCTGACGGGAGACGAAGCAGCTTTTCGTGTCGTTTATCAAGCTACGCACACCGATGTTCATCGTACGATCGCTTTTCTTGTCTACGACATCGAAGACATTGTGAACGAGACCTATATTCGTATGTGGAGTTCTTTTCACACCTATGACCAGAATCGGCCATTTCGATTTTGGCTTCACGGGATCACTGTTCGTCAGGTGCAGGACTGGAAAAGAAAGGCTTGGCGAAAAATACAGCTCTTTGAACGAAACCGCCTCATGCACAATGAGCAATTTGATTGGACAGATTCCGAAGTAATCAAATCAGAGACACAGCTCGAATTGCTCGGAGTGGTTCGTACACTTTCGTACAAGTTACGCGTAGTGATCATTCTGCGCTATTTTCACGATTATGCGCTGGATGAAATCGCCGAGTTGCTGCCAATCCCGCTGGGTACCGTGAAATCCAGGCATCATCTGGCACTGAAGGCACTACGCAAGCATTGCGAATTAACGGGAGGAGACTCTTATGTCCATAGACAAACAACTACGCGATGAGCTTCTTCAACATGCTGAATCGTTGAAAATCCCACCCGAGATCGAGAGTCGTGTGTACCTCTCCTATCAAAATGACTTCTTGCAAAAGAAAGGGAGATTTTTGATGAAAAAACGATTGTTAAGTGGAATCGTAGCAGTGGCTATCCTAATTCCAACGGCAGCCTTAGCTACACCTTATTTGGCTGATCAAATCTTCGGGTCATCGCAAACTATCATCGAACGTGGTGGCACACAGGAGGATTATCAGGAAATCGAGAAATTGTTTCAGGAAGCGAAAAGCAAGCTGACGGAAGAAGAGTACGCGGAGTTTTCGGCAGTTATGAAACAACTCATGGATTTAAAAATAAAGATTACGGATCAGAACGGGGTTATGCATGAAGATCAATTGACTGCTGAGGAACGGAAGCAGTTTGTAGAGATACTCCCCCAAAAAGCCGCACCCTATTTCGAAAAGATACGTGGTGGCAAATAAAAAAGAGGGCTATCCGTCTTGGGTGGTCCCTCTTTTTCTTGTATTGATATGTTGAAAAAGCCTCGTAGGAAGAAGCGCATTTCCAGTCCAAGCGCCTCTGGAGCCCACCTCAGCGTAGGATTGAATGTCGGGGAATTTCAGCTTCACTTATGAACGACTTCATCGAAACTTCTACGTTTGAAGCGCTCCCGACATTCAATCCGGAGCGGACAGTCTAACCCCTTGCAGGGCGTAGGCCGAAGCGTAAACTGGAAATGCGCTTCTTCCCCCACTACAGCCGCTCGTTTAAACAAACAAAAAAAAGCATCTCTGATCCAACTTCAGAGATGCTTTTCATTCACTCTATTGTTCAGAAAGAGACAAGCTTGGGACCCCGTTCAAATCAAGCCCCTCAAACTGTCCTTTTTCATACTTGATAAAGCCTGCCGCCGCAATCATCGCCGCGTTATCCGTGCATAGCGTGAACGGTGGAATCACCAACGGAATTCCATCTGCCTCACACCTTGCTTGCAATCGCTCACGTAATCCGCGATTCGCCGCAACGCCGCCCGCCAGCAATACCTGCTTCGCTCCATGAGAACGAGCTGCCCGAATCGTCTTTTCTACGAGCACTTCTGTTACAGAATCTTGGAAGCTCGCAGCCAGATTCGCCGGTTCGATCGTCTCTCCTCGCTGAGCTGCATTGTGCAAGGTATTGAGCACAGCTGACTTCAATCCACTGAAGCTGAAATCGTAGGAGTCTGGCTCCAGCCATGAACGAGGGAGCGGTACATTTGCCTCCCCTTCATGTGCGAGGCGATCAATATGAGGTCCTCCTGGATACGGCATATTCAGTGCTCGTGCTACCTTGTCATACGCTTCCCCTGCAGCGTCATCTCGCGTTTCCCCTAAAATCTCGAACTGACCGTGCTCCTTCATCCAGACAAGCTCTGTATGCCCGCCCGATACGACGAGTGCGATCAGCGGAAACTCCATTTCTTGCACCAGACGATTCGCGTAAATATGACCCGCGATATGATGCACGCCAATAAGTGGGATGCCTCTGGCCATGGAAATAGCTTTTGCTGCTGCCACGCCAACTAACAGGGCTCCGACAAGCCCAGGCCCGTACGTCACCGCAATTGCCTGGATGTCATCCAACGTTTTCCCAGCCTCAGTCAGTGCCTCTTCGATGGTCAGCGTAATATTCTCTACATGTCTGCGAGAAGCCACCTCTGGCACGACTCCGCCAAACCTTTTATGGATATCAGCTTGGGAAGCAATGACGTTCGACAGCACCTCTCGGCCATCACGGATGACAGCAGCCGATGTCTCGTCGCAGCTTGTTTCAATTCCTAAAATATAAGTAGGAGCACCTGATTCCCTATGTGCTTCGTATTTTTGCTGTATGCGCTTCTCGTAGCGCGACGTATACGTCTTGTTCATTACAATGTCACCCACATAATGATTGCGTCCTCATTGTTATCCGAATAATATCCCTTGCGCCGCCCATGCTCTTTAAAGCCGAGCTTGATATACATGTTCCGCGCGACTGTGTTCGAAGGTCGAACTTCCAGCGTCATGCTATGGGCACCCTGCATCTTGGCAACACCCATCATTTTGATCATCAGCGCCAATCCAACCTTCTTTCCACGATACAGTGGATGGACGGCGATATTTGTAATATGTGCCTCATCGATCACGATCCACATGCCGCAGTAAGCGATAACCCTATTTTGGTGAGCGACGACTACATAGCGTGCATTTGGATTTCTCGTCAGCTCGTTAACAAATGCATCATGCGGCCATGGAGTTGTAAAAGCCAAGCGCTCCAGCTCTGCTACAGCCCCAACGTCCTGCATCGTCATATAACGATATTCCAAATCGATTGGTTGACTCATGCTTTTACTCCTTTACGGCCCCCGCCTGCTTTTGGGCAAGCCACTTCGCTTCTGCTTCTGCCAGTTGCAAATACTCTGGAACCAGTTCATGCGCATTTCCGCCGTCTTGAAGCTTGCGCAGTGCCACATAGCCGATATGGGCAGCCCGCGGATGATTGAACGCTGGGGAAGCGAATTGCGCCTGATTCCCGAGCTCTTGCACAATCGTCTCCCGATGCAGCCTTACATCTTCACCCAAGAACAAGATCGGTTCTCCTTGCGCCAGGTCTCGCAACAGTGGCAGCCATTCTCGCAACAGGATGATTTGTTCTGTGGACTGCGCTCGCACCGCCTCCATGCCATGGGAACGATAACAGCCGGTATACACTTGACCTCTACGCGCATCGAACAGCGGCACAATCAATCCAGAGAAGCCTGTGGCATTCATGGCGATTACCTCCAGACTGGATACACCGATGACTGGCACATTCAGTGACCAAGCCATGCTTTTCGCAGAGGCAACGCCGATTCTCACGCCCGTGTAGGAGCCCGGTCCGTTTGCCACCCCGAAGCCGCTGAGTTCCTCTGGTGCTGTTCCTGTTGCATCGAGCAGTTCACTGACGCAGTCCATCAGACGCACGGAATGATTTTTTTGCTGGTTCGTCGTCATTTCTGCCAAGACCCGCTCTTCCTCTACCACAGCTACACTTAGCACCAGATTCGATGTATCAATCGCTAGTACGCGCATCAAAATCAAACTCCTCACACAATTTCACATAACGATTCCCTTGAGGAACCAGCTCGATCATCCGCTGTTCCTCCCCATCTCTACGCAGGAAGACGGTCATCCGATCTGTCGGCAGGACATCCTCGATCAAAGACGCCCACTCTACGACACAGACACCTTCTCCAAAAAAGTAATCGTCCAGACCAAGAGAGTCTGGATCATCGCCTACCCGGTAGACATCCATATGATAAAGCGGCAAGCGCCCCTGATATTCTTTTATGATAGTAAAGGTCGGACTGTTCACTACTTGTCGGACTCCTAGTCCTTTAGCCAACCCCTGGGTAAAAGTTGTCTTGCCCGCCCCCAGATCTCCCTCCATCGCGAGGAAGTCACCTGGTTCAAGCAGACCTGCCAGTTGCTCGGCAAAGCGCTGCGTCTCCTGCGCTCCCGTGAGCCTCCATGTATAGCTCATCTCTTTCATCCACTCCTAAAATGGTTGAATCCCGCTTTGGGTAACGGGAGCTGTTGATCATCGCGCCGAAGCATCAATTCTGGCTCATGCGTTTTTCCTACCACCTCACCGATGACAGTAAACGGTACACCACTAGCGGCAAATTGCTTGCTTACGGCTTCGTAGTGACTTTTCGCAAGCGTTCCGACCAATTGATAATCTTCACCGCCATAAAAAGCCCATTCCAGCGGATCTTTTTCTACGTGCTGTGCATACTCCCGAACTTCGTCATGGATCGGTACTGTTGCAGCATCGACCAAAATCGATACGCCGCTCGCCTCGGCAATCTCCCAGAGCTCTGATGCAAGTCCATCACTGACATCATTCAGCGCACTGCATGCCCCAGATTCCAGGAGCAGTCTGCCCGCCTTTATTTGGGCAACGGGACGCTGATGGGCATCCATTAATGTCTCCCAAGGTAAAGAGACGCCTCTTTCAGCAGTCTCGCCTTGCAGGAGAAGATGTAGTCCTGCTGCAGAAGTTCCGACATGCCCTGTAACAAAAACAAGCTGCCCAGGCTTTGCCTGTGAACGACGAATGGCACGCCCTTTTTCTACCTCTCCCAGTACGGTGACACTCAGGTGTAGGGCATCAGGTGCAGAAACGGTATCGCCACCAATGACACGAACTCCATATGCCTGACAAGCCTCGTAAATACCTTCATAGATTTGCTGGCATTCGTCAGGCGTCCATTGCGGACTTACCGCGATACTGACAAGCGCATACCGGGCAACCCCGCCCATCGCTGCAACATCACTCACATTGCTGATAACAGCCTTATATCCGATATCACTAGGATTCATCGTTTTCTTCAAAAAATGAACCGTCTCCACCATCGCATCGCAACAAGCCACGACTTCCATTTCTGGCGCTGGGGAGAAGACAGCGGCATCATCCCCTATCCCGACGGTCAAACCGTTCCCTTCCTGCCCCGCAGAACGACTCGTCCATTGCCGGATCAGGGAAAATTCGTCGTGTGCCACTTCAAACGCTCCTTTTCCTTCGCGGAAAACATTTTTCGTCTGTTCATTATACCCCTGCTGTCAAAAGACGCGCAAGAAAGCCCAACCCCTCTGACTCTTTACGTCACAAGCTCGCGCAACAGCAGCTTTCCTTTGCAGCGTCCGCAACGATAGCGGCTTGGGTTCATCTTTCGTTTGCGTTTGTAGCTCATGCCACATGCCTTGCAAACCAGCTCGTAGCGATAAGGCAGGGTCGTCCGACCGTTTCCTACCTGTTGGCAGTATCGGCTTCCCCCCACTTGACGCAGAAGCAGTTGAAAATCCCGATCAACGTGACGATACCCACGCTTTTCTATGTGCAAATGATAATGGCAAAGTTCATGCTTGATGATCGCAATCAATTCCTCCACACCATGCTCCTGCAAATGCTTCGGATTCAGTTCAATATCATGCGAGCGCAGCAAGTACCTTCCGCCAGTCGTGCGCAATCTGCTGTTAAAGCGGGCCTGATGGCGAAAGGGCTTGGCAAAAAATTCGCTGGATATCTGCTCTACCAGCATTTGCAGTTCCGAATCGGTCATCTCATCTCCTCCGCTTCCTTCCTTTCACCATAGCAGTTCCAGTTGAAAAGTGCCAGACAGATAGGCTACACTGAGTGCAAATAAACGGTAGACAGAATGGTGGAGGAGCTCATGCGCTATTTGTTGTTGCAGTCCAGTGACGGACTACAGTTTGTCTCGTTGCCCGAATCGCATATGTACCAATTAATCGCTCTATTGAAACGACTTTACAAGGAAATTGACAAATTGACGATCACAGAGCGCCCGGAATTGCCTACTGTTCTGGCAGACTGTGCGGATGTGGAACGGTTAGAGAGCGGGCTTTCGATCGTGGATGGTTTGGAGTACGTCAGTGGTCTGGAGCGCCGCTTTGCTGCCCTACAAGAGACCGAGTATCCACTCATCTCTTTATTGACAGAGATCCGTGCCCTGCAAGCCCAATTGGAGTATTTGCACGAAGAAGAAGAGTAAATGAAAATTCTAGGCACCTCCTGCTCGTCTCGGCGCATACATTGCCTATAGACGAATATCTCCAGGGGGTACTTTCATGCCACAATGGATGCGCAGGCAGTTGCAACGTGCCTTTAATGGGAAGGACGTTCGCCAAATTCGTGTGCTCAACAGTTGCTGGTTCTTATATTTAGAAAAAAATGGCGGCCGCCCTGACTGACAGGAGGCCGCCTTTTAGTTCATGTTCAAAAAGTCGTCTTTTCAGCACCGAGAAAGTGGCGAGAACTTTATCCTTCCGTTGGTGCGATCATGGTCATCCCTACACGCTGACGTTTCTCGTCAATTTCTACTACCCATACATCTACGATATCGCCAACCGTCACCACTTCAAGCGGATGTTTCACAAAGCCCTTCTTCAAACGGGAAATGTGCACGAGTCCGTCGTTTTTCAGACCGATATCCACAAACGCTCCGAAGTCGACCACGTTGCGCACAGTACCTTGCAGCTTCATGCCCACACTTAGATCAGACAGCTGGAGGACATCACTTCGCAAGAGTGGTTTTGGCAGCTCGTCACGCGGGTCGCGACCAGGACGCAAGAGGCTGTCCACAATGTCTTGCAGCGTTGGCTCGCCAATCCCAAGCTTCACAGCGGTCTCTTTTACATCCAAAGACTGTACGCGTTCCTTGCAGTTCTCACTGCCGATCTCTTGAGCGCTAATGCCCAGCATCGACAATAGCTGGTGGGTCGCATCGTACGATTCCGGGTGGATCGGTGTTTTGTCCAGCGGATTCGCTCCCTCCATCACACGGAGAAACCCGATGCACTGCTCGTACGTTTTAACACCCAAGCGCGGAACAGCCTTCAACTGGGAGCGCTCCGTGAACTTCCCGATCTCGTCCCGTTTTTTCACGATATTCCCCGCTACTTGACGGCTGATCCCTGATACATACTGCAATAGAGAAGGAGAAGCGGTATTCACATCTACTCCGACATGGTTTACCGCAGACTCAACCACAAACTGTAGGCTGTCTGCCAGCCGCGATTGGGAAACATCGTGCTGGTACTGACCAACCCCGACGGACTTCGGATCGATTTTGACCAACTCAGCAAGCGGGTCCTGCAGACGACGCGCGATCGAAGCCGCACTTCGCTCTGCTACATCCAAGTCCGGGAATTCTTCCTTGGCCAGGGGGGAAGCAGAATACACGGATGCACCTGCCTCGTTCACGATGATGTACATTACCTCTCGCTTCAGCTCTTTCAGCAGCGTGGCAATGAACTGTTCTGTCTCGCGCGAAGCAGTACCGTTCCCAATCGCCACAACCGTAACCCCATAGGTTTCGATCAACTGTTTCACTTTCAGTGTAGCTTCTGCCACTTTATTCGCCGGAGGGGTCGGATAAACGACGGCAACCTCCAGCAGTTTGCCAGTTTCGTCTACAACGGCGAGCTTACAGCCTGTCCGAAACGCCGGATCGACCCCAAGGACGACTTTGCCTTTTACAGGCGGTTGAAGCAGCAAATTGCGCAGGTTTTCTGCAAAGATGTGAATAGCACGTTCCTCGGCTGCCTCTGTCAGCTCCGCGCGCACCTCTCGTTCAATAGAAGGAGCAATCAGACGTTTATACGCGTCCTCGACTGTCAATGTCAGCAGATCGCGGGCAACTGTATCACGAGGAAGGGTGCGTTTTTGCATCCAAGCCAAAATCTCTGCGACAGGCGCTTCAATGGAAACCTTCAAAATGCCTTCGTTTTCTCCCCGATTGATGGCCAGCACCCGATGTGGAACGACCTTTTTCAGAGGCTCACTATATGCGTAATACATTTGGTATACATTTTTCTCGTCTGCTTCTTCGGCTTTCTGCTCAGTCAAAAGCAATCCTTTTTGCACGGAGCGTTGACGAACCCACTGGCGAATTTCTGGGTCATCAGACAGAAGTTCCGCCACGATGTCCATTGCTCCTTGCAGAGCTTGCTCAGTCGTCTCTACGCCTTTTTCCGGGTTGATATATGGTTTTGCTTCTTCTTCCGGATTCCCAGTTTTCGGTAAACTTATGAGGTAGTTGGCAAGTGGCTCTAGTCCCTTCTCCTTGGCCATGGTTGCACGCGTGCGGCGTTTTTGGCGGTAAGGGCGGTACAGGTCTTCTACCTCTTGCAGCTTTGTCGCACGCTCAATAGCTGCGCGCAGCTCGTCCGTCAGCTTGCCTTGCTCATCGATGAGCCGAACGACTTCTTCCTTCCGCACTGACAGGTTGCGTAAATAGCGAACGCGTTCCTCAATCGCTCGAATTTGCGTTTCATCTAGCTGCCCCGTCATTTCTTTGCGGTAGCGGGCAATAAAAGGAACCGTGTTTCCTTCATCCAGAAGAGCAACCGTGCGCTCCACCTGGTGAGGTTTGACACCCGTATCTTGGGCGATTGTCTGGATCATCAACGTAAGCTCCATACCTGTCCTCCTGCGCTCATTCTTCGTCGTTTATTGTATCACATTTGTTAACAAGGACTGGAAAAAGGGAAGAAAAAAGAGGAGCCACTAGGCCCCTCTACGTCACGATTTCCAGCTGTTCCACTTTCAATGCTTCTCTCAGCTTGCCCAACGCCCTGCGCTGAAGGCGGGAAATATGCATCTGCGACATCCCCATGATGTCCCCAGCTTGCTTCTGACTCAAATTTTGATAAAAAGTTAATTGAATGATTTCTTTTTCACGGTGATCCAAAATTTGCAGGGCCCGCTCCAGCATCAGATTCTGCTCGACTGCTCCGTACCCTTCTTCCGTCGTCCCCACTAGGTCGAGTAAAGAAATCGTGTTGCCGTCCAGATCCGCTTCGAGCTCGCTGTCCATAGAGAGAGAATGGTAGCTGCGGCCCATCTCCAAGGTTTCCAGAATCGCTTCCTCTGTAACGCCGAGGCTGTTGGCAATGTCCGCAATTTGGGGAGAGCGCTGCAGCTTGATCGTGAGCTCGTCGACCACCCGTTTGATCTTGGGGCTCAGTTCCTTTACTCTGCGCGGAACATAGACACTCCATGTCTTGTCCCGAATATAGCGCTTTATCTCTCCCACAATGGTCGGGATCGCAAAGCTCTCAAATGTCCGCTCAAAACTAGGGTCGAACCGACGAAAGGAAGCAAGCAGGCCGATTAATCCGACTTGCACGAGGTCTTCATACATGACTTGTCCGCGAACAAACTTCTTCGCTAACGATTCCACAAGAGGAGTATAGGCCCTCACCAGTTGTTCCTGTATCGCAGGATCTTTTGTTTCACCATACAGGTGGATGAGCTCCTTTAACTCCTCTGGACTATATTTCTGCTTCCGAGATTGTCCAGTCATTGCCAGCCACCCCATCCTGCCGAACATACTTGGTCATGGAGACTACCACCCCTGATTCAGAGCGAGTCTCCACCTCATCCATAAGCGTGTGAATGAGATAGAGCCCGAGGCCGCCCTCATCCAAATCCTCTAGGCTTTTCCCTGCATAAATCGGCGTCAGTTGCTCAGCAATGAGCTCATTTGAAAATCCTACCCCCTGATCGCTTACCTCGATCACAAACCGATCTTCATAAACGTGGCATTGGATATGAATAGAGCCTGGATTCTCTGTTTCCTTGTATGCATGTCTTACTACATTCGTGCATGCTTCTCCGACGGCAAGCTTGATATCCTCAATCTCTTCATAAGAAAAGCCCATACGGTTGGCTATACCGGATACAGTCAGACGCGCTACTCCCAAATACTCCGCCTTGCTTGGCAAAGTCAATTGAATCACGTCTGCCTGAGGTCTATTTGGACCCATTACTCGCTCTCTCCTTTGCGGATGGCAATATGATCGTATAAGCCAGTGATGCGAAATAGCCTTTCCACACGCGGAGACAATTTGTGCACCTCAAATGTACAATTTCGTTGGATGCACTCTTTCATAATCCCGATGAAAATTCCGATTCCGGTACTGTCCATGTATTCTACGGCTTCCAAATCAACCGTAATGTGATTGATATCCGGCTTGGAGACGAGTGACATGAGTGTTTCCTTTACTTTCGGCGCTGTAAAAGCATCAATATCTCCACCAAGGACCACTCGGTGCTCAGTTTCAAGGCTCGTTGTCTTAATTAGCAGGTCCATCTGCGTCTACCCCCCGTACGTTGCTTAGGTTCTTCGAAGTACAATCATGGTGTAATCATCCAGCAGGTCAAATCGGGAGAGCAGAAGCAGTCTATTGTACAGGCCGTTTGCCATCTTTTGGGCAGATTCTCCCACCTCTTTTTGCAAATGGTGTACAAGCTCTTCCCTTTGCAAATAGTATCGGTTATTTTTGCATTCTGTTACACCATCCGTCAGAAGAATCAGAACATCATTTATCTCTAAATGAATCTCCTGAACCTCGTATGCACTGTTTGGGTGTAACCCGAGTACATTCCCTCGACCTTCGAGATCGTAGAACTTCCCTTCGGCCGACCTGTACAAAAATCCTGGCTCGTGTCCTGCCGTCGCGTAGCGGAAACAGTGTTTCTTCGAGTCGTAGCTGCCAAACAGCATCGTCACAAACATGCTCGGATCAATATTTCTTTCCACGATCCGGTTTAAATGGTGCAGCATTTCATCGGGACCCAGCTCCATTTGTCCAAGGCTGTCTATCGCATATTTCACCATCGACATACACATTGCAGCAGGCATTCCTTTTCCGGTAATGTCTGCTATGGCGAGGCCAAAACGCCCTTCACTTTGCTCAATGAAGTCGTAATAGTCGCCCGAGATTTGTTTCGCAGCAATACTCACTACGCCAATCTCCAGTTCTGGATAGACTGGAACCTCACTTGGCAAAAGTGATTGCTGCATCGCTTTCGCCACCGCTATTTCTGATTCCATCTGCTGATGCCTATTGCGCCAGCTGTTTACGGATCGATGCTCGTTCCCATATTCAATCATGATCTCTGTCAAAATGGAGAAGGAGGAGCGCACAAACTCTGGCACTTCCCCGAGCTGCTCAAGTGCTCGCGCATGCAAATCAATTATTTCTTCTGGCGAAATATCTTGAGAAAGCATCCATTTGCCCAACTGCTGGGCTCCGTAAAGCTGGTCCTCCCCTTGAGCACTCAGGTAATCCCGAAGAATTTTTACATACTCTTCCTGGAAGCTCCGGGTTACCATTTATCTCATTCCTCCTTTGCTTGATCGCTCCACTTCACAACAACGACACGAGTCCCTTCTCCCAGGGTACTGTGGATCTCAAATTCGTCCATCATGCGCCTGACACCCGGTAATCCAGCCCCGAGGGCACCCGAAGTCGAATAGCCATCATCTAACGCCTGGCGAATATCAGGAATCCCTGGCCCGCTGTCATTCGCTTTTATTTGCAAGCCGATCACTCCTTCGCGCTCAATCGGCGAAATAGTGATCGTCCCCGTACCCGCATACAAATAAATATTGCGAGCCAACTCAGAGATTGACGTGGCGATGCGGGACTGCGTGATCGTGCCAAAGCCAAACAACTTCGACATATTTCGCCCGACTTGCCGCGCCGTCACGATGTCTGATTCTTGTTCTATATTGATTGTCTCAGGAGAATAGTCTGCCACAACCAAAAAAACCCCTTCCGCCTCGCTTGGTAGGTAGAAATGAGTTTTTTCTCTACCTCGAAAAATAAATCATATTGTGTCACATTTTGTCTTATATTCTCTTTTCGAACAGTTCGCTGTTCACCTATAAAATCCCTGCAAATCTGACAGCAAAAAACCACTTGCTTCACTCAAGTGGCTTTTCCTATCCAATAGTCTGATCTTTTTTCACACGTTAAAAATCGATGAGTCCTAAACTGATTTGCAAGGATTCATTAACCCGATCCATCATCTCGTCATCGAGATGCGTTATTTTATCAGTTAGACGTTGTTTGTCAATGGTTCGTATTTGTTCCAACAGAATGACGGAGTCACGATCAAATCCATAAGTTTTTGCGTCAATTTCCACATGCGTAGGCAGCTTCGCCTTTTGAATCTGCGCTGTAATGGCTGCGACGATGACCGTCGGACTAAATCGATTTCCAATGTCGTTTTGAATGACTAAAACAGGCCGTACGCCTCCTTGCTCAGAGCCAACGACCGGGGACAGGTCCGCGAAAAATACATCGCCACGTTTGACAATCACCAGTCACACCCCGCTAACTAAGCGGACAAGAGTATGGTCAGCCTCTTGTTCAGCGCCAAAAGCCTCCGATGCCATATTCAGATTGATCTTCGCCATCTCCATGTACCCTTTTTGCATGGTCTCACGGATTGTGCGCTTTTTTCGCTCTTTCAAATACAAATGCATCGCTTGACGAATAAACTCGCTGCGATTGGATTTTTCCTTTTGAATAACGCCATCCACTTCCTGAAGCAAGTGTTGTGGCAAGCTGATCATGATGCGTTTCGTGTTTGACTTCGACAAGACAAATCCACCTCCAACCATGACCGTAACTTCCATCCGCTATGCTGGTTCTAGAAAGAACAGCCAATATGAACAATACCATTATGTCGAATCCATTGCAAAAATATACCTACTGTGCGCTTTTTCGGTGAGAAAACGTGAGTGTAAACAATCCAAAGGTGCAGGTGAAGACTTCGTTTACCCAAAAAAGCCAGCTTTTTCGCTTAACTAGTATTCGTGTTCCACGGGAAAATTCCTGCTGATTTCCCTTGCTAGTTATTTACATTTTCACGGGACGAGTGCTTCATCGTCAATGGGTGAAATACGTCCGTTACTTTCTGGTCGCGCAAATAGAGGCGCGGAATTCGGTAATTCAGCATACAAGGAACCTCGTAATTAATTGTTCCCAGCAAATCGGCAATTTCATCCAAGGAGATTTCCTCGTCCCCCTGCTTGCCATACAAGACGACCTCATCATTGACCGCTGCTTCTGTCGAATTCAGGCTGACCATGATTTGGTCCATACAAACTCTGCCTGCAATCGGGTAGCGCGATCCATTGTACAACACCTCACCACGATTGGACAAAAGGCGAGAATAGCCATCTGCGTATCCGATCGGCAGCGTTGCAATCCATTCGTCAGGCTTTGCTGCATACGTAGCACCATAGCTGACCGTGAATGGCTCATCTGCCTTCTTTACGTGGGCAATTCTGGTCTTGAGCGCCAGGGCAGGGGCAAGAATGACATCCGCACGTTCTTTCATGTACAAAGAAGGATACAATCCGTATAAACCTATGCCTAAACGAATCGTATCATACCCCCAATCGGGAAATGCGATTGCCGCCGCCGTATTGCAGCAATGGACGGACGGCAATGTTTTATTTGCTTCACGCAGCGCTTGCAAAAAGGATTGAAACAAGTCGTGTTGTCGTCGCACATGGGTTGTATCTGGTTCATCCGCGCAGGCAAAATGCGTAAAAATACCTGTCCACTTCAGCTTAGAGCATTCTTCAAGGGCATCTACAACCGCAAGTAAATCTTCCTTTGTCCGAACGCCCAAACGTCCCATGCCCGTATCGGTCTTTACATGAATCCCGATAGGCTTGTGATCATTTTTCTGAAGAATGTCGTTCGCTTCCGTGATCCATTCGACGCTGTAAGCGGTTAACTCCACTTCCAGCTCGCTTGCAGTGACAATGGATTCGACAGGTGTGTATCCCAACACTAAAATCGGCGCTGTGATCCCTGCCCTCCGCAAAATAAGCGCTTCATCGAGCAATGCGACTGCAAGTGAATCTGCACCGCTCTCCAACGCTTCTTTGCCAACATGGACAGCGCCATGACCATACCCGTCTGCTTTCACAACAGCCATAATACCCGTTTTTTCTGGCAAATGGCGTTTGAATGTCTCGAGGTTCGCCCGGATGGCATCCAAATCAACCTCTACCCAAGTGTCACGACAAAACGATTTCATTCCTATCTCCTCTTGTTCCCTTTTTTATAGTAAAACAAGCGTTCATTTAAATGACTGAGAAATTGCCTGGAAACCATCAGTGATTCCTTTTTGCCGCCTACACGATAAAAATGACGGCCTTCATAAATTTGCTCGACTTCAGACAGCGGGTAGCTCTTTTCCTGTCCTGACATGGATATAATCAGGTGGGTCTTGGTCAGCTTGTACACCGGACGAAATACCGATTTGTACAGAAACGGAGACAATCCAACAACAGCAATGGCAATGGCGAAAACAAGCACCTTGAATCTCGTGTCATTGGTCGGGAAAAATTGAGCGAGAATCATCATCCCCAGCACAAACATGACAGTCTCGTTAATGCGCATTTTCCAGCTTTTTCGCAGGAGCATGTCTTTGTAGGTCGATGCTTCCTCGTACAAAACTTCGTTAGACGGTTTCTTCATGTAAAGCATGCCACCTCATTCAATAAGTTACTCTGAATGTATCGTGTTTTCCCGCTGTGTGTCAATTCGCGGATTGCCCTTTCACCTCATTCGCACGTTGGTTTTTATGTACAAATCGACCCTCTTCGACCAATCCCGAGAAAATAGAAAAGCAGATGGGATTAGCTCCCACCTGCTGACTTTTCTACATTGTTTTCTCCTGGTCTTTTCCCTCTTTTTCATGTCTTGGGAAAACGACTTTTTCAAAGCTGCCATCCACCATCTTTTGCACCATCGCTGTCAATTCCTCGCTGCGTTTGTCTGCCTGCTCCTGTGTGAGCTTGCCTGCCTTTACTTCTTCTTTTAGCTTGGCTTCGCGCTGACCTACCAAGAGCTCGATGACGTCATCCACTTCTACGCCCTGCTCCTTAGCGATGGTTGCCAACGATTTCCCTGCTTTTTGATCTTCCTTCAGTTTGTCTGCATCCAGCTTGAGGAGGGACAGCAGTTCTTCATTATTTTTCTCGAAGCCCATTCCTTTACCCGGTCCACGTCCTTGATGCGTGTTTTGTATCATTTCTTTTGCCCGCTCACTGGCATTCTCATTCATTTTGTCGGCTTGTTCCTGCGTTAGCTTCCCGGCAGTTACCGCCTCTTTCAGATTGGCCTTTTGTTGTTTGACCAAAAGCGCTACCAGATCATCCACGGATACACCTTGCGCTTCTGCGATGGTAGCCAGCGATTTCCCTGCTTTTTGCTCTTCCTTCAGTTTGTCTGCATCCAACTTGAGGAGGGACAGCAGTTCTTCATTATTTTTCTCGAGGCCCATTCCTTTACCTGGTCCACGTCCTTGATGCGTATTTTGCACCATTTCTTTTACTCGCTGGCTCGCATTTTCATTCATCTTGTCAGCTTGCTCCTGCGTGAGCTTGCCTGCCGCTACCGCCTCTTTCAGCTTGGTTTCCTGTTGTTTTACCAACAAATCCACCAGATCATCCACAGATACGCCTTGAGCCTCTGCGATAGCAGCCAGCGATTTGTCCGCTTTCAGTTGTTCTTGGAATTTAGCGGCATCCAGTTTCAAAAGGGACAGCAGTTCTTCGTTTTTCTCGAAGCCACCGATGAAGCCACCTTTGCCTGAGCCACCTTTGCCGAAGCCTTTATCCGGTTTCGTGTTTTCTACCTGTTCTTTTACGCGATCGCTCAGTTTTTCAGTCTGCTTATCTGCCTGCTCCTGCTTCAGCTTGCCTGCTGCTACCGCTTCCTTCAGTTTGGCCTCTTGCTGTTCAACCAGAAGTGCTACGACATCGGCAGTGTCGACTCCTTGGGCTTGTGCAATCGCTGCGAGTGTTTTCCCTGCCGCAAGCTCTTCTTTCAGCTTGTCAGCATCCAGCTTCAACAGTGAGAGCAGCTCTGTATTTTCTTTGAAGCTTTCTTTGAAGCCCACCCCACCGTGGTGGCCCATCTTGCCTGTTTTGAATTTTACTTCTGCCGGTTTATTCAATGAAGCTGGTTTTGCTGAATCGGCTGCCATTGCTCCGCCTATGCTACCCAGACTCAGAACCACTGCCATTGTTCCCATCAACATTCCCATTTTCGCTTTGCTAAACATATACACTCAACCCTTTCGTCTTTTCTCGTGAAGTGTGCTGCCTCTTTGGTACAAGACCAAGTGTACATGGGTATTTTTAGATTCCCGTTTGAGAAAAAAGGAAAACTTGAGGGAAAATCGTAAAAAACTATGATTCAACATAGTGGAGGAAAAGAAAAAGCACAGTTCTCTTCGACTCTGACACGCCAGCGTGGGGGATTGACTGTCCGTCTCCACTGCAAAAAGAGGACCGTCGAGCCAAAGCCACCCTACGGGCGGACGTTTCTCAAGGAAGAAGTGTTCGACAAGCGGGTCCCCTTTTTGGAGTTCCGACTGGGTAGGCGTTGTCAAGGTCTGCGAGCCCTGTGCTTTTTCTTTTCGCCAGCTTTTTGGATTCATCGCTCTCTTTAAAACTTAGGAAGATCATCCTTTGAGTATCAACAGGGGAGATTTTCTCAAATAGTAGAACAAAGTCACTTGGGAAGAAGTGCATTTCCAGTCCAAGCGCCTCTGGAGCGGACAGTCTAACCCCTTGCAGGGCGTAGGCCGAAGCGTAGACTGGAAATGCGCTTCTTCCCCTCCGCTACAGCCACTTTCCAAAGAAAAAACAAAAGAGGACGGCATTCACCGTCCCCTCTCCCACACTTTTATTTTGCGCTGAGACCATATGTCGACTGTGCGACATTCACCATTTCTTCCTCAGGAAGATCCCCCGCGATTGTATACTCGATGCCGTCGAGCTCCCACGTCAGCAGTCGCTGATTTTCACCTGTCTGCGCAAGCACACCCACCGTAAAGCCGAGGTTCACAGGCATACCTTGCTCATACGACACAGATGCTGCTGTCGGGCGTCCTTCGATTACCTTGTAATTGTAGGCCCCTTTGTAGGTCAAGATGACTTTTCTCTCCCCATCACGGGTAACTGGCTCAATATCTCCTTGCTTAACCCCTTCTGGCATATACGTAGGGACGATGACACCGAATTGGCTGTTCGGCTGTTTCATGACCTGTCCATTTGTTTTCGCCATTGTTGGGATCGTTGTCAACGAGCTCGTTGTCATGTTGCGCTCTTTGTCAAAGGCATCTTTGTCAAACATAGGGTTGAACGAAAAATCAGTGAAATCAATCCGTACGAGCGGATTCATGCTAGCATCCATAATTTCGGCGTGCGTCGGTTTGAAATCTTCTGTCAGCCAAATTTTTTGCTTGGTCAAAGAACGATTACCGCTGTAGTTCGCTTTCACTTCGAATACATACTGTTTTTCTTCCATCTTCATTTGGCGCTCAGTGTCATCGATAATGCTCTTGGCCAGTGTTTCGTATAGATACAACGGTCCGTTGTTCTCAGGCCAGCCACTTTGGAAGCGGAAGCTCTTGTTCAGATGCGGGGTCAGTACAAAGACTCCTTCATTGTTTCGCAAGATGATTTGTGTAATGCCACGCTGCTTCGAGGTGAGAGCTACCCGATAGTTGGTTGGCTTTTCATACCAGACCTGAACATCGTACTCCATGGGGGTAGAGCCTGTCTGCATGGTCAAAACAGCCTGAGACTTGTACCCAGACATTTTTCCCAGCGTACCGTTCAGGTCGCTCACCACATCTTCTGGTGTTTTCTGACCGAAACAACCGCCAAGGAACAGGGTGAAAACCAACAATAACACCAGTGGTAAAGCTACCCGTTTCATTCAATGAACTCCTCCTTGTCAATATTTTCGACAAAGAAGGGCATCCCTGTCTATTTCCTGGGAAATCTGTCAGTCTCTCGCCCATGCAGCGCACATCGTGTCAATGGTTGCAAATGGATACGAAGTTGGCGATATATCGCTTGGATCGGCTACAGACTTAGCCTTCCTGTGTAAGAGCAGGTAGTCCCTCCTGATCTACGCGATATAAATGTATGTCCATCCTCGTCCCAATATGCAGACAAGTTTATCGAGGTTGTTCAAAACATCTATCGTTGTTCTACAATGACTTGCGCAATCGCATGCGTTTGGCTATGCGAAATGCTCACATGAATATGGACGAGAGCGGGGTCCAGATCGAGTTTGCTGTACACCTCGTGCTTTATGGTCATGATCGGCTTGCCCGAATCATTCGGGAGGATTTCCATATCCAAAAAGCTGAGTACGGCTCCAATGCCTGTGCCAAGAGCTTTTGCTCCCGCTTCCTTGGCAGCAAATCTGCCTGCAACCATTTCCGCCTGTCTCGTCTCTGTCTTTCCATGCAAGAGCTGTTGTTCATCTGTGGTCAAAAAGCGTTTGATTGCACTCTCTTGTCTTTTTATCAAAGTAGCGATGCGCTCTATTTCCACTATGTCTACGCCTGTTCCAATGATCATGAGCAATTGCCTCCTAGTGGGCGGATTTACGAATCACAGTATCATCCACTTCCACGCTTTTGCAAGTGCGGGGATAGAAACTACATTCCACGCATAGACTTTCCGTAAAAATAAGAAAACCCCCGCAAATTGCGAGGGCCTTTTTCCGCTGGCTCCTACTCAGTAGCTTGGCCAGAAGATTGTTGTGCAGCCGATTGTTGGTTTTGACGGCGAACCTCCGCAACATTTGTCTCACTTGCGAACTCAGTCGCAGCGCCTTGGGAAGCAGCGCGTTGTGCGGATTGTTGGTTCTGACCACGAACCTCTGCTGCGTTTGTTTCACTTGCGAATTCAGTCGCAGTGTTTGCTGCTTGGCTAGCTTGGTTCGCTTTGCCCATACCCGCTTGTTTGTTTTGTTTAGGCATCGTTACTTTCACCTCCTCGACGTCACTGAATATAATTTGTACAGCCCCCTATGTGCGTATCCATCCTTATTTTCCCAAATTGTGCTGTTGTTGACTTGCTTTGTCGCGAACGATCATTCATATTGGAAAGAGCAAGGCTTCTACTCTGCTTTTGAAAGGAGCAATTCTGTATGGCTCACAAGGTTATTATCTATACCCAAGTCACTTGCGGTCCTTGTCAGGAAGAAAAAATGTGGCTGACTTCAAACAACATTGCTTTCGAAGACAGAGACATCCGAAAAAACGAGGCTTATTTCCAGGAAGCTATTCAATTAGGCGCCAGCATGACACCTGTAACCTACATTGAAAAGGAAAACGGCGAGCAAATGGTCATCCATGGATTTGACAAGGAAGAACTAAAAAAAGCGTTGGATCTCAATTGATCCAACGCTTTTTACGACTGATCAGCCAAATGAAGGTTCACTTGCAACTGATTTTTGTTTGACGATTGGCGACATATCCGGCAAGTTAGACAAAATTTGCTTAACTTCAGGACCGCATTCTGTATTAACGGAGTAATATACCCACGGTCCCTTCCGACGCTCTTTGACCAAACCATGAGTTTTGAGCTTAGCCAAGTGCTGAGAAACAGAAGGCTGGGAAGTTTGCAAAATTTCCACGAGATCACGGACACATAAGGACTGTACTTGCAGGAGAGCCATGATCGTCAAGCGCGTCTTGTCACCAAGTAGCTTATAAGTCTCTGACAAAAACAGAACCTGCATCAAATCCATTTCCATAAGGATACCCACCTTTGCCTTACATATCTGTTTATCAGTATACTATATGGCTTATATGATGGGGAAGATAGGAACGCAAAAGTTATGTGAACCCTGCTTATACCTCTTGCTTTTTCATCGCCTCAATGATCTTGTCTGCAGTGCGCGCAGCCAGCGCCATGACTGTATTTGTCGGGTTGCTGCCACTCGAGGTAACGAACGTAGAAGCACCCGTTATGAAAAGATTGGGTATGTCATGTGACTGCCCATATTCATTCACAACAGAGGTTTCCCTGTCATTCCCCATCCGGCATCCCCCCATAAGATGAGCGGTATCCGATACCACATGCTCTGGCTGCCCACCCATCGCCTCTATAATCCTGTTCATTTGCCCAATAGCATGCTTGTACAGTTGTTTGTCGTTCTCCTGATAACTAAACGTTACCGTAGGGATCGGCATTCCGTATTCATCTTTTTCCCCAGAGAGCGTCACTCTGTTATCGGGATGAGGCAACACTTCCCCGACCAAGGTGATCCGCGCATACATATTGTAATCCAGCATGGTTTCTCGAAGCTGTTTTCCCCATAAATACGAGCCGTCTTCCCTCTCGGCAGCAATAGCAGCCGCCATCCCGACTGGACGTGCCCCGTGTGCACTCAATGTATATCCGCGGGCAAAGCCTCGTTCCCGTTCCGTCTCATAAAAATGCTGGGTCAAGGCAAGGACAGGTGTCCCTTTATACAATCGCACTTCCTCCGGGAGTCGTCCGTATACATCATGACTGGAGTGAGGCATAATAGCTTTTCCTACCCATCCACTCGAATTCGCCAACCCTTGCGGAAACTGAGCATTCGCCGAACTGAGTAGCAATCTGGGAGTCTCCACCACAAACCCGGCCAAAATGACCACACGAGCCATTTGCCTGTGCGTCAAACCATTATGGTTGAACAACACGCCACTGACCCGGTCTCCAGCCATCAAAATTTCCGTCACCATGCAGTCGGACAGCACCTCTGCCCCCTCCGCTATCGCTTTGGGGATATGATGAATCAGCCCGCTGTATTTGGCATTCGGCATGCACCCTTGATTGCAAAAGCCACGATTAATACAGGGAGGACGTCCATCAAAGGGGGCCGATAAAATCGCCAGAGGGGCGACCACACTCTCGATCCCCAGCTTCTCGCACCCTTCCCGGAACAGTTGGGCATTGGCACTGATTGGCTCCCGAACGGGGTACGGATACGGGCCTTGAAAGGAACCCCACGGAAAATGATTGGGACCTGAGACCGCAATCTCCCGTTCAATCTTGTCGTAATATGGAGCAAGGTCCTGATACGTAATCGGCCAGTCTTCCCCTACGCCGTCTATGGTCTTCGTCTTAAAATCACTCTCGTGGAAACGCAGGAACACCCCCGTAAAATGCACGGTGCCTCCCCCAATTCCCCGTCCTGAGTTGTTATGTCCCAAACGCAGTGGATCATTGCCTGCTACCAGCCTTGTTTCCTGCCAGGCCAATCTCCGCATCGACAGCTCATCACTGGCAAAATCATGTTGAGGGTCCCAAAACGGCCCTGCTTCCAGTACGACTACACGCAACCCGGCCTTTGCCAGCTCATAAGCCAGTACGCCTCCTGCCGCTCCAGCACCTACGATGCATACATCTGCGTCATCGGCGTATTTTCTTTGATCCACAGGAGTGGGGCGATGAGTAATCGTACGATGGTCATGACTCGTCATTTGCTTTTGCCTCCCATGGGTCCGTCAATCCTTTTTCCACCCGTACATAGCCGCGCGGATAAGCGGGGCCGCCGTAGCCGATGTCCGACCAAACCAACGGATGTGAATAGTACGCACTGACTGTGTCATGCAGCAACCGCTTGAAAAAATCTGCGGGAGCCATGTCTGTCCACGCCTCCTGGTTTTGGATACCCCCATTCGCGACGTGCTGAAGAACGGCTTCCTGCTGGTCTAGCTTCAACGCAACAAAATCAGTTCCATAAGCGGCATGACTCTCCGCATCAATCCCTTTCAAGCCCGAGCGATAGAGCTCTTTTTGGGGTGGAACTCCGACCTTTCGTTGCGACTCGCCAATATTACTAGCCGTCGTATTATCCAGATGCTCGACCACAAAGGTCAGCACCTCCAAACGGTGATCATGGACCAATACGCCTACAACTGTTTGTAAGAGCAAGGATTCAGGCTTCGTAAAAAATTGATTGGCAATCGCGGGCATTCGTCTGGCCCCTACTACTTTCCTTGTGTGAGCATCCCACTCTGTATGCTGGTCCCAAACATCATAGGATGGGTAACGTCCAGGCTTCTCCATGTCCTCTCACCCCCTTCGAAAACGATTTTTACCAAAACAGCGCAAGAAGCCCTAATGCTGACATTGCGGTGATCAGTAATGGAAGAATCACAGGAGGACCGACGAGAAAATTTTGACCTTGCGAATAACCTCCCACACGCTGCCCAACCCCGACCGTATGCAAATAGGCCCCGTACAAACCACCAGCCATGCCGACCACCATCATCAAAGCAAACACCCAACGCAGCCAACCCGCATTCACAAACGATAAAACAATAGCAGTAACCGCAAATACAGGGAGCTCAAGCACGGGAATCCACATTGCCCAATGTCGGAAGTTTTGTCTGGAGTGAAAAAGCGTGACCTGAACCGCAATCAGGGCAAACGCCAATCCAGCAAAAAGTATCAGTACGCGTTCGATCGGCCAGCCATGCCACATGGAAACATCCTCCTTTTTACGTACGTTGCGCCTATTTTTTCCGTCTGTGCCAGGTCCTATTCTGCCTATTTCACTGCGAGCAGCGTGATGAATAGAAAAAACCTGCTGACTATTAACCAGCAGGCTTTTCATTCCCTATGAAAAATAAACCAATGTCAGATACAATCCAAGCAAGGTTACCGTCAATGTCGGTACGGTCAAAATAACCCCCGTCCGAAAGTACTGTCCCCACGTAATTGTCACGTCTTTACGTCCCAAAACATGCAACCAGAGTAAGGTCGCCAGTGATCCAATCGGAGTCATTTTCGGCCCCAAATCGCTCCCGATCACATTCGCGTAGATCATGGCTTCCCGCAACAATCCGTCTGCCTGTGTCCCGGCAATCGCGAGTGCGTTGAACATCACTGTCGGAAGGTTGTTCATGACAGAGGAAAGAACAGCAGCGAGAAAGCCCGTCCCCAAGGTCGTTGCCAATAAACCATGCGCCATGAACCAATCCAAGGTGTCCTTGACTAAGTCAGTCAATCTCGCGTTGTGCAGCCCCCACACCACGACATACATGCCAATCGAAAAAATAACGACTACCCACGGCGCTTCTTTCATAATCCGCCGCATGGCGATCGCTTCACTTTTTCTTGCAGCCAGGCAAAAAATGATGGCTGCCCCCGCAATAATGATAGAAACGGGCGTATGGATGGACTCGCTTATAAAAAAACCAATCAACAAGACTGCAAGAATCGGCCACGCCAAGCGAAACATTCTGTGGTCGCGAATGGCTTCCTCCGGATTTTTCAGATGGGAAAGATCAATCTGCGCCGGGATGCTTTTGCGAAAATATAGGTACAAAACCAGCAGACTCCCAACAATCGAAAACAAAGTCGGAATGATCATTTTGGCCGCATACGCAGCAAAGCCAATATCAAAATAGTCAGCTGAAACAATATTCACCAGATTGCTAATCACAAAGGGCAAAGAACTCGTATCAGCAATGAATCCGCTCGCCATGACAAATGCCAAAACCGTTTTCCCATCCAGCTTTAGTGCCCGCACCTGTGCCAACACAATCGGTGTCAGGATCAAGGCTGCCCCATCATTCGTAAACAAGGCAGATACGAGTGAACCAAGCAGGATGACATAAACGAACATAAGCCGCCCATTTCCTTTGGCAAAACGAGCCATATGGAGCGCAGCCCATTCAAAAAAACCGATTTCGTCCAATACAAGTGAAATGATGATAATTCCGATTAAGGCGAGCGTTGCATTCCAGACAATCGAGGTGACCTCAGCGACATCCGCTATTGTGACTACCCCGATCACCAAAGCCAACAGTGCTCCTCCGACAGCCGGATAGCCAATCGACAGCCCCCGCGGTTGCCAGATGACCAATGTCAACGTGATCAGAAAAAGAAAAAATGAAATCCAAACCACTGCATGTATCTCCTTTCCAAAAACCAAAAAGAACGGACCTCGAAAAGTCCGCTCTCCTACCATACTACAAATTAAAATGATCCGAAACGTCCGGTAATGGAATCCTTTAAAGTAAAATGTGGCCACCTTCTACATGAAGAACAGTGCCGGTTACAAAACTATTTTGGAGCAGGTATAGTACGCTTTGTGCGACGTCTTGCGCTTGTCCAACTCGTTTCACAGGGAGCTTGTCTGCCAATGTTGCATAGAAATTATTGCGCACGTCTTCCGGCATTTTACTGCGTGATGGCGTATCAATAATGCCAGGTGAAACGATATTTACTCGGATTGGTGCCAGTTCCAAGGCGAGGGTTTGCCCCAGATTCGAAACCGCCGCATTGACTGCACCAAGCGCAGATGAACCAATCATCGCTTTGTAGGCGACAACTCCGGAGAATAAGGTGATGGAACCGTTTGTTGAAATCTTCGGCGCTCCGTACTTCGCCGCGTAGTATTGGCCCCAGAATTTGTTATCGAACAACTTACGCGCTTGGGCTGAATCCGTTTGAAGGAATGAACCGCCAGATGTTTCAGCCGCACTGACGACCAGATGATCACACGTGCCTACTTTTTCAAAAAAGGCCTGAACTTGCTGCTCATCGGTGGTATCCAGTGTATACGCCGAGGCTTTGGAACCCAGACTCTCTTTTGCCTTCTGCAATTTATCCTCTGAGCGGCTGGCAATGATCACTTCAGCTCCTAGTGCTATTGCCTGTTTGGCTGTCTCCAAACCAATTCCAGAGCTTCCGCCGATGATGACTATCTTTTGATTGTGCAACATGATAGGATCTCTCCCCTTTCCTTTGAGATTTTCATTTAGAAACTCAATACTTGTTTGAGATGCGCCTCGAGTTCGGATACAAATCGATCGATCTGCGGGTTTTTGATGACGTCATAGCAAGCAAAGCTCTTTACAGGTTGCATGCCCAAAAATTCCTTTACGCGGTGCAAATGGCTGATTGCATCTTCCAAGCTTTCCCCTTTAAAAAATTGGGTTGGATCGTTAAATGCTTTTTCTGGAGCATTCCAAGTCGTCGAGAACATATATTTTTTGTCGGTTAATAAACCGCCTCTTCCGTATTGATTCGCACCCTTGAAAAACAATCCGTACGCAAATACTTCATCCATATATGTTTTCAGTAACCCAGGGACACTGAACCAGTAGATGGGGGTTTGATAAATGACCATGTCTGCCCAAAGAAATTTCTCGTGCTCTTCTTCGATTTTGTATCCATTTTCAATAATAGTAGTTCGCACATGGTTCTCTTTCTCGAGCAGACTCACCATATGATCCATCAACGTTTGGTTCAGTTTCCCCTCTGATGAGCCATATTTTTGGTGACCATTGATGATTAGGATTTTTTTCATTTTTTACATCTCCTTTACGACGCCAATTTGTTGCATAAAGGTTAAATTGTCTTCCAGATGCCAGTCTTCCACAAGCTTCCCATCCTTGATCCGCAAAACATCGATCGCCATAAATTGAATGGGTTTCCCGGTCAAAGGTTTTCCCATAAACTCGCCTTTGCTCGTACCCGTAAAGGAAAGACGAGCTGTCACCTTGTCCCCCACTACCAATAAATCCTCAATTGTGCATTCCAAGTCGGGAACTGCTTTACGGAAGTTGCGAGAAGCGAATAACAGGCCATCGGGACCTTGAGGTCTTCCTTTCGGCAACGTGTTATCCATGAAACTTGGAGAAACGGTTTGTGCAATGAGATCCTCGTTCCCCGTGTTCCAGAATCCGTAGAAACGTTGAGCGGCCTGTACCATTTCGGTAGCTTCTGTTGCGTTCAATGAGGAATCAATCGTCATTGAAACGGGTTGAGGAAGATCCTTCAATAGTTGAACGTCTGTCTTGACGGACAACTCAGCAGTTTGATTCTCATAAGCTGATGTTTTCGAATCATTCGCGCATGCTGTTGCGAACAGCATCGTCCCGAAGATGACAGCAATACCAGCTATCGAACTCATTTTTTTGGTGCGTGGAATCATGTTGTTCGGATCAACTCCTTATTTAGAGTGGAAGTATCGGTTCACATTGATATTGTAAATACGCTAACTTCATTTATGGAAGTAGTGATATTTAATTCATATAGTTTCCGAAAAGATAGTATTGCGCTATACTAGGCCAAAGAATCACAAAAAATATTTTGGAGGATATTCCGATGAATGTTCTTGAGCCAATCGAACTGAACAAAGGAACCCCGGGCCAACCTTGCCCCATTGCCAAAACACTTGACGTTATAGGGACCAAATGGACCTTTTTAATTATTCGGGACCTGCTTATCGAAGGAACGCTGCGTTTCAGCGACCTGCTGAAATCCATGGATGGGATTAGTCCGAAAACACTTTCACTCAGACTGAAGGAATTGGAGGAGCACGGCATATTGGAAAGGAAGGTGTTTCCGGAAGTCCCTCCGCGTGTGGAATATACGTTAACGGAGAAAGGGAAACGATTAGAAGGTATTTTCATTGAGTTAAAGAGATTTGGGCTACAGTTATAAACATTTTAAAATTAAAAAGAGCGGACCTCGAAAAGTCCGCTCTCCTACCATCAAGCCTATTGAATTATCCGAAACGTCCGGTAATGTAATCCTCTGTTCTTTTGTCACGAGGATTTTGGAAGATCGTCGGGGTACTGTCAAACTCGACTAGCTCTCCATTCAAGAAAAACGCAGTCTTATCGGAAATACGTGCTGCCTGCTGCATGTTGTGCGTCACGATTACAATCGTATAACGGCTCTTCAGTTCTTCCAACAGCTCTTCGATTTTCGCAGTAGAAATCGGGTCAAGGGCAGAGGTTGGCTCATCCATCAAAATGATCTGTGGCTGAACAGCGAGTGCCCGTGCGATACAGAGGCGTTGCTGCTGCCCACCCGAAAGCCCTGTTGCTGGCTTTTTCAGTACATCCTTCACTTCATCCCAAAGGGCTGCTGCCTTGAGGCTTGTCTCTACCAACTCGTCCAGCTTGTTACGATCGTTCATGCCATGGAGTCTCGGCCCGTACGTGATGTTGTCATAGATGCTCTTCGGAAAAGGATTCGGATGCTGAAACACCATGCCGATATTTTTGCGAAGTCGCTCAACCTCTACGCGAGAGCTATAAATATCCTCATCGAACACTTTTACCGTTCCCGTAATTTTGGTGTTCGGTACTGAATCGTTCATTCGATTCAACGTCCGTAAAAATGTAGACTTACCGCAGCCGGACGGACCAATTAATGCTGTAATGGAATCAGGCTCTACATCCAGATTTATATGATAGAGGGCTTGCTTATTACCGTAGAAGAGATTCAACTCTCTCACCGAAATAACGCTCATACGGTCTTCGCTCCTTCGTGATTGTTACGTCCTTTTACTTCCCCACTATAGCGCACCAATGTTAGGGTTCCGTGTGATGTTTATTAAGTTTCGATAAAGTTTTTGTTTTGGGACTTTTTACATAGGTCATTTTACATTAAGTTATGGTAAATCTTGCTGGTAAAGCATATACGCCCCCCTAAGTACCCCCTACAATGAAGCTGAACGTTTTGACGAATAAGGGGAGAACAATGAATGCCAGACATAAGAAAACTATGGGGTCACTCGTCGTTTCATTACCGTTCAATTTTCACCAGGCTGTTCGCAGGCATTATGGGGATGGTAGTCTGCATGATGGCAATCGCCGCTTTCTTCATCAGCTATCAATCCGAAGCCACGCTTAATGAAAAAACAAAGCAGCAATTACACGAGGCATCAGGTGCAGCTCTACAGAAAGTACATAGCAGGGTCTATGACATCGTAACCGCCTTGCAATCATTTGCTTCCACTTATAAAAACAGCACGGTTACCAACAGTCAGATCTTTGGCATTTTTACAGATATGTCTGCCAGCAATCCTACGATTTCCGAGTTACAGATCGTCACCACAGACGGAAGGTATTTAACCTTTCCAGGATCACCCCTCGACAGTTCCTACGATCCGCGAAAAATGGACTGGTATGAGGGCGCATTGAATCTACCACAGCAGGGGATTTTTGTCTCAGATGTCTTCCAGTTTTCCGAGACGGAGTTTCCCAAGATCGCCGTCTCACTCCCTTTGCGCAATGAAGACGAGGAGCCCGTAGGCGTCGTCGTGGCATTTGTCTCTGTCCCGAAGCTGAGCGAATCCATCGGGCAGATTAAACTAGGGGAAACTGGATATGCCATGATTGTTGATCAACAAGGCAAGCTGGTCGCTCATCCCGATCAGTCCTACGCGTTGCAGCGCCCTCTTCTTTCAGAGCTTGCGATCGTGCAAAACGTCATCGCTGGTCAATCTGGCTACGAACCGAGTAGGATTAATGGAGTGGACTCTTTTGCCGCCTATCAATTTGACCCCTCCCTAAAATGGGGAGTGATCGTCGCACAGTCGGTATCCGAGGTAAAGCAAGAGGTCCGCCGCCTTCAGCTAACCATTTTGGCCGTCTCACTCGTCGGACTCGCTGCACTTGCACTCATGCTGTATGTGTACGTACGTCGAATCATCAAGCCGATTAAGGAAGCACAACAAAAAATGTCCGCCTTTAGCGAGGGCGATCTCCTGCAAACCATGCACGTACAAAGCAATGATGAAATTCGCCAGTTGGCCGACAGCTTCAATCGAATGAGTGAACAAATCCGGACGATCATCGGTAAAATCCAGTATGTCATCTCAGACGTCAAACAAGTAGCCGATCATGTGGGAAAAGGCTCTCGCCATTCTCACGCCATGCAGTCAGAAGTCGTATCCGTAACAGAGCGACTTGCCCAAGAAATGGACAACCAGCAGGAGCAGATCGATGATATCCACGCCACGATGGCCGGCATCACACAAGAAATGTCTCGAATCACAGACTCCATGGAAAAAGCAATCGTACAGAGCCAGGAATCACGTCAGCAAAATGCGAAAGCAGCAACCTCCATTGATTTGCTAAAAGAAAATATGCACAGTATCTCAGAGGATATGAAAGCTTCTATGCATGCCATGTCCTCCATGAGAGAAAGCATGAGCGACATCAACGAAATGCTCGGTCTGATTTCCGCCATCTCCAAGCGAACCAAGCTTTTGTCCTTCAATGCTCGAATCGAAGCTTCCAGGGCTGGACAAGCCGGAATCGGCTTCAGCGTCGTAGCAGACGAGATTCGCTTGCTGTCCGACCAGACCGAAGAAGCATCGGCCCGCATTCAAAAGGTAATTGAATCAGGGGAAGAACGAATGGAGCATGTAGCCGCCTGCTTGCAAACGACCGATCACGCTACTGTAAATGGCATTCAAACCTTGCACCAGGCCGCTTCTATCTTTCACAACACGATCCAGCTCAGTGAAGCGTTGACTGCGCAATTTGAATCGATCAGAACGCTCACAGGTACAATCTCGACACAGAGCCAAGCCATTTCACAGCGGGTAGACAATCTGTCTGCGTCTGCACAGCAAGTCGTATCAGGCACACAGCAAGCCGTAGCCGCCAATCAAGAAAGTCTATCCTTATCGGAGCAATTTCTCGATGACTCCCTGCGTTTGTCAGATATCGTTGAGGATCTGGAGCAAGCGATCAAATTTTTCAGAGCGGAAGACAGTCCCTCTCTCCACCGACATTCATCATGATAAGAAAAAGCCCTCCTGCAAGCACATGTGCTCGGGAGGGCTATTATTTTTCTATCAACCAAAACGTCCGCTAATATACGCTTCGGTTTTTTCGTTCTCAGGTGATGTGAAGATTTTCCCCGTCTCCTCCATCTCGATCAGCTCACCCATCAGGAAGAAGGCGGTTTTCTCCGAAATTCGCGCTGCCTGATGGAGGTTATGGGTAACGATCACGATCGTATACTCATCTTTTAGCTGCATGACCAGCTCTTCGATTTTCATGGTAGAGATCGGATCGAGAGCGGAAGCCGGTTCGTCCAACAGCAAAATGGTTGGTTGCATCGCGATTGCACGCGCGATACAAAGCCTTTGCTGCTGTCCACCAGAAAGGGAGAGCGCTGAATCGCGAAGACGATCCTTTACCTCATCCCAAAGCGCTGCTTTTCGCAAGCTCGACTCAACCAATTCATCCAAATCACGTCTATTTGTCATCCCGTGGAAACGAGGTGCAAATGCGATGTTTTCATAGATCGATTTGAAAAATGGATTCGCTCGTTGGAACACCATTCCTACCACTTGGCGCAGACTCTCGATGTTTACTTGCGAGCTGTTAATGTCGATACCATCTACAATAATGGAGCCCTCTACACGACAAGAAGGAACCAGATCATTCATCCGGTTCAAGCTCCGTAGAAGCGTCGATTTCCCACATCCGGACGGACCGATAAAGGCCGTCACGGAGTTGCGTTCAATATCCATTGATATATTTTTTACGGCTTGCTTCTCTCCGTAGTATACATTCACGTTATTCGTCTGAATGATCGTTTCTTGCATGGTCAGTACGGACATGGCTGCCACCTACCTCTTCTTAGTTTGATCCTGACGTCATCTTTTTGTAAACCCAATTCCCGAACCAACGAGCGGAAAGGTTAAAGAGCAAGACGGCAATAATCAGAACAGCAGCCGCGCCATCTGCGACATCACGCGCATCCGGTGTCAGCCCCTCGCTGTTTACCTTCCAAATATGCACGGCCAATGTCTCGGCAGGACGGAACGGGTTCAACGGTGAGGTCGTACTATTCAATGAGAAGTCGGTGAAATCCAGATTCGGTGAAGACATCCCTGCCGTAAACAGCAAGGCAGCCGCTTCCCCAAATACACGGCCTGATGCCAGAATGGCACCCGTAATGATCCCTGGGAGCGCTGCTGGAAGGATGACAGACACGATGGTACGCCATTTGGTAATACCAAGCGCGAGACTCGCTTCCTTTTGACTGCGAGGTACGTTGCGCAGTGCATCCTCTGTTACGCGAACCAAGAGTGGCAGGTTAAATACTGTCAGCGCAAGTGCTCCACCAAACAGGGTATAGCCCCAGCCTGTCATATTTACGAACACGAGTAATCCAAACAAACCAACTACGATAGACGGAAGGGAAGACAATACTTCTATACTCATGCGGATAAACTGTGTAATCTTGTTATCCGGCGCATATTCGGCCATATAAATGCCTGCTCCGATTCCGAGCGGCAACGCGATCAGCATGGTCAGGACCAGCAAGTACAACGAGTTGAAAAGCTGTGGTCCAATCCCGCCACCCGCATTGACGATATCCGGCGGAGAGGTCAAAAAGTCGAGATTCAGCTTATGCCAACCTTGAGAGAGAATGAAGCCCAATAGTCCCACCAAGGTACCAATAATCAGTACGGCAATCAGTGTCAAAACAACAGTAGCAGCGCGGTCCATCAGTCTCGCTTTCATCTATTTCGCCAACCTCTTTCTGCCCAACAGGCGCAAAATCACGATAAAGATGAAAGACATCGCCAAGAGCAGCAAAGCCATTGACCAGAGAGCATTGTTATACGGAGTTCCTTGAATCGTATTCCCCATGTTCAATGTAATACCGCTAGTGAGCGTACTGATCGGTTCGAACAAACCGCCTGGCAGCTTCGTTGTGTTACCGATAACCATTTGCACAGCCAAAGCTTCTCCAAAAGCGCGAGACATCCCCAAAACAATGGCCGTTAAACAGCCAGGAAGCGCGGAATGCAACACGACATTCCAAATGGTTTGCCAGCGAGTAGCACCCAGCGCGAGTGAAGCGTTGCGCAAATCTTGCGGAACAGCCTCAATTGCATCTGCTGCCACACTCGTAATGGTAGGCAAAATCATCAGGGCAAGAACAAGTCCCCCTGCCAATAAGCTGAAGCCAAGAACATCAAATTGTTCGCGAATAAATGGAACAAGCAATGTTAGTCCAACATAACCGTAAACGACTGATGGAATACCAACCAACAGCTCGATAACCGGCTTCAATACTTTTTTCCCGAAGCCAGGAAAGATCTCTGTCATAAAAATAGCGGCGCCGATTCCAAGTGGCGCGGCAATCAAAGCAGCCAGTGCCGTTACGAAAAACGAACCGAGGATAAAGGGCAACACACCATACGCGGATGGTTCACCTTCTGGGTCCCATTTGTCATGCGTTAAAAATTCTTTGAAGCTTACCCCATCGACGAAGAACGTCGACAGCCCTTTTGAAGCAATAAAATAGGTGATCGATAAAACAACAATAACGAGCAAACCCGCACAAATCATCGCGATGGTTTTGCCGGTAATATTCTCTGTCTTTTGACGCTTGTTCGTTGTCAGCATTTTTTGCGCAATCATCGATTTACGCTCTGTATTTACCCCTTCAGTACGATGGCTCATGTTCTCCCTCCTGGAAAGAAAACGACTGTACGCAAGCAAAATGAGGGGAAGGCCCCCCTACCCCTCTATTTTGCTGTTGACGATAACGCTTATTTTTGTGTTACTTTGCCTTCTGCATCACGTTCCACTTTCATATCTGTGATTGGCAGGAAGCCCAATTCTGTTACAGTTTTCTTTTGTACTTCGTCAGTCAGGATGAAGTCCAGGAACGCTTTTGCATCGCCAGCTGCTTCACCTTTGGTGTACATATGCTCGTACGCCCATACTGGATATTTGTTCGATGTAATGTTTTCTGCGTTTGCTTCCACACCATCCAATTTCAGAGCTTTTACAGAGTCGTTGAAGTAGGACAGTGCCAAGTAACCAATTGCACCTGGTGTTTCAGCAATGATTTTACGAACAGTACCGGAGGAATCCTCTGTGATACCTTCTGCTTCTTCTTTACCATCCAACGCGAATTTGCTGAATGTCGCGCGCGTTCCGGAAGATTTCGGACGATTAACCAGCGTGATCTTCATGTCTTCACCGCCAACGTCTTTCCAGTTGGTGATTTTACCAGTGAAGATGTCGATCAATTGTTGCTTAGTCAAGTTGTCTACTTTTACTTGCGGGCTTACTGCTGCTGCCATACCGACAACCGCTACTTTATGGTCTACCAGTTCGTTTGCTGGAATGCCTTTTTTCTCTTCTGCGAAAATATCGGAGTTACCGATCGTTGCTGCACCGCTTGCTACTTGGCTCAAGCCCGTGCCGCTTCCTCCGCCTTGTACTTGGATTTGTGCGCCTGCATTTTTTGCCATAAAGTCTTTGGCCGCTTGCTCGACCAGAGGCTGTAAAGCGGTAGAACCCACTGCTGTTACAGGTTCACCGGAAGTTTTTGGTGTCGAACCAGAGTTGCTTTGCTCTTTAGCTGGTTGTTGCGCTGGTGCTGGAGTCTGTGCAGTGTTGCCGCTTCCACACCCCGCGAGTAATGCCCCTACACATGTCAGCGCAATAAACATTTTGCTGAGTTTTTTCATTGGATGAAAATCCTCCTTAAAAGGTTCGGTTTGTTTTTTTCTCTCTTACAAGTACAAACTATACAGCGGGAATGTTGTCGTATTATGTTGTGAATGTAAAGCTTTCTTAAAGATGCAGGGGTTCCTGTTGTAAAACGGCGCAAGCATGGGAATACTGTCCCTATTCTTTTGGTGGGGGTGTCCATGTGGAACGGCTGGCCTTGCTTTTTGTGATCATTGGTGCCCTGAACTGGGGATTAATCGGGTTATTTCAATTTGATTTAGTCGCAAGCTTGTTTGGTGGAGCGGAGTCTATCGTCAGTCGAATCGTGTATACGATGGTAGGCTTGTTTGGGGTGTATGCCATCAAGTTTCTTTTCACGGATCGGGAAGAAACACCAACATAAAAAATGATGTCCGGCTGTCCGGCTGTTGGGGAGAGGAGGAAACAGGAGAAAACGCTCAGCTTCTTGTCCCACCCGCTGAGGGATTCACTGCCCGTCTCCATGAAAAAAAGCGAAACCCGCGTCCAAAGTGGTCCATTCAAGAGGTGTCTCAGAGGTGGACGCTAAAAGCTTGTTTCGCTTTTTTTCATTACGCCTCGGTCGGTGTACCAAAGATCTTCGCTTATTTCTCCTGTTTCCTCTACGAGCTTTCCGTGCTATTCGGTTTATAAAAGCCTTAAAAGAATGTAAGGATGTCATCAGTCACAACAGAGAAGAATATTTCCAGGCGTAGCGACTTGTGGAGTCCAACCGAGCGGAGAAGCGATTAGCGGGCAAAAGAAACGCAACGTGCTCGCGCTACGTAGCGGCTACCACTTTTGCGTTTCCCCGCTAATCGCTTCGGAGCGGACAGCTCAGCCCCCAGCAGGACGGAGCCTGGAGCCTAGACTGGAAATATTCTTCTCCCCACGCCAGCCACGATACGAGAAAAAAACGGCACATCCCGATTAACAGGATGTGCCGCCTTTATGGTGATGAATTAATTGTCTCGTTTCAGTGGCTCAGAGAGATCTACGTGCCCCATCAGCGTTTCTACTTTCTTGCCATCCTCTAAGAAGACAATTTCCTTTACTTCCGAGAACTGAAAGAATGTATTCTTCAACGCATCCAAAGCCATCGTCTCGCCACTTGAACCCATATTGAACTGATTCTTGCTATCCGCATCAATCGTCAGGGTTCCTTTATCAATTGTGATCGAATGGTACTTGAAGTCTTTCCACAGTGGAGTGTGCACGTCTGGCTTTACAGGTGTCTCCAACAGGGCAAGTGTCTTTTTGTACTTCTCGATATCTTCTGCAAACGTGATCTCTTGCTCTTCTTTTTGCAGCTCCATCACATTATTATCCGAATAGTAAACGGTGACCATTTGCTTTTTCAGAGTCGGCTCTGTTGTCGATGGATCAGTGTTTGAACCAGATGGCTGTTCTACTGGTGTGGTTGGCTGTGGTGTTTCTGTCGCGTTTTGCCCACATCCGGCCAAAAGCAGCATCACTAACGCTGCCATCCAGATCACTCGACTTTTTTTCATCGTGAAAAGCCCCCTTACTGATAAGACTCGTAGTATTCACGAATAGCCGCAACAATGGCTTTCGCGATTTTATCTTGGAATGCCGGATTCGTCAGCTGCGCGTTCTCCTGTGGATTGGAGAGGAAGCCTGTCTCGGTCAACACAGCAGGCATTTTCGTGTTTTTGATCACATAAAAGCCACTCTGTTTGACGCCTCGATCCGGGAACTGCGTTGCCCCACGCAAATGTTTATGTACCACTTGGGCAAAGTCTTTACTGTTTTCATTATAATAGAAAGTTTCTGTTCCTGCAGCCGTCGGTTTCGGGAATGCGTTGGCATGAATAGACAAGAACATGTCGGCTTCTAACTCATTGGCAAAAGCGACACGCTCTGACAGTTCATAAAACACATCTGTCGTGCGTACGGGAACGACTTGAAACTCTGGATATTGCTTCAGCAAAGCCACAATCTTATTGGAGACAGCCAGGTTGTAATCTTTTTCATTGTTGCCAGCGGAGCCCTTCGTGCCTGGGTCTTTTCCTCCATGACCGGCATCAACAACGATCAGGTAGCCTGTTTTCTTCGGTTTTGGCGTCAATTTTACTTCGATACCGTCTTTCGTGTAAGCCAGCTCATACGTGCTCTTTTGGTTCAGCTCAATAACAACGCGGACCGTGTCAGGAGATGCACTGTATTGGCTGTAACGCAGGTCAGCGATGAGAGGTTCTTCTTTCGCTTGTTCTGCCTGATTCTGTTCATCAGAATCTGAATCTCTGTCTTGGTCTTCATCATCAGCGGAGGCTATTTCCTCGGATTCGCCTACACTATCATTTTTCTCGTCTTGACGTTTTAGATCTTCGACTAAATCATCATCCAATGCTGTTTGTGGGAGATCCAAGACGATCCGGTGAGGACCTGTCATCACAAAGGACTGAGGAATTACAGGTATGGTCGTTTCAATACGAACACGGTCGCCATCCTTAGATACATCTTTCAAAACATTGAGGCGATCGATCTCAACCTGATTATTTTTCTTGTCCCACGCAAATGACCCGCCAAGCTCGTCCTCCAATTGACGTAATGGGAGGACCAACTGATCATCAATCGTCATCCCGCGCTCAGGTCGTTTCCACGCAAAGCCTTTTTGTCCCACTTGCTCAGCTACAGCCTGTGCGGACGCGTACATCGTGTCTTCCACTTGATACAGCTTGATCGGCTGGGTTGGTGCCTTGCCATTCAGCTTTACCTGTGGTGTTTCGTTTGCAATGACAGTTCGTGTGCTGTTGTCCCACCCGACTGTAACACCAAGTGACTCCCCGACAAAACGCAGCGGCAGCAACATACGCTTTTGTGAAATAACAGGCGGCGTATCGAGCTTCACTTGTTTACCGTTCAACATTGCCGTACTGGAGTCAAGTGTAAGGGAGAGCTGCTGCGTGCCTTTGGAAATGACAGCTGTTCGAGTAGCTTCATTCCAATCCACTTTTGCACCTAGCCCTTCGGCGATGACACGGACGGGAACCAACGTGCGTCCATTCTTGATGACTGGTGGCACTTCAGCATTCACTGCTTGTCCACCAATCATGAGATTGACAGCTTCCTCTGAAGCACTGCTTGCTGCAACCGCCCAACCGGGGATTAGCAGTAGGACCAGCAATGCAAAAAGCAGAGGGTAAAATCGTCTCTTCATCCTGACCTCCTCCGTGATGTCTGTTTTCTTCGTTATGTGGCGTCAGCCAATGTGCAACGTTCACCATTCTATTAGACGCTCGATGATCTGTAAAGTTTATAGTCTTTTGGTACCAAAATGAAAAGACCGCCTCCGCAAGCCCCGCGAGACAGTCTTTGCAACTAATCATTTGTTATCGAAAAAATCCCCTTCTCTCTTGCCTACTTACTTCTTGAACTGGTTTTTTTATCATGTTCAAGCCCCCGTTAGCAAGAAATTGCTGGATCAGCGAAATCACAGCTGGATTCGACAGCACCTTAATGGAGTCGGCTACCTTGGGGTTTTTCAATTGGGGAATAGCGTCGCCTAGATACGGTAAAAGCGGTAGTAAGTCTTCGATAGAAATGGCAGGCTTTTGTGGTTGGGGTACAGCTTCCACTTGAGCGGCATTCCGTCGTCCTCCAAACAGCAGCCCTCGACGTTCTCCTGTACTTCTTGGAGGTGCTTGTTTGAGACGCCCCAGTGTATTCTTCATATCCTGCAGCTCCTGTCGCACCTGACTCATTTCTCTCATCATTTGGGCATTGTTTGCATGCTGTGCATCCGCTAGTTTGTTGATCGATTCTTGCAAATTGCCCCTGGGGACAGCCTGCTTCTTTTTCGCTTTCATTTTTTCAACGATAATCCCACCTCCCTCCTCACTCTCCCCCCTTATCTAAAACGTTTTTTTATATTTTCCAAATCCTTTGCAGTGACACCTTTTTTCGAAAGCTTATTCAACAGGCTTCCGACATTTTCTGTTTTCTGCATCTGACGAAACTGCGCAGCATAACTGTTTACCTCTTGCTCGGTCAATTTTTTCCCTGACTTTCTGGCCATTTCACGAATGACTTCCTTGATTCCCGCATCTGTCCTCAGCTTTTCCTTAGGAATTGATTTGACAATGTTGAGCAAAGAACCAATATCCATCAATATCCCCCCTGGTTGCAGTTAGTTCCTTTTTACTCTATGTAGCCAAGGGCGTAATGGATTGGTCATTTGTCCATGAGACTAAAAAAAAGAAGAGGGACACGAAAATAGCCCTCTTCTCCTGCATTCTTATTTTTTGGTGATATCCGCATATTTGAAGTCAATATCCCCAAGTCCATCCATCACGACATCTTTCAGATTTTCGTTCTGCACCCAAGAGTTCGCATAGAAGTAGATTGGCATGATTGGCATTTCGTCCATCAGGATTTGCTCCGCCTGCAGTAGAATTGCTTTGCGCTTCTCCAGGTCTTGCTCCAGAGCGGATTGGTTCAGGAGCTCCTTGTACTTTGGATTTTCCCAACGTGTATCGTTGTTTCCGCCGTCTTTTTCCTGGAACATATCCAAGAAGTTAATGGGATCATTGAAGTCACCCAACCAGCCTCCCCGAGCGATTTGATACTTACCTTGGTGAACGTCTTCTAAGTATACCTTCCATTCTTTATTTTCGAGCTTTATATCTACACCGAGATTTTTCTTCCATTGAGCCTGTATTTCTTTTGCGATCTTTTTATGACCTTCGGATGTGTTGTAGATGAGTGTGATTGGCGGGAGTTTGGAGATACCCTCTTCCTTCATACCTTCTACCAGTAATTTCTTTGCAACTTTAAGGTCATTATCTTTGAAGTAACCGTCTTTGTTCAACACCATGCTCGGAGGTACATAGCCTGTTGCCGGTACTTGACCAGCTTTCAGGATATCGGTGGTGATGCTTTCACGTTTAATTGCATACGCGAACGCCTTACGAATTTTTGCATTGGTAAACGGTGCTTGCTCTGTATTGAAACGATAAAAATAGGCACCGGCGATTGGCTGTGTCTTCAAGATGCCAGCTTCCCTCAAACTCGGAAGTGCATCGGTTGGCAGCGAGGAGTTTGGAGCACCCGCCCAATCCAGTTCGTCGTTATCAAACATGGCCAACTCCGTATTCTCATCCTCTATCATGGTGAATTCGATCTTGTCCAATTTTACGTTAGCTTTATCCCAGTACTTCTCGTTCTTTACAACAGTCAGCTTGCTCTTGTGTTCCCATGTTTCCATTTTGAATGGTCCGTTGCCAACAACCGTCTTTGCCTCGTCAGCCCATTTTTTGTTGCCTTCGACTACCTTCTTGTTCACTGGGAAGTATGTTTTAAAAGCAACCAGCTCCGGGAAAAATGGTGTCGGGTTTGTCAGTTCTACTTTTAGCGTCTTATCGTCAATCGCCTTTACGCCAACGTCTCCCGCCTTGCCAATCCTCTTGTTGAAGTCTTCTGCACCTTTCAAATAGTACAGTTGATATGCATAGCTGGAATCTGTCTTTGGATCGAGAGCACGTTTCCAAGCATATTCGAAGTCATATGCCGTTACTGGATCGCCGTTGCTCCATTTTGCTTCACGAATCTTGAATGTATAAGTCTTCCCATCCTCAGAAACGGTAAAGCTCTCAGCAGCGGCTGGGTGCAGCTTTCCATCTGTTCCGAGACGTGTCAGACCTTCGAATGTAGCTGTGATGATCGTACTAGAGGTAGTATCCTCCGCAATTCCTGGGTCTGCTGTAGGCGGCTCCCCTTGCAAATTCATTCTTAAAACTTTAGGTTCAGCTGCTTGGATAGCTCCTTCGTACCCTGTCATCATTCCACCGAAAACGAGGACTGAACTCAAAGCCAGAAAAACACTCTTTTTCATCATACACACCCCTATTTCCTTAATGAAAATCTTCCAAAAATTAGTATACATGAAAAGTGTAAAAATTTGGATATTATATAGACAAAAAAAGAAGAGAGGTGAGTATAACACCGCTCTTCTTTTACATGCATAGCTATTATTTCTTTTCTGCGATATCTGCGTATTTGTAGTCTACAGCACCCAGACCATCGATGATTACGTCTTGAACCTTGTCGTCTTTCACCCAAGATTGTGTGTAGTAGTAGATTGGCATAATTGGCATTTCATCCATCAGGATTTGCTCCGCTTGTGCCAAGATTGCTTTACGTTTTTCTGGGTCTAGCTCCAGAGCGGATTGGTTCAGGAGTTCTTTGTACTTCGGATTTTCCCAACGAGTATCGTTGTTTCCGCCGTCTTTTTCCTTGAACATTTCCAGGAAGTTGATTGGATCGTTGAAGTCACCCAACCAGCCTGCACGAGCGACTTGGTATTTACCTTGGTGTACGTCATCCAGGTATACCTTCCACTCTTTGTTCTCGAGCTTCACGTCTACGCCGAGGTTTTTCTTCCATTGGTCTTGGATTGCTTCAGCAATCTTTTTGTGACCTTCGGAAGTGTTGAAGGAAAGAGTAAGTGCCGGGAATTTGCTGAGACCCTCTTCTTTCAATCCTTCTTCGAGCAATTTCTTAGCTGTCTCGATGTCATTATCCTTGTAGAAACCGTCTTTGTTCAGTGCCATGCTTGGTGGTACATAGCCTGTTGCAGGCAATTGACCAGCTTGCAGGATGTTGTCGATCAGGCTTTGACGATCGATCGCATAAGCAAACGCTTTACGGATTTTTACGTTGTTAAACGGTGGTTTTTCTGTGTTGAAACGGTAGAAGTAAGTACCCGCGATTGGTTGAGTTGTCATTTTGCCGGATTCTTTCAAAGCCGGGATCGCGTCTGTTGGCAACGCAGATGTTGGAGCACCTGCCCAGTGCAGTTCACCGTTTTCGTACATGGACAGCTCAGTATTCTCATCCTCTACCATGGAGAATTCGATTTTGTCCAATTTTACATTGTCTTTATCCCAGTAGTTGTCGTTTTTGGAAACTACGAGCTTGCTCTTGTGCTCCCAAGAATCCATTTTGAATGGACCGTTACCAATAACTGTTTTCGCATCGGTAGCCCATTTATCGTTGCCATCTACTACTTTTGGATTAACTGGGAAGTATGTTTTGAATGCAACCAGCTCCAGGAAGAATGGAGTTGGGTTCGCCAATTCTACTTCGAGTGTTTTATCGTCAACTGCTTTTACGCCAACGTCTTCTACTTTACCCTTGCCTTTGTTGTAGGCTTCTGCGCCCTTCACATAGTACAATTGGTATGCATAGTTGGAAGCTGTTTTTGGATTAAGAGCGCGTTTCCACGCATATTCGAAATCTTTTGCGGATACAGGATCGCCATTGCTCCATTTATTATCACGGATTTTGAATGTATATTTTTTACCATCCTCAGAAACAGTATAGCTCTCTGCTGCTGCTGGAGCATATTTACCGTCTTTACCAACGCGAGTCAGACCTTCGAAGGTAGCTGTGATGATTGTGCTGGAAGTTGTATCTTCCGCGATACCTGGGTCAGCTGTTGGTGGCTCGGAGTGCAGGTTCAGTTTCAGTAATTTAGGGCCAGTTGCTGGTGCAGAATTTTCTGTCTTTCCTGCCGATGCATTGCTATCTGCTGGTGCCGCCTGGTTTCCGCCACCGCATCCTGCGAGTGCCGCACCAAGAACGAGGATAGAACTCATTGCCACGAAAACATTCTTTTTCATACAAGTAATCCCCCTTTTCTAAATCTTTTATCAATATACATGGTTTTATATATTTTTTAAATATGTTTTAGAATGATTTAATAAATTTTTATTTATTTATAAAGAGAATTAATGAATTATAAAATATATTGATCGATAAATAAATTTTCCAGAACATCCCTATCTCGATATCCCTACAAAAAACCGCATAATATCAAGCTTTTTTAGAGTTGAGGATTCAACCATCATTTATCGATCTATTTTTTCACTCACCCAATTTTATCCACAGTCAGTAAAATCGCAATAGTAATTTAATTTATAATTTTATAATTCCTAACATCATCATCAATTCTCTGCTCGATTGTTCTCTCTTATAAATGGTTTATAAAAAAAAGAAGAGTGCCGTAGCACTCTTCTCTTGTTACAACCTGTTATGCGCTTTTTCTTATTGAATGTCTGCCCATTTCCAGTCTACGAAACCGAGACCGTCGAGTACTACACCTTTTACTTTGTCTTTTTTCACATAAGAATGAGTGTAGTAGTAGATTGGCATTGCTGGCATTTCGTCCATGAAAATGGCTTCTGCTTGTGCCAGGATTTGTTTGCGTTTTTCTGGGTCTTTTTCCAAAGCAGACTGGTTCAGCAGCTCTTTGTACTTCGGATTTTCCCATTTCGTGTCGTTGTTTCCGCCATCTTTGTCCTTGAACAGGTCCAAGAACGTGTATGGATCGTTGTAGTCACCAGTCCAGCTGGAACGTGCGATTTGGAATTTACCTTGGTTTACATCTTCCAAGAATACTTTCCATTCTTTGTTCTCCAGCTTAATGTCTACGCCGAGTGCTTTCTTCCATTGGTCTTGGATCGCTTCGGCAATTTTCTTGTGACCTTCAGACGTGTTGAAGGAAAGAGTAAGGGTCGGCATTTTGGTAATGCCTTCTTCCTTCATACCTTCTTCCAGCAATTTTTTCGCTACTTCTGCATCGCCGTCTTTGAAGTACGGGCTTGTTGCCACTGCCATTGTTGGCGGGATCAGACCCATTGCTGGTTCTTGGTTTGCTTGCGTGATGTTGTCGATGATAGATTTACGATCGATTGCATAAGCAAACGCCTTACGGATTTTCGCGTTGTTGAACGGCGGAACTTCTGTATTGAATTTGTACAGGTACGTACCCGCGATCGGGCGTGTTTGCATTTGGCCGGATTCTTTCAATGCAGGAATCGCATCGGTAGGAAGTGAGCTCAAAGGTGCTCCGGACCAATCCAAATCGTCATTGTCGAACATGGACAGCTCTGTATTTGCATCTTCAACCATGGAGAAGTTGAGCTTGTCGAGTTTTACAACGTCTTTATCCCAGTAGGTATCGCTCTTCACGAGAACCAATTTGCTCTTATGTTCCCATTTTTCCATTTTGAATGGACCGTTACCTACGTGTGTAGCTGCTTCGCCCGCCCATTTATCGCTGCTTTCCACTACTTTTTGGTTAACTGGGTAGTACGTATAGAACGCAGTCAGCTCCAAGAAGAATGGTGTTGGGTTTTTCAAAGTCACGACGAGTGTTTTATCGTCTTTTGCTTTTACGCCAACATCTTCAGCTTTTGCTTTACCCTTGTTGTATTCTTCTGCATTTTTCAGGTAATACAATTGGTAGGAGTAGTTAGATGCTGTTTTCGGATTGAGCGCTCGCTTCCAAGCGAATTCGAAATCCTTTGCAGTAACTGGCTCCCCATTGCTCCATTTGCTGTCACGCAGGGTGAATGTATAAGTAAGACCATCTTCGGATACGTCAATTTTTTCTGCTACAGATGGATGTGGTTTGCCATCTTCGCCAATACGAGTGAGACCATCAAATGTTGCACGCAGAACCGCACTGGAAGTAGAATCCTCAGCCAATGCAGGGTCAGCAGTTGGTGGCTCGGACATCATGTTCATTCTCAATTCTTTAGGACCGCTTGTTTGCTCCTTAGAAGCATTGCCTTGCTCGCCTGCTTTCTCACCGCCGCCGCCACAACCTGCCAGCGCCGCACTCAGAACCAGGATAGAACTCATTGCTGCAAAAACGCTTTTTTTCACGGTGTTGACCCCCTATTTTTCTATCGGTAAAACTTCATTGAAAGCTACTCCACAAATATACTGCATTTTTAGTAATATTGAAGACATTTTAAGTAAAATTAATTATGTTTTATTCAAACATCAAATTCTATTAAAGGAAATAAATTTGGTATTTTCATCATGATGAAGTATGCCTCGTATATAAAAATTTATGCAGGAATGAAACAACCCCTCCGACCAGAAGGCGAAGGGGTTCACTATGATTAAATTTGGGCTCGTCGATACTCGTTCGGCGCTACACCAACGATTGCTCGAAAATCTCGAATGAAGTGAGAGTGATCGTAGTAGCCAAGAGAGGTAGACAGGTCCAGCCAATCTTGGACTGTTCCCTGGTCAATCTGCTCTGCTGCCTCATGCAGTCTGTATCGTTGGATGACCGACTTCGGACTGACACCTACATAACGATCAAACAAACGCTGCATCGTCCGCATGTTCATTCCGGTCAACTGTACCGCATCCTCGACCTTGAGTACGGATCGATCTGCCTGGATCATCCTGACAATTTCACTGATGCGCGCTACATTTGGGTCAGGCTCCGGCAAATATTCGAATAGAAAGGCTTCTACCCTTTTTATCATTTGCTCATCATCTGGCAGGCTTAGCACTTCTTTCTCAAGCTGCTCGGTTGAAACACCAACACCAAATAAGGCTTCCAGACTCGAAGAAGTACCACTCAACTTTGATACCGGGGCATTCAGAAACGGATAAAAACCTCCTGGCCTGAATTTCACTCCAAACACTTGGCCTTGTCCCGCTAAAAGATGCGAGGAAGTCGTGCGGGCTACACCAAAAATGCCAGTTGCTCCTTTTTCAAACACGAGATTCACATTAGGATGAGCCAGTACGGTTTGCGAGTAAGGAAGTTGTGTACGCAAATCCCACCTGACGACCCAGTAGTGCTGCACGAAGTAGCTAATTTCGGCAGATGGCTCGTATCTGTCCAGCGAAAATTTCTTCTGCCCAATCATGGCATGCAGTACACCCTTTGGGAGCTTGGCAGTCTGATTTTCCAAGGTGCGCCTCCTGTCGTGTTTTTACAATACACACTACCGAATTCTTCTTATAGTAAGAGTAGTAGTTGGGAGACTTGATTACAATTCCCAAATGAAAAAATCAGGGGGTAAAACGATGGATCTTCGTTTCGATTTCTACATTGGTGCTACGCCAGAGCAAGTCTGGCATGTCCTTACTTCCGATGAAGGCGTAAAGAGCACCTTCTTTGGCTGTACGATTCAGTCGACTTTTCAAGTAGGCGATGAGATGGCTTACGTTGGTCCGGGGAAAGACGGTGACGACACGGTTCATGTATACGGGAAGATCTTGCAGCTCGAACCTCATCATATTTTCAGTTTCACTGAACATCCTGGTCCTGCCTATTACAAGAATCATGCGGAATTACAGTCTCGTGTCACCATTACCTTAGAACCGGTTGGCGGCTGCACCAAGCTGACTTTGATTCAGGATCAATGGACAGAAAACCACCCCTCCCACGAAAGTGCCAGCAACAATTGGCCAATGATGCTCTCATCGATCAAGACGTATGCGGAGACAGGCAAGACACTTGATTTTGGCTACTAATAGAAAAGAATCCCGAAACCAGCAATTTCGTTGGCCTCGGGATTTTTGTTTTTTTCGTTACTCCGTCATTTCTGCCCACTTCAGGTCAATAAATCCGAGTCCGTCCACTTGAACGCCTTTCACCTTGTCGCTTTGTACCCAGACATCGACATCCGTGAACATGGGGATCAAAGGCATGGCATCCATGAAGATTTGCTCAGCCTCTCCAAACAGCTGCTTGCGCTTCTCTGGATCAATTTCTACTGATGCCCGTTTCAGCAGCTCTTGGTAGCGTGGGTCTTCCCAGCCTGTGTCGTTGTTGCCTGTATTACCATCCCGGAACATTTCCAGGTAATTCATTGGATCATTAAAGTCTGCATTCCAGCCGATACGGCCTATTTCGTAATTAAGTTGATGCATATCCTGTATGTGAACAGTGGCCTCCTTCACCATGAGCTTTACTTCAATGCCAAGTTTTTGTTTCCATTGGTCCTGAAGCGCCTCGGCAATTTTCTTATGTCTGTCGCTTGGGTTGTACGTCAAGGTGATCGGAGGCAGCGTTGTCACGTTAAGCTCCTTCATACCTTCTTCCAACAGCTTTTTGGCCGTTTCTACATCATTATCTTTGAAGTAGCCTTCTTTTTTGATAATCATGGATTGCGGCAACATCCCCATCGTTGGCACTTGGCCCACTTGTGTGATGTTATCCACGATGGTTTTACGGTCAACCGAGTATGCCAAGGCTTTACGAATTTTCACATTGCTGAGCGGCCCTTTTGTCGTATTCAACTTGTACCAGTACATCGTCGCTTTTGGATGAACAACGAGTTTGCCCGCGTCTCTCAGTGTCGGGATCGCATCGGTGGGAAGTCCACCGAGTGGCTGACCTGCCCAATCCAGCTCACCGTTTTCGAACATGGACAGGGCTGTATTATCGTCCTCGATCATCGCGATCTCGATGCGATCGAGCTTCACTACGTCTTTATCCCAGTATTGCTCGTTCTTTTCAAGCACGATCTTGCTCTTGTGCTCCCACGCTTTCATCTTAAATGGACCGTTGCTTACGTGCGTCGCCGCTTCGTTTGCCCATTTTGGATTGGCCTCCACTACTTTTTGGTTAACCGGGTAGTACGTGTAGAAAGCCGTCAGCTCCAGGAAGTAAGGCGTTGGATTCTCAAGTGTGACTTCCAGTGTTTTGTCATCGATTGCCTTCGCACCGAGTTCGTCGGGCTTCGCCTGGCCTTTGTGAATCAGCTGCGCATTTTTAATGTAGTACAGCTGATAAGCATACTCAGCCCCAAAAGTCTTGCCGAGTGCACGCTTCCATGCATACACGAAGTCATGGGCAGTGACTGGATCACCATTGCTCCATTTGGAGTCGCGGAGCGTGAACGTATACACCAGTTTGTCATCCGAGATTTTCACATCGGATGCTACTGAATTCACTGGCTTTGCGTTTGCATCAAAGCGAGTCAAGCCATCAAACGTAGCACGAACGATCGCTCCCGCAGTGGCATCCTTCGCAAGACCAGGGTCCGCTGTCGCAGGCTCACTCATAATGTTCGCCCGAAATAATTGCGGCTTTGCATTTGCAGACTTTTCAGCTGGCGCCGCGGTTCCCTCAGTTGGAGGGGTTGTCGTTGATGGCTGCGTACTCGTGGAGCATCCAGCTAACAAGCTTCCGGCGACCAGCATCGCGCCAAGAAACAACTTGAGATTTCTTTTCATCAGAAAATTCCCCCTTATCTATATTTTCTCATTTCAAACACAATATACTCGACGGGAATTGGGTTGAAAACAGGGTTGCTATAGATTTAATTTAATTTTATGAAAATTCACTACATTATAAATAAAAGTAAAACCCAACCAGCTTTTCGGCCAGTTGGGTTTCGTTGATCGATCAATTATTTGTTGATTTAGAACGCTGGAATAATCGCGCCTTTGTATTCATCTTCAATGAACTTTTTCACTTCAGGTGAGTTCAGTTCTTTTGCCAGCTTTTGCATTGCTTCGGAATCCTTGTTGTCAGGACGAGCTACCAAGAAGTTTGCGTATGGAGTATCTTTATCTTCAATAAACAGAGCGTCTTTGGTTGGAACAAGTTTTGCTTCCAACGCATAGTTGGTGTTGATCAACGCCAGATCTACTTCTTCCAGAACGCGTGGCAACATCGCTGCTTCTACTTCTTTGAACTTCAGGTTTTTCTTGTTCTCAACAACGTCTTTCACTGTACCGCTGATGCCAGCGCCTTCTTTCAGCTTGATCACGCCGTTTTTCTCCAAGAGTGCGAGTGCGCGACCACTGTTTGTTGGATCGTTTGGCAGCGCGATAGTTGCGCCATCAGCTAATTCATCCACTGATTTCACTTTTTTGCTGTAAGCGCCGAATGGCTCGATGTGTACAGCCACTACTGGCACCAGGTTCATGTTTTGTCCTTTATTGAAGTCTTCCAGGTAAGGCTTGTGCTGGAAGAAGTTTGCGTCGAGTTGTTTCTCGTTCACTTGAACGTTAGGTTGTACGTAATCGGTGAACTCTTTGATTTCCAGGTTCACGCCTTGTTCTTTCAGTTTTGGTTGAACGAATTTCAAGATTGCTGCATGTGGAACGGGAGAAGCGCCTACCTTCAATGTTACTTCCTGTTGTCCGCCTTGTGCACCACCTTCAGCTGGAGCAGGTGCAGTTTCGGTTTTGCCTCCGCAAGCTGCCAAAGAAAATGCCAACACAGTAGAAAGTACAGATACGACTAGCTTTTTCATGAATGATTTCCCCCTTGCATGTATTTGTCTTATTCTTTGATAACTTTTATGGAAAAATCCTACTTACGGCTGAACTTGAGAACCAGACGGTCCCCCAGCGATTGTAAGATCTGTACCATCACCAGCAAAATAACAACAGTCACAATCATGACATCGGTTTGGAAACGTTGATAACCGTATCGGATCGCCAAGTCACCCAGACCACCACCGCCAATTACCCCAGACATTGCAGTGTAGGATACCAACGTAACCGTCGTGATCGTAATACCCGCGATCAGGCCTGATCTAGACTCTGGCAAAAGGACATTCCAGACGATCTGCCAATTGGAAGCTCCCATGGATTGTGCGGCCTCAATCACGCCTTTATCAATCTCACGCAGAGAGGTTTCCACCAACCGTGCGAAAAACGGAGCGGCACCAAATACGAGTGGCGGAATAGCACCCAGTACGCCGAGTGAGGTTCCTACGATCATTTTCGTCACAGGAATCAGCAAAATCATCAAAATGATAAACGGTACCGAACGCAATACGTTGACAACGAATGATGCGATCGAATAAAAAGTGCGGTTTTGCAGAAGCTGTCCGCGTGAGGTCAAAAATAGAATGATTCCCAGCGGCAAACCAATCAGGACGGTAAACAGGGTGGAAAAGCCGAGCATCGTGAGCGTATCCATCGTGCCTACGCCGATTTCAGCCCAATCCACATTTTCGAATGTCCAGTCCATTTATATCACCTCTACTTCCAAGCCACGTTGGCGCAGCGTCTCAATGGTCTTTTGATTCTGTGCGACATCGCCTTCCAGCTCGATCACCAACTGACCATACGGTGTATCCTTCATGCGGGAGATTGTTCCCTGCAAAATGCTGAATACCGTACCGGTCTCTTGCATCGTTTGGAACAGGATCGGCTGGTACGTTTTTTCTCCGAGGAAGGTGACACGAGCAATCGTGCGGTTCCCCGAGGCCTTTTCGTGCGCGACTGCTTCACGCAGCTCTGTAGAATCCGCTACTTGTTCCACGAATTCTTGTGTCGTTAGATGCTGCGGACGAAGGAATACATCCAGTACGTTACCCGACTCGACGATCTTTCCTCCATCAATGACGCCAACACGATCACAAATGGAGCGAATGACGTGCATCTCGTGGGTAATCAACACAATGGTCAAGCCCAGCTTACGGTTGATGTCCAAGAGGAGTGCCAGAATGGAGTTCGTCGTCTGCGGATCGAGAGCCGATGTAGCTTCGTCACAGAGCAGCACTTTTGGATCATTCGCGAGCGCCCGAGCAATCCCTACACGCTGCTTCTGTCCGCCAGACAGTTGGGACGGATATTTGTCCTTATGTGCCTCCAAGCCAACCAGCTTTAGCAGCTCGTTCACTTTCTTATCAATCTCTGCCTTCGGACGCTTTGCCAGCTTGAGCGGAAAAGCGACATTTTCGCCGACTGTCGAAGAAGACAGCAAGTTGAAGTGCTGAAAAATCATGCCGATTGAGCGGCGCTTTTCTTGCAGCTTCCCTTCATCCAGCTTTGTCAAATCGACGCCGTCCACAATAACTTCCCCTGAAGTTGGACGCTCCAGCAAATTGATGCATCGGATCAACGTACTTTTCCCTGCACCAGAGTGTCCGATAATCCCGTATATTTCTCCTTGCTCTATGGAAAGGTCGATCCCCGTTAACGCTGGGATGGTTTTCCCTTGTACTTGATAGCTTTTATGCAAATGACGCAGTTGGATCAACGCATCCACCTCCCGACCACAATCTAAATAAAATCAGAAAACCCCTTTTTTCATAAACGAAAAAGGGGCTGCAACGCAATGTTATACGTTCGCATCCACCCTTCTCATCTATACAAGATCCAAACAATCTTGTAGGAATTGGCACCGCGACGTTCATCCGAAAATGAACCGGCTGCCGGGCTTCATAGGGCCTGTCCCTCCGCCTCTCTTGATAAGAAAGATATCTACGTATATTATGTTCGTCTTTTCTATTTCATGATGATACAAAACGGATTATATCCTTTTCGGAAATATCACGTCAATAGTAATAGAAGGAAAAGTTTTTTAATCCATGACGCCGTTGCGGATGATTTTTGACTTTACGTGGAAGCGAAACGTTGCATCCTGAAACATCTTTCGCCATTCAGCCTGCGTCATGTTGGCCATTCCTCTTTTCTCTGAACGATAGATAGAGCCGAAGCCAATTGGGTCAACATCGAGGCTCTTCAGTTTGCTTATCAGTTTATGCAATTCTTTTTCAAGCTCTTTCTCCAGGCCATGTTCCATAATTTTCAGCAACTTGGCATTTTCTAGCTTTAGCGGGATGGTTAACTCCAAAATTCGGGCATGCAACTTGACATGAATATCGAAGATTGGTGGGGATATTTGGCTTAATTTGATTTTCGAATGGCTAGAAATTGTATCGAAAACGAGCTGCACCTGGTCTTTTTTGCTGTTGTGGTTTTTGGGTGACTCCCCAAAAATAGCAGTAGGAACAGAAGTATCATAGCTGCCGATGCGGAACTTTCCGTGGATAAGTTTGAGTAGAAAGGCTTCCTTGGGTGTAACCCATGACACATAACGATCACCTTTGAATAAGGCGATGCCTTTGATTTTCAGTTCATCTCCCTTTCTTTCTATGTACGGCATGACCGGGTCGATCCCTTTTTCATAGTAAGCCCGGAAAAACTCATGCATGGTCGAAGAAGGAATTTTTTCCCCACGGATATTTTGCTCAATCAAACGATACAGGTAGATTCCAATATTCCCTTGTTCTGAATAAGGATACGTCAGCATATCATATGTTTCGCCTGCAAACACACAAAGATAAATCCTGCTAGAAAGGGACGAGTCCCGATACAACGTGTCAATGATGCTGCCAAGTCCCTGCTTAGCAAAGTTTTCACTGTAGAGGGCAACACGAATTTGCCCACCCAATACTCTTTTGTCTGATTGCAAATTCATCTTATCCCGGATTCCTTTGCTGGTTTCCCCTGTGGCTGATAAGATCTGTATCTTATGCCTTGCCTCTGGATTAATGGAAGGCATGACAGACGTCCCGCGAATTTTGCCATCTTTTAACAGATCATAGCCGACAGCCGTTGCAAGTCCTGTTTCATCGAAAATTTGCCGATCCGAGCAGCCTGTTACAATCAAGATGCCCGAACACCACAGCGCCAAAAACCGCTTCAACAAGGGCATCGCGTATTTTCGATCATGTCGCATCAGGCACTTTCCCCTTTGCTCGTCGATTTCGCCGGTTGCGTTCGCTGCTTTAGCAGAACCATGATGTACAAAAAATAGGGGTACAGGAATGCAACATACATACTCGTTTTCCCATACCAATCATTGATCATATTCATCTCCAGCCTTGTAAACACCGTCAATGAAGTAATATAGATCAGGGGCATAATCCAATTCAACGATGTTCGCAAGTTGAATCCGAAGAGGCGTTTGAGTCCACGTGCAGAGCACCACAAATACAACATAATATTGGGCAAGATGACGATGAGCCACAAAGAAATGACAACCAGCTCGAACCTTTCCAGAACGGGGAGGTACACCATCTTGTGCAGATTGAGTGTCGCCCAGATCGTCCGCATAAGCTGACCCTGACTAAAGAAGACCAGGGACACGAGCATGATAAGCAAATACGCCAGATACGTCACCAGCACCGCCCACTGGGTACTTTTGTTGACCCTATCTTTATTTTCTACAAAGGGGTAAACCACGTAGATCACCTCAAAGCCAACACTGGTCAAAGACATGGCCAGCATTCCTTTGAAAAGGTTCTCCAAACTGCTGTCCATAATCGGAAACAAATACTCCCAATGCGCGTATTGCAAAGGAAAATATAGATCGCATAAGAGCCATATCGTTACCATAATCGAAAAAAATGTATAACCGGCTATAACTCTAATTCCTCCTACAATGGTGTAATACACGAGAAAAAGGATAATTCCAGACAAAATCCACGTTGGCAAATTCGGAAACACCCACGTTTGGACCACTTCGATGTAGTTGCGCAGAATAACTCCCGCCGATATAAAAAAATAAGTCAAATAAAGGAGGCTAATGCCTGTTCCAAGCCACCTTCCAAACACATCTTCTTGAATCCCGTACAGATCGGCTGAAGGGTATTTTTGTAAGGTCTTGATAATGATCCAGACCGTTACATGAGTAATCAAGCCAGCAAGTATGACCGAAATCCAGGCATCATGCCCTGCTTCCTTGGCAATGACTCGTTGAAAGCCCAGAACACCCATCCCAACTTGAGTGCCATGCACCAGAATCCCGGCAAGAAATGCTGATATCGTATTGCTCTTCGTTACATTCAAATTGATCTTCATAGCCGCCTCGCTTACTCGTCAATGTCTTTCTTCTCTTTGGCTTTGTCTCTGTCAAAACGCGATATTCGTTTTGGATTAAAAAACTTGAGGCGTTCCGAAAGGGAGGATAAGGGAGCACGAATAAAGCCATCCTTCCAATCAGTAAATCGCACGGGGTAAATGGGGTACATATACGGACGCCCCAAGCTAGTCTGACGTAGCAAATGGCTAGCTAGAAAGCTAAATCCAACCACAATCCCTAATGCACCCAGCACCCCCGCCAGTAAAATCATCGGAAAACGAACCACCCGGATTGTAGAACCGATCATATAGCTAGGCGCGATAAAAGATGACAAAGCTCCGAGGGCAACGATAATAATCAAAATATTGCTGGTGAATCCGGCCTGTACGATAGCTTGTCCGATAACAATACCGCCCACAATACCAATCGTCTGACCAACCTTGGTCGGCAGCCTCGCTCCCGCTTCCCGCAAAAGCTCAATGATCAACTCCATCAAAATGGCCTCCCACAGTGGTGGAAAAGGTACCCGAGAGCGCGATTGCGCGAGCGAAAGCAACAGATCAGCCGGAATCATCTCGTAATGATAGGTCAGAGCTGCCACATAAATCGGTGTCAGCATCAGGGACAAAATCATGGCAAAGATGCGCATGAGCCTGTTGAAGGTAGCGAGACTCCAACGCAAGTAATAGTCATCTGGCGACTGAAAAAATTGCAAGAGGGTGGTTGGCCCGAGCAAAGCGAACGGGCTCCCCTCCACGAGTATGGCAATCTGTCCTTGACGCAAACCGTGTATGACACGGTCTGGACGCTCTGTTTGCTGAAGAGTAGGAAATAATGATTTCTCATTGTCTGCGATATGCTGAGCCAGTATGGTAGAATCCAGACTGGTGTCCAATTCCAGATCATCAATCCGTTGACGCACCGTATTCACATTTTCCTCATCGGCCGTCCCGCTCAAATACAGTATCGATACATTCATCGGTATGCTTTTTCCCACGCTCAATCGTTCATGGAACAACCTTGGGGTAGACATATATTTGCGAATGATGCAGATGTTCACGTTCAGTTCTTCTACAAAGGCGATCTGTGGGCCTAGTACAACGGTTTCGATTTCGGGCGCTTGAATGCTTCTGCCAACCGTGCCATCACTAGGGAACGACAAGCCATAGGACGAGTCCTCCACTTGAATGACAATATGACCGCTTAGTAAACGTTCAATGGCTTCCCCTTCATCAAAAACCCGGTTACTGCTAGACGCTCCTAGGTGCCGAGCAATTTCCTCCACTCCGCTTTCTTCCAAACAAATCTCACGTAGCTTCGGGATGAGCTCACTGTAAACAACCTTGGCATCCGCCATGGTCGATAAATAGAAAAGTCGCACGCGGTCTTCAGGCTCATCGATATGTTCAGTGACCAAGTCGCTTGTATGTGTAAACCAATTGCGTGCACTCTCCCGATCCATCGACACTGTCACCTCAGCACGTAGAAAATCATGGTTAGTCTTTCCTAAAAAACACAAAAAAACAGCACGCTTAGTTTTGCGTGCTGCTTTTCTTTTCTCCCACAGGTTGATCTGTTGCTTCTGTAGGAGGTGCGATTTTTTCTTGGACAAACGTCTGAACCTGATCGACATCCGGAACCAGAACGGAGCCTGCTTTATGCGATTCACGGAACATCCCCATTGGTGGTAATTGATAATTGCCTGGCTCTAACGTATTCAATTTTAATCCGAGTGAAGACAGCTTCAGCATGTCCATTGAGCTAATATTGGTTTGCACATATGGTGTTACTTCCTTCAAAATCGTAGGAAGCTGCATCAGCGTCGTACCATTCTTCATCTGATCGATGACTGCCGTCATTAATTTCCGCTGACGCTCTGTCCGTGTATAATCGGAGGTCGCATCATGACGGAAACGAACATATTGCAAGGCTTTGTCTCCATCCAGCTTTTGCAGACCCTTTTTCAGATTAATATCGTACGCACCTTTGTCTGTCGGGTCATGATAATACATGTTTTTTTCTACATCGATCTCGACTCCGCCCACTGCATCAATCAGAGCCTTAAAGCCTTCAAAGTCAGTAATCACGTAACGATCTACTGGAATTCCAGTGAACTGACTAACCGTTTCCATTGCCAGCTCAGGTCCACCCTCTACAATCGCAGAGTTGATCCGCGAGCTACCTCTTCCGGGAATATCTACATACGTATCACGCAGGATTGAAAACATGTCATAACGTTTCCCCGTAGGATCAATGCTGACCAGCATCATGGAGTCAGAACGAGGAAGCCCGTTATTTTTCAATCCTCTGCGGTCTACTCCCATCAGCAGGATATTGACACGTTCCTTGCCATCCCACTCTGGTATTTCTGCTGCTTTGGTGGGATTCCCACCACTAGGCGGTGCGATGTTAGGCTCTTGAATATTTTGAGCAAATTGATAAAAAGAGTATCCGTAGTATCCAGCCGTCGTAGCCATCACGACAAGCAAAAGAAGCAACACTCGTTTCCATATTTTCATAAAGTCCACCTTTATTCTCTATATCCTCAGTTAATGTCATCTCTCCACTTTGTCTAGTATACTCGAATTCGACAAAAGTGGAGCAGCCTTTATTTGGGTACCTGTGACATTATATACATTTTAATTTACGAAGTTTAGAATGTTCGCTATACTATTCTTATCCTTAATGGTAAGGGGTGTATTCGCGTGATATCACCATCAGCTTTCCTCAATCGCTATCCACGTGAGGCCATTTTCTTCCTCATCGCCAGCTTTATTAACTCCTCCGGAAGCGCCTTTATGTGGCCACTTACTACCTTATACGTACATACCATTTTGCAACGCTCGATGACAGAAGCTGGATTCGTCTTGATGATCCAATCTCTGGCAGGAATCTTTGGCCAATTCATCGGCGGATCGTTGTTTCATCGACTAGGTGCCAAGCGTCTTATCGTCGGCGCATTGATTATTCAAGGACTTATTCAATTTTCCATTCCTTTCGTTCAGAGCTGGCCTGTCTATCTGATACTCATGATGGGGCTTGGCTTTACGTTCAACCTGTCGTTTCCTGCCATTCAGGCATTTATCGGTTTTCGCTGGAAAGAACAGCGTCGAGAATTGTTTAACATCGTCTATGTCGGAAACAACCTAGGGATGGCAATCGGTACCGCGTTGGCTGGAGTCATTGCCACTTTATCCTTCCAGCTTACTTTTTGGTTCAACAGCACGAGCACCTTATTGTTTGCCCTGTTCTTCTTCCTTTTTATGAAGAATATTTCTCATCAAGAGCTGGTCGGAGAGCAACAGGAAGAAAAGCAAAAACACCGCGAGAAAAACAACTTTACCCTGTTATTTCGCTACCAATTGTACTTGTTTATGGCATTAGGCGCAGCACTCATTTTCTTTTCCAATACGGTATGGAACACAGGCGTCGCTCCTTATATTACCGAGCAGGGGATGCCTCTGTCTTCATATAGCTGGCTGTGGACCATCAACGGTATCATCATTTTTGCTGGGCAACCCATCACGTCCTGGATCAAGAGGCTCGTGAATCAGAGCTTGTCTGCCCAACTCGTCGTCAGTGCCATCGCGTATGCTGTCGGTTTTGGGTGTATGCTGGCCTACCACGGTAGTTATTACGCATTTGTTGTCGGAATGGTTATCACTACATTTGGAGAAATGCTCATCTCGCCCACTATTCCTACTTTTATATCGGAAAAAACTGGGGAGAATGCACCGTTTTATTTGGGAGTCGTAGGGGCGATTACAACTGGCGGGAGACTGCTGGGGCCTTTGGCTATGGGGTTCATGTACGACCAAGGTGGAATTAATCCAACCCTGTTCTTGGCAACGCTTGTCTCTGCGGGTTCGGTCTTGCTTTGTCTGTTACATGCTTATTTTCATCGGGAAAAACGAACTGAGGTTGAAGCTAAGTACTGATTTCAGCTGCAAAGAAGCCGCCGATCCTTTTACAGGACCGAGCGGCTTTTTAATGGGACTATTTCTTTTCCTTAATAATGGGAACTTCCCAATTAACCTTATGCTCTTTGGACATCGAGTCGAAACTAACGGTCATTTCCTTCACATTTGGACTTTCACTCCAAACCTTTAGCTCGCCTGTGAATTTGAGTGTGCTGCCCTCTTTAACCTTCTGGTCGAAAGTGAATACGCCCCTTTCCACATCATCACCCTTATCCTTATCAGTGGACACATCCCAATAGTCTGGAATTCCGAGCATATCATTGGCAAGCTTGCCCTCTACTTCAATCAGGTAAGACAGGTTACCCTCGTCGTCGGTTTCCTTCTTCACAGATTTGAAAGCAAACTCATTTCCGTCGCTTTTGACGGTAATCGGTTTCTTTTCCATCTCAGCCAGTGGCAGCTTTGCCTGGAACGTAGACTTTTCTACTGTGTAGACTGCATCGAGCTTCAGTGTCAGGTTCTTTGCAGGATCTAACGGTCTGAGAATACGCCTCCTTGTTCCCTTGGAGGACCTCCTCAATGATCAGCCTGTCGTCCTGCATCTGTCTTCCTCCCCATATCCAAAACCTGTATCGAGGGCTACAGGTTCAAAAAGGTACGCTGCGCAGCTATCGCCTTTTTGCTTGTACACTTTTGTACGACGGGAAATGGTGGAAAAAGATCGCAACTTTTTTGAAAAACTTTATGTAAGTGTAAAAAGTCGAAGGAGGCAGTGGAGGTTTGTATTACCTAAGAGTTATTTGCGGCAGTCGGGTAGCCTAAATAGCAATCCAGAAGAAATCACTGCAGACGTCCTATGCTACTATAGGAATGTCTTTCGAGAACGAGAGAAAGAGAGGGCAAACATACGTGATGGAAGCGAATGATGTAGCGCCAAATCCACATTGGAAAAAGAACATTATTCTCTTTCTAAGCAGTCAGGCGATTTCACTTTTTGGATCATCTTTCGTTCAATATGCGATGATGTGGTATATAACGCTGAATACGCAATCCGGTATCATGATGACGTTATATATCATTTGCGGTTTCATCCCTACTTTTCTTTTATCCCCCGTTGCCGGAGTTTGGGCAGACCGCTACAATCGCAAACTGTTGATCATCTATGCAGATGCTATGATCGCCTTTGCAACGCTTATACTCGCAGTCGTCTTTTTAATGGGATACAATGCGACCTGGCTACTCTTTCTCATGGCTGCTATCCGTGCAGTCGGAGCCGGTATTCAAACCCCTGCTGTTGGAGCTATTTTGCCGCAAATCGTACCAAGCGACCAACTGACCAGAATAAATGGCATAAACGGAAGCTTACAGGCTGTTATTATGTTCGTATCCCCGATGGTGAGTGCTGCCTTACTCACTATGTCCACCATTGAAATGATCTTCTTTATTGATGTCATAACTGCAATGCTTGCTATTGGTACACTGCTCGTCTTTCTCAAGATTCCTTTACACGCAAAAGCTTCCGAAATACAAAAAACGAGCTACTTCAGCGATTTTAAAGAAGGATTAGTCTACATTAAAAACAATGATTTTCTGAAGAAGTTCTTTTTATTCTTCGCCTTCTTCTTTATCTTGATGGCCCCGGCTGCATTTTTGACCCCACTGCAGGTTACACGGAGTTTCGGCGACGAGGTTTGGCGGTTAACGGCAATCGAAATTGCTTTTTCAGTCGGGATGATGGCTGGCGGCGGAATTATTGCCTCTTGGGGAGGTTTTACAAACAGAGTGCACACCATGACATTCGCGAGCTTTATCATGGGCGCCTGCACATTAGCCCTTGGTATCATTCCGAACTTTTGGATTTATCTAGTCTTCATGGCTCTATTTGGCGTAGCCATGCCCATTTTCAATACCCCGACAATGGTCTTGGTTCAAGAAAAAGTGGATGAAAACTATTTGGGAAGAATATTTGGTGTGTTCGGCATGATTTCTACTTCGATAATGCCAATAGGTATGTTTATTTTTGGACCGATCGCAGATGTTGTTAAGATTGAGTGGCTTCTGGTTGTAACGGGGTTATTCATCTTGATACTGGCTATGTTGTTAGGGAAAAATAAGGTTTTAATTCAAGCTGGAAAGCCTACATTGAATGAGTCTCCATGAATTAAGTCTCCCATCGACGGGAGATTTTTTCATACCAAAAAAGCTGCCGAGGGATTCTCAGCAGCGTGGTAAAACAATGGCAACGATATTCAGTTGTTTCTCACTGGTGGGCAAGTGAGTGACTTTCCGTTATCTTGCGGACCAAGTCCGATAATGTACGGTACCGCTACACGGCTCCACTCTGCCGGATTCGGTGCAGTGTCCACCTCTTCTGGCGAGCATGATTGGAGCATGGAGGTATCGATACTGCCTCCTGGATCAAGCGCCACTGCTGCCATTCCCTCAGGTAATTCAGCTGCCAATGATTGCGTCAATCCTTCGATGGCGAACTTCGATGCGCAGTACGGCGATAAAAACGCTTCCCCGTGTCTTCCCCAGTACGAGCTGATATTTACGACGACTCCGCCATTTGCGCGCTGAACCATAAACGGTAAAAAGGCACGAATGACATAGAAAACACCATTTACATTGATGTCCATCACTCTCGAAAACTCACTTGCCGCAAGCCCAATGACAGGGCTATTCCGGTTTATAATGGAGGCATTGTTAATCAACAAATCGGGAACGCCCACCTCGGCTTTGATTTCCTCTGCCCACTTTTCCACCTGCTCCATTATCGAAACGTCGACGACAGAAAAATGATGCTGTTCTCCGAATTGCTGACGCAGTCCTTGCACCTCTTTTTCCGAACGACCGCAGCCTGCAACCGTCCAGCCTGCTTCGTGAAAACGCTCGACCATTTCCCTGCCTAAACCACGTGTCACGCCTGTAATCACTACCAGCTTGCTCATTCTCTCTTCCCCTCCGTCATTATACTTATTAAACATTTTAGTATAGTAAAACAAGGAAATCAATCCCAGCGCACAAAAAAGACGCCCGTTGCCGAGCGCCTGGTGATGCTTCGTGCTTTTTTATTTGTAAGTGTCGTAAGCGTTGGTCAACAGGCCAGCGATTGTTGCCAGCTCGTTGTTCTCGATCTGATGACGCTCAACCATGGTCATGATTTTGCCGTCTTTCATGATCGCGAAGGATGGGGAAGACGGTGCATAGCCTTCGAAATACTCACGTGCTTTTGCAGTCGCTTCCTTGTCTTGACCTGCGAATACAGTGAAGATGTTATCCGGCTTTGTAGCGTGATTCAAGGAATGTACAACTGCTGGACGAGCGAGTCCTGCTGCGCAGCCACAAACAGAGTTCACGACTACCAGTGTCAGGCCTTTTGCATTTGGCAATGCTTGCTCTACTTCTTCAGCAGAGCGAAGCTCTTGGAAACCGTTGCGAGTCAACTCATCGCGCATCGGTTGAATTACTTGGCTCATATATGCTTCATAAGACATCATTGGGCAACCTCTCCTTTATATCACGAAGTTCAACTTACTTATTATTATAACCCGATCACACCTACCCGAGAAAGCAGGAGCTACACTTCCATCAAAATGGTAAGAATCATTGGATTACGGCCTGTCTTTTCGTAAATGAACGGCTTGATCACTTCATTAATCTGTGACTTCAGCTCAGACCATTCTTTGATTTTCTTATCCAATGCTTCCTGCAGACGACCACGAACGAGCTGTGTCGCTTCCTGAATCAAGGATTCCGAACCGCGTACGTATACGAAGCCACGGCTCACGATATCTGGGCCCGTCAAAATTTTGAAGTTCTTCATATCGAGGCTGACAACCACGACCATCAAGCCATCCTCAGCCAAATGCTTGCGATCGCGCAGAACGATATTGCCGACGTCGCCGATACCACTGCCATCAATGAGGACAATCCCTGCTTGTACTTTACTGAGCCACGCTTTTTCGCGGTTGCAATTCAGTACTTCGCCGTTGTCCATAATAAAGATGTTGCTCTCCTCGATCCCAACCTGTTGGGCCAGCTTGGAGTGAGTCTTGAGCATCCGGTATTCCCCGTGGATCGGGATGAAATATTTCGGACGAATGAAGTTGAGCATGAGCTTCAACTCTTCGCTGCTGCCATGACCCGATGCGTGAATATCAAATTCGTGACTCAATACTACGTTGGCACCTGCACGGAACAGCTTGTCTATCGTGCGGCTTACGTTGATCGTATTTCCTGGGATCGGAGATGCAGAAATGATCACCGTATCTTCCGGATAAATGGAAACGGTACGATGCGAACCGGCTGCAATCCGGGTCAACGCTGCCATCGGCTCACCTTGGCTGCCTGTGCAAATAATCAGCACTTGATTGTCTGCGTAGTTGTCGATGTGCTTAATATCAATCAGCATGCCCTCTGGCATCTGGATATAGCCCAGTTCTTGTCCAATCAAGAAAACCTTTTCCATACTGCGGCCAATAACCGCCACTTTGCGATTGCATTGCTCCGCAGCATCTACCACCTGTTGGAGGCGATGTACGTTGGAAGCGAAGGTAGCCAGAATGATGCGACCACGCGCTTTGCGTACCACATCGAGAATCCCTTCCCCTACCGCTCTCTCTGACATCGTAAATCCAGGACGCTCACTGTTCGTACTATCAGACAAAAGCGCCAAAACGTCACCGCTCGCACCAATGCGTGCAATTTTTCCGTACTCTGTTGTTTGTCCGACTGGTGTCATGTCAAACTTGAAGTCACCTGTGTGAATGACCATTCCCTCTGGTGTATGGAGCACAATTCCCAAAGAATCAGGAATACTGTGGTTCGTCCGGAAGAATGTCGCCTTCAGCTTCGCAAAAGGAATTTCCGTATCTTCCGAAATCGGAATCAGCTTCACTTCATTTTGCAAACGGTGCTCTTCCAGCTTCGCCTTGACCAAGCCCAGGGTCAGACGACCACCGTAAATCGGCACCTTGATTTGCCGTAAAATATAAGGAATCGCACCAATGTGATCCTCATGTCCGTGCGTTAATAAAAGTGCTTTAATCTTGTGCTGGTTATCCACTAAATAGGAAACATCCGGGATAACCAGGTCAATACCAAACATTTCATTCTCAGGGAATTTCACCCCGCAGTCAATGATGATGATTTCGTCCTCATACTCGACGCAGTACATATTTTTTCCGATCTCGCCGAGGCCGCCCATCGCGAAAATCTTAACGTCGCTCAAACTCTTTCCTCCTAACATCGTCGTGCATGATTATGGGAATCCGAACCAAGCATGCCATTCTTATTATATCACAACGTATGACGTTCGTTTCACACAGTCTTGTCTATTCCACACATTCATCTTCGGTCAATAATTGAATACTGATACTCCAAATCAGCAACTCTTTCATCGGTAACGACACTGGCTCTCGCCCAGAAGTCGTCCTTTGCATAGGAATCGCCCGTCCATACCTCCGTAATTTCTCCTGAAGAGAGCTTTAGTGGTACGGCTTCGATTTCTTTTACTACGACGCCACTTTTGTTTTGCAATCGCAGTTTCAAATCAATCTCCACCGGCTGATCCGACTGATTCCGTACCAGGATGAGACTTGTATACGGATACCCTGCACAATTTTTGGTACAATCTTGTCTACTGTATACGATGGCGAGATCAATGGGCTTCTCATTGTCCATCTTCGCCGCTCTCCACTTGTCTTTTGCTTTTTGTACGACGGTGACGTACTCCGCTTTTTTCAAAAAGGGTCCCATACCTAAAAAGGCAGCAGCAAAAAAGCTAAACAAGCCAAAGGCTGTGCATAGAAAAACGAGGTTCATTTTCCAAAACTGTTTTCTCATCGTGATCAAGAAGCCAATATACATGAGGATACAAACAAACACCAACAGGATACAAAAGTATAAAAATAGCTCCAAGTCGGCCGCCGTAGGTAACACCGGAATACCATACTTCATTTGCCAATGTACATTCGCAGCGAAGCAACCTCCGTAAATCAATATGGCTGAAGCAATCGTGGGCCCCCATTTTTTCCAGAAAGGAGGCTTTTGGAATATTGCCGCAAGAACCCCCACCAAAACAGGAACGCCAAATAAGGGAATCAGCAAGTAATGCATCGAAAACCTCCCTCACTTCATTGTCATTATTTTCTACGAATGATATTCCGAAAAGTCTTCAAAATACATGGCAAACCATTTCGAAAAGGAGAGGGATTAGCAAATGCAAACCGCTCGTCGCCTATTTCGCTATCGGAACATGATGCCCCTTCTCTGTCCCGTACTTTTCCTTCTTCTATTTCAGACGTTTCCTACCTATGCCCAGCCTCCCTATGCAAAATGGGGCAGGCTCGCGATGCAGGAAACGATGAAGCGATATCCAAACGCTCAAATTGTGGACTACCTGCACGTCGGACGAACACCAAAAACGCCCACCACGTCAGAAGAGACGTTTAAGCTCTTGCTTCAAGAAGGCAATCGCAGGTGGGCGTTACTCGTTCATATTGAATTTGTGAATCAGACAGAAGAAGTCGTAAACATCTCCTATGAGGAGACCCGCTAGTCAGCGAGCTGTTCCATCTCTTTCATCATGACTTCCATGTCCATGTCAGCTGCCATCCCGTACGCGCGGCGCATGTTTCCATCTCCATCCACAAGGAACATGCGAGCCGTATGCGCATAAGAACCATCTGGCTGCTTCATTACCATCAGACCAAAATCCTTCGTCACTTTCTCTACAGCCTGAGCGTCACCGCGCAGGAACTTCCAGCCACTCTGATCTGCCTTGAACTTGGCTGCGTACTCCTGCAAGACTTCTGGCGTATCGTTATCAGGGTCAAAGGAAATGGAGATAAACTCTACTTTGTCTCCAAACAGTCCCTTTTCCTTCAACTGATCTTGCAGCTTGGCCATGTTGTACGTGGTAGCCGGACAAATATCCGGACATTTGGTAAACATAAACTCAACCAATCGTACCTTACCAGCACTTTCATTAAAGGTATAGGTTGTTCCGTTACTGTTGTCTAAGGTGAAGTCCGCGATGGGCTTCAATACTTCGATCTTCTCTTGTGTCATGTACTTATAACCAAATACTCCGACGATAGCCAAAAGGATAATACCAGCTAACACAGGAAACCAATGTTTTTTCATCCCAGATTCCTGCTGCAATTGTGTTCCTTCACTCACGGGTTGCTTCCTCCCTGCTTGTCCCATGCGTGATGCCTCCTGATTACACGCGGGAGGCATTCACACTGTTTCTATCACTTCTTACTGTTCTACTTCACCTGGCCATGCGAGCATGCCGCCAACCATATTCGCCACGTCATATCCTTGTTCACTCAAATACGCTGTAGCATTATGGCTTCTGGCACCACTACGGCAAACCATCACAATCGGAATGTTCTTATCCAGCTCATCGATACGATGTGGCAAAAAGCCGAGTGGGATCAGCTTCGCCTCTTTAATGTGACCTGCATTCCACTCATCGACTTCACGTACATCAATGATTTGCAGCTCCTCTTTGGCTTCCAGCTTTTCCAACAGCTCTTGTGGTGTCATTTCCTTTACTCCATGGCTCATCGCTATTTATCCTCCTATATGTACGATCAGATCAGTTGTAACCACCTCCATGATATCACACGCTTTTTTACTTTTCTAACGCGAAGAGCACTTGGCTTTACCCTGCATCTACGCTCCCTATTTTCTACCATTATCTCCTATTTCGCTGTGGCAGTAGCCACACGGGATGTGAACAGCTTGAGGCAAAAGCGTTACAAATTAATGGCATGAGTGAAACACCTTTCATCCATATATACACAAAAACCTCCCTGATAACTACAAATTCCACATTGACAGCAAGGTTTTATTTTCATACAATTACGACAACAACTTTTCTCATCAAGAGCGGTGGAGGGACAGGCCCTACGAAGCCCGGCAACCAGCAGACTAGCTGCATGGTGCCAATTCCTGCAGAATCCAGTGATTCTGAGAGATGAACACAAGCCCGTGCATGATCGGAGCCTTCTTCTTCTCAGGAGAATGCTCCGTTTTTTTATTAGTCGATTTCATAGTAGAAGGAGAGATGAATATGTCCGATCAACAACAATGGAAGCCAGAAACGCTTGCGGTACACGGTGGGCAAGAGGTTGACCCTGTAACAGGCTCACGTGCTGTTCCGATCTATCAGACGACCTCCTACGTTTTCCGCGATACGGAGCATGCAGCCAATCTGTTTGGCTTAAAAGAGTTTGGGAACATCTATACACGCATCATGAATCCGACCCAGGATGTGTTTGAGAAGCGTGTTGCCCTGCTCGAAGGTGGTGTTGGTGCATTAGCGACCGCATCCGGGCAAGCTGCCATTACATTCGCCATCTTAAATATTGCGCATGCAGGAGACGAGATCGTCGCTTCCAGCAGTCTCTATGGCGGTACCTACAACCTGTTCGCCCACACGCTTCCCCGCCTCGGTATCAACGTTCATTTTGCTGATCAATCCAATCCGGAAAATTTCCGTGCTTATATCAATGAAAAGACAAAAGCCGTGTTTTGCGAGACGATCGGCAATCCACGCATTGATGTCGCTGATATTGAGGCGATCGCCCATATTGCCCACGAAAATGGCGTACCTTTGATCGTGGACAACACCTTCGCGACTCCGATTTTGTGCCGTCCTTTTGAGCACGGGGCCGATATTGTCGTGCACTCCACCACCAAATTCATCGGCGGCCACGGAACAGCAATTGGCGGTATTATCGTAGACTCTGGAAAATTTGACTGGAACAACGGAAAATTCCCAGGACTGACTACACCAGACCCAAGCTACCATGGCGTTGTTTATACAGAGGCAGTCGGTCCGCTCGCCTATATTATCAAGGCGCGCGTCCAGCTCCAGCGCGATATTGGTGCTGCCGTCGCCCCGATCAATTCCTTCTTGTTCCTGCAAGGATTAGAAACACTGCATCTGCGCATCGAACGGCATAGCCAGAACGCCTTGGCAGTAGCCCAATTCCTCGCCAATCACTCTGCCGTAGAGTGGGTGAGTTATCCAGGACTCGAGTCAGACTCCCAGCGTGAGTTGGCACAAAAATATTTGCCAAAAGGTGCAGGCGCGATCCTGACCTTTGGAATTCGCGGTGGCGTTGAGGCAGGAAAAACGTTGATCGAGTCCGTGAAGCTGTTCTCCCATCTCGCAAATGTCGGGGACTCCAAGTCACTCATCATTCATCCAGCTAGTACAACACATCAGCAGATGACAGAAGAAGAGCAGGCAGCAGCCGGAGTGACTCCGGGACTTATTCGCCTCTCCGTCGGTACAGAATCGATCGACGATATCATTTCTGATCTGGAGCAGGCATTGCAGCGTGCGTTGCAATTATCCACGGTAGGTTAACCGTACCTTCAAAAGAAAGAAGAATCATGATCTCTCTGGATAGAGATTTATGATTCTTCTTTATTATTTTTCTATTCTCGTTCGAAAAATATTGAATTTTACATTCGTTATTTATAAAATACATAATGATGTACAAATTTTGGAAGGATGAATAGACGTGAAAGTTTTGAACATCGGAAGTGAACGGACAACGTATCGCGTGGAGATCTCGTATTCTCCTTTATTCGAAGCTGCCTTGGGAATCGCTGCTGCTACCTACGATCAATTGCATCACACGATGGAACACCCTCCTGCCTACTGGCGTCAACTGTTGGACGAGCTATCGCCTTCTGTACGGCAAGAGGTCGACTATGCGAAGGAACACAACACGTGGAAGACGCTTTTGCAACTGCTCGATCTTTGCCCTTTCGCTGATCTGGATTCATTTCTCTCGTATGTCAGAGAGCTCTCAACAGAACAGCTCCGATACGAGGCCCTCCCTTATCTAGGTGAGAATATGCAAGAAGCACGTTGGAAGGCTGCACAAGGAAGCAAAGAGGATTGCGCCGCTTTACAGGAAGCGTGCCGCGCGCACCTCTTTTTTGAATCGTATATCGGACATATTACTTCCGTTGATGCAGAAGAGCTGCGGAGTCATATTCTCCGATTGATGGAAGGCTGGTATGGTACCCACATCAAGCCGCATGAGGAAGAAACCGTTCGCATGCTAGAACGTGATTGGTCGCAAAAGCAAAACAAGCTAGGGAAGCTCACCCCGGAAGCCTTGGTGGAGTATGCGACGGGATCGAGCTACCTCCCTGAGCCTGCCGTGACACGCGTACTGCTGATCCCACAAGCGATCTATCGCCCGTGGACCGTACAAGCCGATGCTGTCGGGACGAAAATTTTTTATTACCCTGTTGCCGACGAAAATTTGCACGATGCTGTAGATCCAAATCAGCCACCCCCTTCACTGGTGCAAGCCTTAAAAGCACTCGGAGATGAGCACCGGCTGCGCATGGTCAAAATGCTCGCGGAAAAGGACATGAGTCTGCAAGAGATAACAGAGCAACTCTCTATGGCAAAATCGACAGTGCACCATCACCTGTCCATGCTGCGGTCTGCCCATCTCGTTGAAACAGTCGGCTCCCGTTACAGACTCCGCCGTCATACTCTGGACAAGCTCCCCCTAATATGGGATGAATTCCTGGACAGGAGCGCCCCATGAACCAAACTGCGGTACAAGCCTCTGTCTGGCAGCAACGTTCTTATCGTTGGATTCTTTTTGGTCAGCTCATTTCCGAACTCGGGGCCTCACTCGGTACCCTCGCCAATAGCTGGTTAATCTATCAGGCAACAGGCTCACAAGGTGCGGTCGGACAGATGTGGCTGCTGTATTTCATACCGTCGCTCGCTATTCAGTTGGTAGCCGGACCGTACATCGACCGATTCGACAAGAAGCGTGTCATGCTTTTTTCTCAATGGATGCGAGCTGCTGCGTTTTGTTTGTCCTTTGTGGTCATTACTTCCGGGACAGAATCGCTCTGGCCGTTGTATTTCACTGCCTTGATCAACGGTCTCGTTCAACCGCTATATGTGCCAGCCAGCCAATCGCTCCTCCCTGTTCTGGTCAAAAGAGAGCAGCTCCTCCAAGCCAATGCCTATTTGGAAAGTGTCCTGCGCATTGCCTTGATTACAGGTCCTCCTTTGGCTGGGATTCTCGTAGCCAGTATCGGCGGCGAGTCAGTACTCGCATTGGTCGCGATCAGCTATGCGCTCAGCGGTTTCTTTCTGGTTCTTTGTCCAATCGCCCCAGCAGATACCGCCAGCAAGAAGCAATCGTGGTTTGTCATGTTTAAGGCTGGTCTTGCGATCTTTTGGCAGAAGCCCCTTCTACTCTGGCTTGGCCTGTACTCAGCTCTCGTCCAATTTGCTGTCGGAGTCACACTCGTACTAAACCTGCCTTTTGTAGTCGGCGAGCTACAAGGCACCTCGTTTCATGTAGGCTTGTTTTTGGCTGGTTATCCGTTAGGATATTTCTTCGGCTCCTTGCTCGTGCCGCGCTTCCGTAACAGCCTTGGTCAGCCCCTGATCATGTTGGGATCACTGGTATTAGGTGGCTTAAGCTTTGTTGCGATAGGCTTTACCCATGACATCTGGCTTGCCATCACCATCGAGCTACTGGCTGGTCTGTTTGCTCCTTTTTTCCAAGTACATAGCACGAGCTTGTATCAGCTTCACGTTCCTTCCGAGTTGATGGGGCGTGTACTGTCTGTCCGCCTGCTCATCGTGCGTGCGACGATGCCCGTCGGTATTTGGCTTGGCGGACAGCTAAGCGATCAGGTAGGGATTCGCCCTCTTTACATCTTTGTAGGTGCCGTCATCGTGCTCGCCGCGCTGGGGGGAATATTATTTCGAAAATTTGTAAATAACAGGATATTCCCTATATAATAAAAATCGTATGGCTCCTAAATTTTGAATGGGAAAAGGAGAATTTTCATGACTCATCCGACATCGGATAACCTTCAGCATGTTATCAGCAGCGTTATCGTGGGCAAGGAAAGTCAGATCCGCCTATTGGTAACGGCCTTGCTCGCCCGTGGTCACGTATTGCTGGAGGACTTGCCCGGAATGGGAAAAACCGTGCTTGCCAAAACATTGGCGCAAGCGATTGGCGGTTCTTACAACCGCCTGCAATTTACTGCGGATCTACTGCCATCTGATGTCGTCGGTCTACACGTATTCAATCAGCGAACAAGTGAATTCGAACTGCGCAAGGGACCTGTTTTTGCAGATGTCTTGCTCGCAGATGAAATAAACCGAGCCACTCCCAGGACTCAATCCGGCTTGCTGGAATGCATGGAGGAACGCCAGGTCACGATCGAAGGCGTCACCTTGCCACTTCCATCGACCATGCTGGTCATTGCGACCCAAAATCCGATTGAATCGGAAGGAACCTATCCATTGCCAGAAGCACAGTTGGACCGCTTCCTTTTCAAGCTGTCTCTTGGCTATGGTACGCGAGAGGATGCCAAAGAAATTTTGCGGAGATTCCGCAGTGGCTCCCCATTAGAGGCCGTCGAGCCGGTCATCACTGTCGAGCAAATTGCGGCTCTGCAACGCGAGGTCACGACCGTTCATGTCAGTCAACCGGTGGAAGACTATATCATCGATCTGACGGAAGCGACTCGCCAGCATCGTTCGGTCGAGGTGGGCATCAGTCCGCGTGCCATGCTCGCCCTGTTGCGATCCGCCCAGGCTTACGCGTTCGTTTCTGGTCGTACTTATGTCTTGCCGGATGATGTGAAAGTGGTGTTCCCCAGTCTGGCAGCTCACCGCATTCGCCTCTCCATGGAAGCAGAGCTGCATGTGACGGAGCAGGAAGTCGTAGAGCAAATTTTGACTAGCGTCCCCGCTCCCGTCGAAGAAAGCGTGTAGCGCTATGATCACCAAGCAAACCTTTCACGTAATCGGTTTTGTCTTGCTACTCTTCGCCGTTTTTTCCGGCCACTGGTTTTTCTTTCTGTTTGGGGGCTTTTTCTTTTTTCTCCCCGCTGCACAAGACTGGTGGGTCAAATCCATGTCCAAATGGGTGTCATTCGAATGGTCCAGTGATCAAACGCGCGTCCTGTCAGGGACCCCCGTGCACATTACAGTTCGCTTGCACAATCGTTCGTGGCTGCCTTTGCCTGCTACCTGGCTTCGCTTCACATTGCCAGAGCATGTCTCGGTGGAAGGTGCAGACGAGGTGCGACTCCTCAATCATCGGACGAGCGTTCGCCTGCGCTTTGATTTGCCGATGCGACAAAGTGCTACACGCACCTTGATTCTCATCCCGAACAAGCGAGGCACGGTCTGGCTGACGGATGTGCAATCCGAGACATTGCCGTTATTGGGCGAGGAGCCTACCGCTATGACATTGTCGATTTCCTTTTCCTTGCTGGTCTATCCGTTGCCTCTTGCTCTTTCTCCTGTCGTGCTTGCTGAAACGGAACCAGATGGGAATCGGATTTCTCGTCAGCGCCAACTAGACGATGTCACTTTTCAGCGTGGCGTTCGGTCGTATATGCCAGGCGACCGTTTCAAGCACATCCATTGGAAGGCAACCGCCAAAACAGGCTCACTGGAAACGCGCCTTTTCGAGTATACAGCCCATCCGAACTGGCGAATCGTCGGGCATATCCTACCCTCCTATGAACCGATGATGCAAAAGTATAACGATACGACCAATGAACGGACGATCTCCTGTCTTGCGGCTTTAGCTGGCCAGTGCAGGAGAAAATCAGTCGGATACGAGCTGTACCTAACCGTGAAGCAACGAGGACGTGAGCATTTTCATTTGCCTGCGGGAAGTGGCAAGGCGCACCACCTGCACGTCATGAGTCAACTGGCGCAAATGCATCATTTTGTGACAACGCCACTGACGACTGTTCTTCGCCGGTTAGAGGAAGCCCATGGGAAGGAAGCCATTCTCATTGTGACACCACGAATGGACCAATCCGTACAAGCCTCCGCGGAGCGCCTTGTTCAACGCGGTCATCAGGTTGCGGTACTGGATGTTTCTTCTGACCCTGTCATCATCCAGCGTTTTGAGCATGCTCGTTTGAAAAAAAGGAGCGTGATGATGGGATGACACTCTCCTTGATGGGGCGCTGGACGCTCGCGTTTTGGCTGGAGGCCATGCTGACGGGCGTTTTCCTGATCTTGTTTGGGTATATGACAGCAGGTTTTGGTCAACTTCTCTCGTTTTGCCTAGTCGCAGCGCCACTGCTCATGGCTGGGAGCTGGTTGTACCATGGTGGTGGCGGTCGCTTGATGCTCCATCTGTTGCTATATCCCATTGTGTTTGTCATAGGAATGAGCAGCTTCTACCTCTACGATTCCTGGCTCATCGCGCTTATACTGGCTGCTGTTTATTTTTGGAGAGTACAAAGTGCTGCATCGGAAGGTTATCGACATGACAGTCTGCAACGCAGATTTGTTCTGGCACTGATGGCGGGCCTGATACAGCTTGTGTTAGCGGTACTTTACACCTCCATCGTTGACCCGGGTTCCTATTCGCTCGCAGCCTCTTTTTCCATGCTTGTCCTCATTACTCTCAGCTATATTTTGGTGGCGATTGGGGCGTTTGTACTGCGGGAAGGATCACTTTCTACGAGGCTGCCTGTTCGCATTAGCATGCTACTCGGCAGTCAAGTGCTTGGCACTCGTTTTCTTTTGATCGCAGGTTATTTGGCTGTCGGTTCTATCGTACTTGGTCTCATCTATTGGATCTGGAGTTGGATTAAAGGACCTGTCAGCGATGGTCTGTATACGCTCTTTGAGCCTGTGCTTATTTTCATTGTGGAATTGTTTGAACGCTTGTACGAGAGGGCGAGCCAAAAACAAGCAGCGATTCAGTTATTAACGGAAAATACAGGACAAAAACCAGATAACCCCAGTGTGCAAATACAGCTCGGAGAACCACTCTTTTCTGTTCTACAGCCATACTTAATCATTGCCTTCATCCTCGCCTGTGTGATCCTGCTCAGCAGGTACATATGGAAAAAGCGCTTCAAGGGGACGATTACGCTGGAAAAAGAAGTGGCGGCTGTACAAAATACCGTATTGACCACTGTTCCTCCCTCTTCCAGTGAAGAAAGCACAGAAGATGGCTCTGCCAAATGGTTCAAACAGCCTGTTGGTCCAGAGGATGACCCCACCAGGTACGCCTACTATCAATTTCTCGTCCTCATGGAGAAGCAAGGCATGCCAATCGAGCTGCACGAGACACCCCAAGAGTTTTTCAATCGGCTGCGCGAAAAGTCCTTGCTAGATGCAGGTCAGCTGGATGCAGTCGCTCGCATCACACGTTACTATCAGCAATATCGCTATCAGGAAAAGTCGCTTCCCGAAGCCGATTTGACAGCGATGCAGCAAGCCGTGCAGACGCTCGGCTCTCGTTTCTCTGAGACGTAATACTGTCCCACAACCACGTGCTACCCGTTAGCCGTGGTTGTTTTCTTTTTCTCTTGACATCGGGATGTCCCTCCGGCATAATTTCTTCAATTTTGCCCACTCCCAAATTAAATTCACCAAATGGTTAATTGAATAAGAAAGGAGGATGCTCGGTGCAAGATTTACCTGACTGGCTGCGTAAGCATCTTCATGTCGCATACATACCTGGCTATGAGTTTTTCTTAAGTCTCCATGTGCTTGCCAAGCCGGAGCATCACACCTCCCGCTTGCATTGGGCGGAGGAATTGCTCACTGCTTTACCTGCCCCGCTCTTGAAAAAGCTCCACTATTTTAGTTCCATGTCCAATCAGTTTCTCGATGCTATGGACTTCCTAGCACCTTGGGAGGAGTGCTTTGAGCATTCTGTTGAGGCCGCATTGGAGCGTGTACAGGCGATGGATGCTGGCGAGTTTGCCCAACTCATGATCGGTCCCGTCTATCATCCCAGACAACTTCACACTTGGATGCAAGGACGTACAGACGAGATTTTTGATGAGCTGAAACCGGAGCATCGGGAGCTTTTGCGCCATCCACTCTCGACCAAGCGCAGTTTTCTGGAGTTTTGCTACGACTACCTGCCTGTTTTCCAGGCAGAAGAACGACGGATTGAACCGTGGCTCGTCCGCGCCGTACATGAAGCACAAGAGCAGATCAAGCTTGATCCGATTTCGTTTTTGTCGCAGGTACACCCGCGCTTGAAGGTGCACGAAGACTTCTTGCAATTTCACAAGGCAAAAACGTACACATTTGGCTATTCGGAGCTGGCTCGTATCCATTTGCGTGTCTCAACGTTTGTCTCGCCGCATTTGTTGCTAGGCATTTACGACGACCATATCTCCGTGTGCTTAACCGTTGACGTTCCCGGCACCAGAGCTACCTCAGTGATTCCCGCTGACTTTATCAGCAAAATGAAGGTGTTCAGTGACCCGACGCGGACAGCGATTCTCAAATCGTTATTGGCTCATCCTTACTGCACGCAGCAGTTGGCTGACCTGCACAACATCAGTGAGCCTGCCGTCAACAAGCACTTGAATCTGTTGGTAGACACAGGGTTTATCTGGAGTGAACGGCGGGGACGGTATGTGTTTTACCGCGCGATTGCATCACGGCTGGAACAACTCGCCGTCGATCTGCATGAGTTCATCGATATGCCTGTTCCCGGAATTCTCGCTCCACCTACTTCATCACATCCCCCAGAACGGAGGAAATAACGTGTTTCATGTCGCCAAAGCTACCTTTATCCGCAATACCCGCGTGATGATTCGTGCCTATCCGTGGTCGTTTGTCATCGGCCACATTTTTTCCGGGGTGTATACGGTGCTTTTCGCCTTCTTCGCCTATCACTATGTATTTGCCGGACAGTTGGACGAGAATTTCGCGCATCTCACCGGCTCGTCCGATTACTTGTCGTACGCCATCCTCGGCGGAGCTTTTTATGCGTTTGCCGTCTCGACCTTGATGAATGTCAGCCGCTCACTCATTACGGAGCTTCGGGAAGGGACCTTGGAGGCTGTTTTGCTCACCCCTTCCTTGCGCAGGGGGTACTTTTTGGGGAATGTCGCCCAACAACTCATGCGTACTTTGTTCGAATTTTCGGTGATTGTGCTTGTAGGGGCGTTGTTTGGACTCACGCTCTCTCATACGAACGTGTGGAGCGCCGTTCTTGTCTGGACATTGTCTACAGGGGCTTTCTTTTGCCAAGCGCTCGTATTGGGCAGTCTCATGCTTTGGTTCCGCGATACGTACATCACACAAAACACGCTGTTTGCCGTGATGGCCTTTGTCAGTGGGGTCACGTTTCCGATTCCATATTTACCTGAATGGCTGCAACCGCTCGGTCTCATCATGCCGCTCACGCCTGCGCTGGATGCTTTTCGGCAATGTGTGATTCAAGGAGCGCCGCTGCATGCTGTTTCACCACAGCTGTTTCATATGGCAGCCCTGTCCCTCGTCTATCTCGTCATCGGGGTGTGGGGCATTCGTAAGATGGAAAAACGCGTCATGGAATCGATTTTTGGATAACAAGGAGGACAACGATCATGCTGATTGCAGAGAATGTACGGAAGGTATACCGGGTGAAGGAGAAAAAAGGCTGGTTTCGCCAGCAATGGACAGAGGTCGAGGCAGTCACTGATCTGTCCTTTCGCATGGTACCCGGCAAAATCATTGGATTGTTAGGTATTAATGGGGCAGGAAAAACAACAACGATCAAGATGTGCTCCACACTGCTCACCCCAACCAGTGGCACAATCACGGTAGACGGGTACGACGCGGTAAAGGACGATCGGTTCGTCAAAGCCAAGGTCAACATGATCGCAGGAGGCGAGCGCATGCTGTACTGGCGGCTGACAGGGCGGGAAAACCTGCAATACTTCGGTAGTCTGTACGGTTTGCAAGGGCAGGCCTTGCGCGATCGGATCGATTCATTACTCTTGCAGGTTGGCCTGTATGAGGCGGCCAACACCCCAGTGGAGCGTTATTCCAAAGGCATGAAGCAGCGACTACAAATCGCCCGGGGCCTGATCAATGATCCGCACTACCTGTTCCTTGACGAACCGACTCTCGGGTTGGACGCCCCCATTGCCCGGCAGCTTCGCAAGCATGTGAGTGAGCTCGCTTCTCAACATGGAAAAGCCATTCTGCTGACCAGCCACTACATTCATGAGGTAGAAGAGCTTTGCGACGAGGTATACATCATCGATAAAGGAAGGCTCGTGGCGCATGATACACCGGAGCACCTGACCAAATCGCTCCATCTAGATACAGCCTTACAGGTAGTGATCCCCTCTCTCTCCGACTCGCTCGATTACGATCTGCGCCAGCTGGCTCTGGATTATGGCGGCTCACGGGAAATCGCGGAAACAGACGAGCAGACCTGGGAAGTGACTTTACGAGGCAAAACGGATATGACGACGCCATTACTTTCCCTCTTGGCTACCCACCAATCCCCTGTCTTGCGTCTCTCCACGCAACAGCCATCTCTGGAGGACGTCATCCTGCACATGGCAGATCGGAGGGGGGCATGAAACAGCTAGGCAGTCTGCTTTTGGCCGAAATCATCAAGGAGCATCGCCATTCGTTTCACAGCAAAATGATCTACTTCTCGCTCTTGGTCTGGCCCGTTATCAATTTTGTAACCGCGTATTATTCGTTTGCCCCGTTTCGGATGGGAGCTGATTCCCCTCTAGCCCGGTTCATCAGCTACGAGCAGTTGCCGTTGTTCCTGTTGACTGGCTATTTAGGCTATATCTTTTATTGGTGCCTGGTACAGTCGTCATGGCAAATGAGCTTTGAACGACAAGCAGGAACCATGGAAATGATCTTCATCAGCCCGGTCAACCGGCTCGCTTTTCTATACGGGCGTTCGCTTTCCTCACTGATCGAAGGAGTCTGGCTGTTCTTTTGCTTTGTCCTGTTAGCCTTGTTTTTTGTCGATGGCATTCAGCTGAGCGGCTGGTGGGCACCTCCACTCGCCTTCCTCATTTTGCTGGTATCGGCCATTGTCTGGGGCGGCTTTCTCTGTGTACTCTTTCTGTTTTCACGCGATTCGAGCTTTTTGTACACCGTGCTGGATGAGCCGATGCTGATCTTTTCCGGTGTCCGCCTACCCCCGATGGCCTTTCCGGTTTGGGCCAAGGTCATTTCCTTTTGCTTTCCCCTGACCTACGCACTTCAGTTGATTCGTGAGCTGCTGATGGAGGGAGCATCGTTGCAAACACTGCTGCCGAGTATGGGACTGCTAGCCACCGTCTTGCTGGTGCTCGTGACAGCGACCGTCGTGTTGTTGAAGCAAGCGGAGAAGCATATGAAAAAGACCGGGAACATGGTGATGTATTAGTAAGGCAAAGAATAGGTAAATAAAGAACGCCCTTTCCTAATTGGAAAAGGCGTTTTCTTATTTCCCTCTTACTCCACCGTCAACAGCTTCTCTACAAATCCCCCAATTTCTCGTTCCCGATCAATAAAATGAACCTCCAGGATCCAATCGCGCGGGCGTCCGTTATGATCCGGCTCTCTCATTGGCTTGTAATTGTCAGGGTGAATATAGTTGACGATATCCTCCCCTTGAATTATTTCATGCGGGAATTCGCCAATGAGATGCCCTGCGTGCGGACCACCGTACTCCCAGCCGTATGCTTTAGCGCGCTCGCACATGTAGGCAAACAGCTCGCTGCTCGTAATATCCGGCTTGGACAAAAAGTAAGCCTTGCCCTCGTCCCACGCTTTTTCAATATCGTCGCGCAGCTTTTGTTTTACCGGATCATTTCCAAGCACATACGTCCGCCCGAGATCAGCCTCCCAGTCCTCAAAAATGGGCCCGAAATCGAGAAAGACAATATCTTCGGGAGTGACAGTCAAGTTCGGTGGATTTTCTCGGTACGGAAACAGCGTGTTTCTTCCCGCTCGCACAATTCGCTTATGCCAGTATTTCTTGATCCCGAACAATTGAAAGGCCAGCTCGTAAATCTCCTTGTTGATATCCTTTTCCGTCACGCCGCTGCGAATAATGCCCTTCTCTTCGATTGTGGCAAATAAAAACTCCGCTTTGGTCTCTGCTTCGCGCAGTGCCTGATGTCTCTTTTCCAATGATGGATTCATCATGTCATAGCCTCCTAGAAAATGTAGCAACCCGCAGATGGATTTAGAAGAACAAGTGATTGATCCCATTTTTTGTAATTGGGGATGCATGTCTATTCCATAGAAATTTTTGAGCATACCCTAACGTATCCCATCAAAAGGAGTGATCATCATTGAGAAGGAATAAATCCCGCAACAAAGGATTCAAGAAAGTAAATGGTCGTTTGGTGCAGTATTCTACTCCTCGTCATCCTGATCGTGATCCTTATTCTAGACAAAATCCTCCCAGAGAAAGAAGCATGAGATGCAGAGCCTGTTGCTGGGAAGATCCTGATCGGCTGCAAAGTGTATGCGGTTGGTGTTGTGCTGAGATGATCCAATAATCGTTGATGGAAACAAGCGTCCGGATCTCCACCATTCGGACGTTTTTCATCATTCAGTTGTTCGCGCCCAGCTCTCGCAATTTTGCGATAATAGATTGCTCCACATGATCATCCATGGTGATTTTTTCTTTTGCCAGTGAAAGCAGCGGTTCATACTCGCCAATCAATACGGAATAATGCGCTTTTTCAAATAGCGGCAAATCATTCATGTCATTGCCAAAGCAGATGAACGGCTCCCCTGCCACATCGAACCGATTCAGGGCCGCCCATTTATTCACTCCCCGATAAGTGAGGTCGAGAATGCCTTCTGCCGAATGAAAATGCAGCGTAACATCAAGTTCCTTGATTCTCGCCATCAATTCTTCATAACGGTCACACGATAAAATCAGGATTTTCAGCACGGCATTCAGTTGATCTACGTCCACGCGGCTGGCTGTCCGATTGGGATCGATATAGCTCAAAAAAGGATGGGTCGACACACAATTATGTGCGTAATTCCACGAGTCATCGATGAAATACTGCGCGCGATAATCATCGAGAATGCTGATGATTTCATGTGCCAAACGATCCGGGATCGGCACGCAGCCCTGCAAGCTTCCTTGGTGATGCGTCATCGCTCCATTCGCGCCAATGAGGAGATGGTTGGCAAACCGCTCATCGAGGACAGGCAGCATGTCACGACACGGTCTTGCGGAGGCGAAACCCACCGTATGTCCCGCTTGTTCGAGTGCAAGCAGGCTATCCAAAATGTTTGTTGAGATCGGTTGACCCTTGAAGCAGATCGTCCCGTCCATATCAAAAATGAACTTCATTTTTCCCACCCTTTCTAATCGCTGTCCTGTCCATCGTAATGGATAGCCGTCTGGGGCCAAAGGGACAGATCGTTCAAGATGAGTGGGACAGAAAGCTGATCTGTTACTCAAACCAAGCGCTAGCCAACAAGCGAATGCCCTCCTGAATATCGTCGGGGGTCAATGCTCCGTATCCTAACAATACCGTCGGATGCTCCCTTGTATCATGCAGCCAGTATCGGGCAGTTCCGTAGACTTTTACGCCTTTTTGATAGGCACGCTCCATGAGTTCCGCTTCCGTACGCTGACTTTTTACGGTCAAAAATACATGCAGCCCCGTATCCTTCCCTTCTATTTCCACACGTCCGTCCATGTAACGAACGACTGCCTGAAGAAATACCTCTCGCTTTTCCATGTAGTTTTTTCGCATGTGCTGCAAGTGTCTATGCCAATAGCCATCGGACAAATACGTCGCTAGCGTCAACTGGTCCAAGCGGGAAACAGGCTGATCGTATTCAGGCACGCGCTGGTGAAAACGCGATAACAGCTCGTAAGGAAGGACGACGTAGCTGACGTTTACGAGCGGCAGCAATGCTTTGGAGAGCCGCCCAATGTAAACAACCTTTTGGGGAGACAGGCTCTGGATCGAAGGGATGTAGCTCTCTTGATATTTGAACTCCCATTCGTAGTCATCCTCTACCAGATAAGAATGCGATAAGGATTGCGCCCACAGGGTCAATTGGTTTCTTTTCTCCAAAGGCATCGTCATTTTGTTGATGAATTGCTGAGAAGGACTCACGTACATGATGCTTGCCCCGCTTCTCTTCAGCTCATCTATGGAAACACCGTCTGCCTCCAAGGAAATGCCGTGTACACGGTATCCACCGTTGAGAAACGTATTTCTCGCACCATCATAGCCCGGATTTTCTACGCCAATCACATGCTTCTCTCTGTCCAGAAGCTGGACGACAATCGATACCAACTGTTGTGGGGTGGCTCCAATAATGATCTGCTCCGGCGTGGCGAGGACTCCTCTCGTTTCATGCAGCAATTTCGAGAGTTCCTTTCGCAATACGTATTCGCCTTGAGCCAGCCCCTCCACCATATACGTGCGCTGATGGTAGGAGATGAGCTTGTTGCGCAGCTTATTCCATGGATGAAAAGGGAAGGCTCCGAGCTCGATGTTGCCATAGCGAAAGTCATAGTGAATCGACGGTATACGAGAGTCTTCTCGTTCCGCTGCGTACTGCCCAGAAGGAGGTCCTGCTTTGTACGTCACCTGATACCCTTTTTTCGGAATGCTGCTGATGTACCCTTCCGATACTAGTAGCTGATAGGCAACTTCCACCGTGTTTTTGCTGACAGCAAGTGATTGGGCACAGCTTCTGATTGAGGGGAGAAACTCTTCATGCGTGATTTGGTTATGCAATATTTCGTCTTTGATAAAGTGATAGATTTGGATGAACAGTGGTTCTCCCTCTGTAAAACGAATGGAAGAAAGCTCTCGCAACGAACAGGAACCCCCTTCCTTTTTTATTTTAGTCTACCACATATTGTATGAAGCCTGAATGAACAAAGGGTCAGCTATCCGCCAGAAGGCTCTGTCTCTTGGCCCTACCGAACTGAAAGTAGTAGAAGACCATAAGACACACGTGCATCAGGGACATCATCAAATATATATTGCTGTAAATGAAGCCGCTCGTATACGGATTTACCGGGTTCCAATTGGTAGTCGCGCCAAGATCGATAACCTTGCTGTATACCGCAGACGCGATCCCCATGGAAATGAAGCTCAGCATCGAAAAGATTCCCATGCCTACTCCCGCCTGCTCCTTCGTCAACGTCCTCGAGATCGAGTTCGCCATCGAGATTTGCATAAAAGACTGCCCCACATTGCCTAGGATCAAGAAGAGCGCAATGCCGATAACCGAGGTGCTTGTGAAAGTAGACAGCAAGCCAAAGCAGCCAATCAGTAAGCTAGATGCAACGAAATACAGAAAAACATTCCCCCGCCTGTCCGCGAGCCTTCCTCCCACGCGACCAAGCAATGCCGAAGCGATAGCCGCGGGCACCATCACAAAGCCGATCCAGCTCGTCGATAGCTGCTGCACCTGAGCCAAGAGCAGCGGACTGAGATAATAAAGCGATATCCCCATTCCATTGATGAGAAATGCCATCAGAATCCCAACTGTATACTGCTTGTTGGCGAAAACCTTCGGCTGGACAAATGGATCAGCTACCGAACGAATTCGTACAACGAACAGGAGCAAAGTAACCAAACTGCCCAATGCAGACCACCAAGATCCATTCGTTACTCCCAAAAGCAATGACGTCACGCTGATCGCAAGTAGCGAGCCGCCCACCCAATCAAACTTCCCACCAGCCGCTGTCTCCTCATCCTCCAAATATTTGCGGTAGAACGGCAGTGTAAGCAAGATCAGGAGCGGTATGGAAAACAGCCAGCGCCAATGGGCAAAGCTGACGATTAACGCCGCGACCACAGGACCGAGTGCACCGCCAAGAGCCAATCCTACTGCCGTTCTACCTAAAACAGAACCCCTGCGCTCAGGCGGGAAGTATCGCAAAGGAATGAGCATCGCAGTAGCCGGAATGACAGCCGCCCCTACTGCCTGCAAGCATCTACCGAAAAGAGCCATCGCAAAGGAATCGGAGACCAAACCGAAAAACGAACCAGCCGTAAACACCAAGAGTCCAAACGTCAACAAATTCTTGAGCTTGTATCGATCCGCCAGCTTGCCATACGTCACGGTTCCGATCGCGTATAACAATCCATATGCGGTCGATAGCCAGCTCACCTGCGCTATGCTCAATCCAAACTCCTTGCTAATTTCGGGGAGTGCAATGTTAAACACCAGAGCACTCATGGAGGAAATGACCAAGGTAAACATCAAAATCCGGATTAATATGTCCCTGTTTTGCTGCGTTTTTGTCGCTTCCATGCCGCATCTTTCCCTTCGCTTTTTATTCGTAGTTTGACTGTCAGTACTGACTGACATTTGGGTGATAAAAAAACTAGGGAGTCAAACCCCTAGCGAAAACCTCTACACTCTCTTCGATAAATGCCTCCAGAGATACCCCTGAAAAATTGCTAGTGCCATCCAGATCGTTCAAAAACGCCCCGAAATTCATGACCATGAAGGCAGTCGCCTGTGCCTCCGGATTCGTTTGGATCATCTTGCCCTTTTTGCCCATCTCTTTGAAGTAATCTGTAAACAGTACCATCAACTGTCGCGGGTGCTTTTGGGTCCGCTCGCGGAATCCAGGCAAATGGGCCTCATCCTTAATACTAATCAAAATCATTTTCCGATTGCGGTTCATCATTTCGTGATATGTTCGGCTGATTAAAAGCAAATCCTCGCGCAAATCCCACACAAGCTTCTCCGCGAAAAGCTGTGTCAGCCCTTCCGTGTAATGAAAACGGTCAAAGGCGCACTCAAGCAAATTCCGCTTGCTGCCGAAGTGGCGAAACAACGTCTTCTCGCTCAATCCTGCCACAGTGGCAATTTCTTGCGTGGTTACGCCGTTGTAGCCTCTTTCCGCGATGAGATCGATTGCGGCTATCATCAGTTTTTCGCTGCTTGTAAGACTTTTGCTGCTGCTCATTGCGATCCTCATTCCCGGAAGTGATTGTCAGTACTGACTGACATTTATAGTAAACGGACTGTCAAAAAGTGTCAAGAACTCACGGTAAAAAAGGGCTCTCCTCCGACTCATTCAGTCGAAAGGAAAGCCCCTTGCTCTTTTACTCGATTAAAACGCTCTTGAATATTGCTTCGGTGGCTGCAACTCATCCGCCGACAGCTCATGAATCGCATGCAGTGCCCAATAAGGATCACGCAGCATGCCGCGTCCGACTGCTACCAAATCCGTATCGCCATTGCCAATTGATGCTTCCGCCACTTTTGGATCATCGAGATTGCCGACTGCAATAACTGGTACATCCAGTGCCTGCTTAATTGCGCGTGCCAATGGTACTTGATAGCCAGGATGAACACCTGGACGGCCTGCTGAACCAATCGGTCCTTCCCCGCCGCTGGATAGATGGAAAATATCCACGCCTGCTTCCTTGTAACGGCGGCACAGCTCTGTGCTGTAATCCAGCCCATATCCACCATCCACGTACTCTACGGCAGAAACGCGCATGATCAGCGGCATGTCAGCTGGCATGACCTCTTTGATCGCCTGAATAATTTCCACGCCAAACAGCGCTTTATCCCGCCCGTACTCATCGTCTCGCTGATTTGTCAAAGGGGAGTGGAACTGATGTATCAAGTATCCGTGCGCACCGTGGATTTCAATGGTGTCAAACCCGGCTTCCACTGCACGTTTCGCTGAGTCCTGGAACTTGACGACCATTTGCTTGACTTCTTCTGTCGTCAACGCCCGTGGTGTTTTGTAGCGCGCCCCTGGGAAAGCAATCGCAGACGCCGATACAGGCACTTCTGCGTCTTCCGCTTTGCGGCCCGCATGAGCAATCTGAATGCCAATTTTGGCCCCATACTTATGAACCTCGGAGACGATTCGTCCATACGCCGGAATCTGTTCGTCAGACCATAAGCCCAAATCGCCGTTGGAAATTCTGCCATCAGGCTCGACATCGGTCATTTCCACGATAATCAGACCTGTTCCGCCTACTGCACGAGAAACGTAATGAACAAAATGCCAGTCCGTTGGTGTTCCATCGTGTGCATCCACAGAGTATTGGCACATCGGCGGCATGACAATCCGATTTTTCAAGCTAAGTCCTTTAAACTGAAACGGGGTAGACAACAACGCCATTTGCTCCACTCCTTACTTTTTTTTATTATCATGCCAAAAGTAAGCATCTTCTGCAATCCCAAGTTGCACTTTGTGAAGACGATATCATGCTTTGTCCGGCTGTTGTGGTGGGGAGGAAACAGGAGAAAACGCTCAGATTCTTGTCCCACCCGCTGAGGGATTCACTGCCCGCCTCCATGCAAAAAGCGAAACCGCGTCCAAAGTAGTTCTTTCAGGATGTTTTTCAGAGGTGGACGCTTAAGAGCGTGTTTCGCTTTTTGCATTCCGTCTCGGTCGGTGTACCAAAGATCTTCGCTTATTTCTCCTGTTTCCTCTACGAGCTTTCCGTGTGATCCGATTTTTTAATGACTTAAAAGAGATGGAAGAACCTCATCAGTAACGCCAGAGAAGAATATTTCCAGGCGTAGCGACTTGTGGAGTCCTACCGAGCGGAGAAGGGATTTGCGGGCAACAGAAACGCAACCACGCGACGAAGCGGCTACCACTTTTGCGTTTCCCCGCAAATCCCTTCGGAGCGGGCAGTCTAATCCCCCCAGTGGGACGGAGCCTGGAGCCTAGACTGGAAATATTCTTCTCCCCACCGCAGCCACATCCATAACACGAAAAAAAGCTACCCGCATAACGGATAGCTTTCATGATTCACGTCTCGATTATTCTGGCATCGTGCCAATGTAATTGGATTGCGGGCGAATAATGCGGTTTTTGCCTGCCTGCTCCAGAATGTGCGCACTCCAACCAACTACACGGCTCACGGCAAATGTTGGTGTAAACAAATTGTCGTCCAAGCCCACCGCACGCATCACAGCTGCGGCAAAAAACTCTACGTTTGTATTCAGCTTGCGGCCTGGTTTGTACTCTTCCAGCAGTTGCAAGCCTACTTTCTCTACGTGTGTTGCCAGATCGAACCACGGATCGTTGGACGACAGCTCGGATGCAACAACGCGCAGAGCCGTTGCTCGCGGATCAACCGTTTTATAGACGCGGTGTCCGAAGCCCATCAAGCGTCCGCCGCTCTCCAGCTTGTTGCGCAGCCACGGCTCTGCATTTTCCTTCGTGCCGATAGCCTCGATCATCTCCGTCACTTCAGATGGCGCTCCGCCGTGCAAAGGACCTTTCAAGGTGCCGATTGCTGCCGTAATGGAAGAAATCAGATCGGATTCGGTCGAGCTGACGACACGACCGGAGAATGTGGATGCATTCATGCCATGCTCCTGCGTCAAAATCAGGTACGCATCCAGTGCACGTACGTGTGCCGCTTTCGGCTTTTCACCCTTGAGCATATACAGATAGTTCGCTGTATGATCCAGCTCCTGATTCGGTGCCAACGGCTCGCGGCCCTCCAGACAAGCGAAGCGATACGCAACGATTGTCGGCATCTTGGCAGCCAGCGCAATCACCTCATCGATGGTCGGCGGGAAGCCGTGCGAAGAACTGCCCAGGGCCGAAACACCTGTACGCAGTACACTCATCATATCTACATCTGCCGGGATCAGCTTCAGGATTCCCTTTACGTGCTCCGGCAGCTCACGGTTTGCTTTGAGCTTATCTTTTAAATTAATCAACTCCTGCTCGCTAGGCAAATGTCCGAACCAGAGCAGGTGTGCCACTTCCTCAAATGTGTGATGGATAGCCAAATCACGCGCCCAATGACCGCGGTACACCAGCAGTCCATTAATCCCATCCACCAAACTAAGGTCTGTTTCTGCTACGGCGATACCATCCAAGCCGATAGCCAAAGGATGTTGTTTTGTCATCATCACCACTCCATTTTCGTCTCTTTTCTCTTCAGTATAATCGATTCATAATCGTGAAGGGAAATAGAAGAAAACCGTAGTTTTGATCACGTTTTACAATTAGTTAGTAGGAGCTGGAATTGACTTCTTTTTACGTCCGTACGTCAGGAAGCGCCATAGCTTTTCCATCGGCCCTCGATTAAAACGCTTCAGCCACAGCCAGCTTACGAGTAATTGAAACGCATAGATCGGCAGCGCAAGCAAAAACCAAGAAGAAAGCGGCATTGCCGTAATACCGAACAAAGGAATCAGAATGGTCATGATGACGGTCTGACCCAAATAAGTCGTTAACCCCATTTGTCCCGTGTAGGCAAATGGCTGGAGAACCTTCCGTACCGGCTCACGATCCAACAACAGAAACAAGCTGGCTATCAAACACATCGCCAAAGGCAGCGTACTCAGATCAACCAATATTTTATTCGCCTGTTCAAGCTTTGGACCAAAGCCGACACCGCTAGCCCAAACAATCCCTGCTGCGATCGGAAGACTGATTACAAGAGTAGTAGCAGCGATTCGTTTCAACAACGGCTTATGCTCGCGAATTTGAGCAATCAAACCGCGTTTTCCCGCATACAAACCAAACAGGAACATCACGAAAATCGGTATCATTGTCGACTGTAATGATGCGATAAACGGATAGACTTCTTGACCATTGAGCGTCTGTACGAGCGCCACACCTTGAGTGAGCATGTACACTCCGCCCAAACTGGCTGCCCAAGCCAGAATCGTAGAAGACTTTCTTCGATAAAAAGGCATCAGTAAAAAGCCAAGCAATGCGTACACCGTCAAAATATCGCCAAACCACAAAATGACGTGAATCACACCAATGAAAAACATCGCGAACAACCGTCTGCTGAAGAGACGAAATACTTTTTGTCCACGCTGTTCAGCCCGTGACATAAAAATGTAAAAACCTAAGCCAAATAGAAACGAAAAGATCCCGAAAAATTTCGTCTGAATGAATAAATCATAGCTTAAGCGAATCCATGCATCGATCCCTGCCTCTATTGGCATACGAACGTCTTCCGAATACATGATAAAGCCCGGCAAGTTCACCAGCAAAATCCCGAACAAAGCCAATCCTCTTACAATATCAATAGAATAAATCCGATCCTTCTGTGCGATTGGTTCAGCCTGCATATTCGTCATTCCCCCCTGCTGTCATCTAGCAGGGTTCAGTATAGGTTACATATACTGGTCAAAACTATCGATTCACCTTACATCTACCTTACAGGCTTGTTATCTTTTATGTCCGTCCCCCCGACTGAACAAGTGGCATCGGTGGATACAAAGACTGCAAGATATCTATAAAATGCTGCGCTGGCTCGCTAATCCCTGCTTTGGGCACCAGCAAATAGGAAGCAACCTTCGGCAAAACAAGGCCAGGTGTAGGCAGTTCAATAAAACGGTTTTCAAACAAATCCCGATCGACAGCCGTCCGAGGCAAAAAGGAAACGCCCAATCCATCCTCGATGAATCGCTTTGTAATGTCTACCTGCGAAACAGCCATTGTACGCAAAGAAAGCCCCCTCTGACGCAAAAGCAACAGCACCTCATCCCAATAACCCGGGTGATTGTGGGTCAGCAGACGGTTCGCTTGCACCTCTTGCTCCCAATCAGGCAAGGGCGCCTCCATATCTCCGCCACTGTGAGGGACTGCAAAAACGACAGGATCTTCGTACAAAAGATAAGTAGACAACTGGAATTCTCCCGGCACCATCCGGGTTAAGCCCAGATCAGCTTGTCCATTTTGAACCAGCGGGCCAATTTCCACGGAGTCGACAATTTTAATCGAGATATCTACATCGGGATACAGCTTGGTGTAACGGTGCAGCAAATGAGAAAAACGAGCACGGGCAATAATCGGTGAAACAGCCAGTTGCAGCTTTTCCCGATAGCCCTGTCTCCAAGCCTGCAAATCCTCCATACTGTTATGCCACTGTTGAAGGAGTCCTTTTGCATGTGGCAGGTAGCGTTTGCCCGCAGCCGTTAACCGAACGCGTTTGCCAACCCGTTCAAACAGCTTGATCCCCAATTCCTTTTCCAATTGTCGTATATGCTGGCTGACAGTAGGCTGCGCAATGAACAACGCTTCTGCTGTCTGGTGAAAATTTTCTGTCGTGGCCGCCACCATAAACGTTTGCAGCACGCGAAAATCCACGTGATCTCCCCCCTGCTGTCGCTTTTTCTTTGTTCTATATGCATACAAAAGAATGAAGAATGCAACCATTTGGGTCTTTCTTCCTCTTTTTTGAAGAATTTTACTGGAAATCCTTCCCCTTCATCCTCCTTATGGTACAATACAAAATCGAGTGCGCAAAATCATTACGCACATCGTACTCACCAAAGAGAGAGCAAAAAGGGGAGAGAAATGATGGAAACTGCAACAAACGTGAACCCACCGCGCAAAAGCAAGAAAAAAGTATGGTTGATCGCGGGGGCAGCGGCTGTCGTTGTGTTGGGTGGATTAGGTACCGCCTATGCCAAATACGATTTGTTTAAGAGCGCTAAAACGATTTACCTGCAAGCGGAAGCAGAGAGCATGATGAAGTTTTCAAGCGACGTATCCAAAGCTTACGGGGAATACCAAGACTACATGAAGCCATACCTGGAAAAACCAGTTCACTCCACTGCTGAGGTGAGTGAAATTGCCCTAGATGCAACGATCCCAGACCCGGAAGCACAAAAAATTCTCGACATGCTGGGCAAAGCGAAGCTCGTGATGCAAAGCAACATCGATGAACAGAAAAATCAGCAATCAGGTAACCTGGAAGTTCACCTTCAAGATAAAAAGCTGGCTACTCTTGAGTACTTCATGAATGATTCCGTGATGGGCTTCAAGCTGCCAGAGTTTTACTCGAAATACGCTTATATGGACCTGAAAGATAGCGATGCTCTTAAGGAAAAGATGGGCGAAGAACTGCCAAAACGCATTGTAAGCTATAGCGATTTGTATGAAGCGATCAATTTTAATCAAGATGAACTCAAAACAGTAATGACTCCGTATGCCGTGCTGTATGCTGACAGCATCAAAGACAGCCAGGTAAGCATCAAAAAAGGTGTTCCTTTCTCCGAAGAAGGACTCAAGGAAGATGCACGTGAGATCACGATTACTTTTAATGACGCAGAAGGCGCGGCTCTGGCGAAGCAAATCGCAGAGAAGGCAAAAGCTGACCAAAAGTTGTTTGACCTGATCTACAGTCGCTACCACAATGTGGCTACACTGATGCTCGACAGCGGCTACAAAGTAGAAGAAATTAGCAAAGAAGAATTCAAGAAAAATTACGAGCAAGCCTTTGATGACATCATCAAGGACACACAAGACACCGACACGAAATCAACCGATCAATTGAGAATGGTCGTACTCGTGGACGGCGACCATCAAATCTTGTCCCGCAAGCTCTTGTTCGATGACAAAGAGAAAAAAGATCAGCTGGTCTACAGCAGTGTTTCCTACGATAAAGGTGCAGAAACGTACTACCGTTACTCCCTGCACAACCTGTCTGATCTGCAAAGTGGCGAAATGTCCTTCACCTACAGAGCGACAGAAGAAAAAGACAAGACAAAGGGCAAGTTCAGCATCCTGGCGAAAGAGACCGACCAGCCAATTCTGGACTTCTCGACTACTTTCGAGACAACCAAGCAAGACAAGAAAAAAACCGGAAAGTATGACTTTGCACTCGTAGCAGCAGACGAATATTCCTCCAACCCTGTTGCTCTGACCGGTAATGTTACCGTGAACGAGACGAAGACGGACAATGGTGTAGATTCTGATGGCACGGTAAAAGTGAACTTCTCGAACCCTACTCCAGATATGCCAAAAGGCTTTAGCTTCAAGCTGAAGTCCAAAGCAGAATTCGGCAAAGCACTGGAAATTCCAGCTATGACTGCTGACAACTCCATCAACTTCGCTACTGTGACTGACCAACAAATGATGGAAGCACAACAAGAGGTCATGCAAAACGCAGAAAAATTCATGACTGAAAACGCTGAACTCGTGCAACAGTTCATGATGCCTTAGTTGTTTCGTGATAAGAAGAATCTGCTCATAATCATTACTGGCAAGCTGGCATCGGTCCTAAACCGGTGTCAGCTTTTTTGTTCTAATGAAAAAGGACCTCCTGAAGGGAAGTCCTTTTTTCATTGTCCATTCTTCTTACTGATAACCTCTGATCACGATATACACAATCGCTACATAAAACACGATTCGATCCACAGTCCGATACATCGATTTGGACACCCGAATACCGAGCCATCCCACTCGTAACGGCCACAATAACTGAATGCGGCCCACCAGCATATCGCTGATCAGATGGGACAATATCCCCCACAGAGCTGCCATTGCGGCCGGAGAATCACCGAATAGCAGAAATGGAAGGAACAATATTACCCATGAGTGTGTCACTGTTCGATGACCGAATCCTTTTTGCAGCATTTTGGATACAGGTCCCATCAAGTTTCCGAGCTTGCTATTTGCCTGATCGATATCAGGTACGAGTGCCATTGTCGCGCCAATGACGCTGCCCTTCCATGAAGGATAGGCGCAGTAGCCTGCGATGGCACCAAGTGCCATATGTGTTTTCCAATTCATTCGCCTTTCACACCGTCTTTCTAAGATAGTCTAATGAGCTTATGTACGGTTGGTGGAATGGCAAACCAATACCTTCATACATACGGATGCTACGTCTCCAACAAGGACATAAAGCTCTCCGGATCGAGTCCATCTCCTTCGATCACGATTGCCGTCATTCCGGTTTCACTGCCTGATTCGTGCCCTTCTCCTATGATCCAAAATGCCGCCTGACCACTCTGGATCGGGATACGCTCTGTACCTTCTCCACGTACCCAGCCTTCTCCACTCACGACAAGGAAGAGTTGAGGACAAGGTGCCGGATGATAGCCAACAATCCCGCCTGCCTCCAAATGGATACACCCAATCGAAACTGAATCAGGTGTGCGCAAGACACGAGAAATCGTCGCATGGACGGAATTATAGCGATCAATCGTTTTGCCTACTTGCTGATCAAATCGGAATCGTTTCATACTTTCGCCTCCGCTTTTTGACATGTAAGCCTTATCATAGCGCAACTAGAGGCGCTGTGACAGACTCATCTCCTACGATTACTGCCGAAACCATATATTTTGGTAGTCGACAAGACCAAAATGGTAAGCAGAAATATCCCCAGTCGGATTCCTTCGTAATGTTTGCATTCGCATGCTTCGTCGTACAAGTCTGGATTTTATTCTTCTTACTTTTGAAACGCGGTGCTTCATTTTGTTTTTTGAAAAATCGGGTGAATGCATCTGCGAGGTTTTGGAGGGAGGATTGAAGGACGGTGCTATCTATCTCTTGGACAGGGCAGTTCCTTTTTTAACAGTGGCAGTTGAACCCCACAGAAGGAGTTTATCATAACAGGAACGTATGTTCTACAAAAATATTGAGAAATTTAACTAAAAAAGCAACAAAGCACTTACCTCTCGGGGCAGATTTATCCCCCACTTTCGCCAAGCTAGGCAAGGCTTAGCAGTGGGCGTATTCTCGGCTGTTATGATTCACCATATGCGATTCTATACGCCTGTTGACAAAGCAGGGTCGAGAGCAGGAATCGTGTGGAAATTAGCGTAAACGAAAAACACCCCTCAGAATCTTTCTCTCGATTCTAAGGGGTGTATCTTGTGGTGAAGCTTTATACCTTGAAATGGCCTATCAGTTTTTCCAAATCATCGGCGAGGCTCGCCAGCGATGCAGCCGAGGCGTGAATTTCCTCCATGGAAGCCAGCTGTTCTTCTGTAGCAGACGAGACTCCCACCGAGAGAGAGACTGCCGATTGCGCTACAGTGGCGATCATCTGCATCGATTGTCCGACCTTGCCTGTACTTTCTGTCAGGGTATGTGCAGCAGTCGATACTTCTTGAATTTCATTCGTCACGCCTACAACTGCATCGCGAATTTGAGAGAACGCTTCTCCTGCTCTTGCGACGCCACCCATCCCATCTGATACTTCTTGAGAACCTTTTTCCATCGTGAGGACTGCTTCGTTCGTCTCCATCTGGATCGACGCTACCAGCTGGGAAATTTCTTGTGCTGATGCAGATGCTTGCTCCGCTAGCTTTCGCACTTCATCAGCCACGACAGCAAAGCCCCTACCATGCTCACCCGCCCTCGCCGCTTCGATAGCGGCATTCAATGCCAAGAGATTCGTTTGACCTGAAATTTGCGTAATGACTTCGACGATTTGGCCGATTTGTTGGGAGCGTTTTCCTAAACCACCTACCAGTGTAGTCAAATGCTCCATAGTTTCTCCGATCCCGTCCATCTGGGAAACCGACAACTGGATGGTTCGATCCCCTTCTGTCGCCAGCTCTGAGGTACTTGCAGCCGCAGCAGACACGCTTTGCGCACGTGCTGCAATTTTTTCAATTCCTGCTGAAATTTCTTCGACTTCCTGCTGACTCTCCTCTACGTTTTGGGATTGCCTGTCCGTTCCTTCCGTCATTTCCTGGATCGTGATGGCGATCTGTTCCGTAGCTTGGCTCGTTTGCTTCGAGCTCGCTGTCAGTTGTTCAGCTGCGGCTGCAACCTGCTGGGCATGCTCGCGAACCTGAGAAATCAACTCTCGTAAATTGACTAGCATCCGGTTGAATGATCCTGCCAACTGTCCAATCTCGTCTTTTGAAAAGACGGTCAACTCTTGCCTCAAATCTCCTTTTCCGTCAGCGATATCATGGAGCTGTTTGTTCACCCGATGCAGCGGTGCCACAATCGAGCGAATCAGAAGACCCCCAACCACAATCGCAACGAGAATTCCCACTACATTAAAAAACAACTGAATCATGGCCGAAATTCCTTCGTTCTCCGCCAGCTCCTGTTGATCTACCTTGATTTCATTACGCACCTCTTCAACCAATCCACTCACAACCGAATCCATTTCTTTTCTCGCTTGCCGTTCCTGACCGAAATGATGAGAGATGGCTTCTTCACGTAATCCTTTATCCAGTGCCTCTACCACTTTATCGCTTGACTCCAGATAGGAATTATATAGTCTCTTTGCCTCCCCCATTTCTTCAAGATGGTGAGAAGACTCAAGAGAACTGTTCATTTTGGCAAACAGGCTGTCCACCTTTGCTGCCTTTTCCTTCAATTCCGTCCGAAATTCTTCATCGCCCGTTAACAAATAGGCTCGTTCGTCATTATTTCGACCCGTCATGATAAACTGCATTTCTCGCAGGTCTGTCAATAATTCTTCCTCTTCGATAATTTTTGTATAGGATGCCTTCATTGCTAGCATTTGCACGTACATATACGTACCTGAACCGAACATGACTGCCAATATGATACCAAAAGCCAGGATGATTTTTGTTCTGATTTTCACAAGGTGAGCCTCCCGTCATTTGCTACTCTTGTTCATACCCAGCTCCTCCTTCCTTCAAACACTTTGATGTGCAAACAAAAAACCGCCAGATACCATCCTGACGGTTCAAACAGACTATGCACGAAACTCCCTGCTACATACTAGACACCGAGCTTCGCGAGCAGTTTATCCTCTATTATATAGTTGTTTTCTTGCAACATGTTTTCAGGTGGATGGTCAAGCCCCCATGCAATCGTACGTCGCATAGACTCCTCTGCGGTGGCTTGTTCCGTATACCCTAGCTCTCGCCTGATTTTTGCTGAATCCAGCTGAACATGCTGCTTCGATTCGATCTGCGGAACCCACTCATTTGGCAACTCAGTAGAAGGCGCTGTAATCACTTTGCCATTCCAACCGTAAACGCTGCCGATTCGTTCAATCCACGCTCGCATCGATAAGCATTGCTCTTCTGCTACATGGTAAATCTGATTTTTTGCTCGATCGTCGGTAGCCACCAGACAAATGGCATGCGCGATGTCTTCTACGTAGCTGCGTGCCCAACGCCAAGAAGCAAAGCTTTCTTCGAGCAAAATAAACGGACGTCCATCACGCATCTGCTGAAGGTACGGATAGACGCGATGCTGGTAATCATGCGGGCCATACACCATCGGCAGGCGCAAAATCGTGCCCGGTAGACTCTGTTGCCCCATCACGGCTCCCTCCACGAGTACCTTGTCATAGTATTCGCGATCTGGTCTGGCCCCTCGGAACGGATAGCGCTTCTCGCAAAGTGGAGACTGCTCCGTAAGCGGCTCAGTCGTAATCGGACCGGACTCGATCTTATTCACCCGTCCGAACGCCTGATACACGTCACAGCTGCTGATCGCTACGACACGACCTGCTATATCCTGAAACGTTTCTATCAGCAGGCGGGCATCTGCTTCTGTGTACGGAAATAGATCAATAACGACATCAGGTGCAAAGGAGCGAAAAGTCTCCCGGTATTCACCCAGGCGGGCACGATCTCCCGTAATAGAGACGACACCTTGTGGTAGAGAGGCTGCGCCGAGGGAAAGCCCCCTATTACATACAGCAACCTCATGACCTGCTTCTGCCAAGCGCTTCACTGCATGTGGACCGATAAAACGCGTTCCCCCCAAAAATAGGATCTTCACCCCGGCACCTCCAGCTCTACAATTTTTCGATCACTTTATCAATCAATCCGTATTCGAGCGCCTCTGCGGCGGTAAGGAAATAGTCGCGGTCTGCATCTTTTTCGATTTGCTCGACTGTCTTTCCCGTGCGCTCCGCGATGATCGTATACAGCATGTTGCGATGTCGCATGATACGGTCTGCTGCGATCTTGATATCGCTCGCCTGTCCTTGACTGCCTCCCCACGGCTGGTGGAGCATGACTTCTGCATTAGGCAGCGCATACCGTTTGCCCGGCGCTCCTGCTACGAGAAGCATCGCGCCCATAGACGCTGCCATCCCCGTGCAGATCGTGGACACCTCAGGTGCTACGAATTTCATGGTATCGATAATCGCCATCCCTGCTGTGACAGAGCCTCCTGGTGAATTGATATAAAGGTGAATGTCTTTTTTCGGGTCTTCTGCTGCCAGGAACAGCAGCTGAGCTACCACTGCATTGGCTACCTGATCATCGATGGCACTGCCGAGAAAAATGATGCGATCCTTTAACAACCGGGAGTAAATGTCATAAGACCTCTCTCCATAACTCGTTTGCTCGACTACTACCGGAATGAGATTCATGAAAAACCCTCCTTCGCTTGTTTACGCTTGAGTTTTTACGCGGCCATACGCATGCTGGTTGCTTGTGGCATTGCCACTGATTTTTTGTTAAATCCAGATGAAACCTGCGTCACCACTGCGGGATTACTCACCGGACCTACTGACCATGTCTGAACAGCTGCTTCTCTTTCGACCGCAACCCCATTTCCGCTTCGGGCTGGCATGACAATAACCTGATCAGCTTGTGGCTGGATACGATTTTCCCAAATGACTACGGGTTTGGACTTGTTAGACTCTGTCACTTGTGCCTTCATGCCTCGTCTCCTCCTTGTTTTGGATAAACCGCGAGAACGACCTGATACGTCTCTTGTCCCTTTTCTTTTGGCTGATACTTTGCCACAAGCTGATTCACCAGCTGGACGTACTCCTCTACAAAAGCACTGCGCTGTTCCGCACTGGCAAGTTGAATACTCGCGTTCAGTGAGGCACTTGGAACCTCCACCTCTTGATCGGAACGCTCCAGCAAGAGCATGGCATCCCGCTTGATCCGTTCTGCTGTCTGGACCAGATGAGACAACGATCCTTGATCCTTCATTTGCTGAATGGTATCGTTGCCCCAGTTCAGTCCTTCCGAGAGCACATACGTCCGCGCAATCGCCAAATAAAGTACCTCGACAAGATTGCGAACTTGTCGACTTCCTACCCGTCTGACCAATCCGACCTTTTCCAAGGCCTTCAAGTGATAATTGACACGCTGCGGGATTTCATTGATACCACGTGCGACTTCTGCTGCTGAAGCAGGCTCTGCCAAACGGCTTAATATCTCGGCACGGAGCGGGTTCAATAAGGCCATCGCCTGTTCCGGCTTCTCGACTACATATGTTTCCAGTTGTTCGTGCGCCACAACAACACCTCATGACATTAATCATTTACGTAAAAATAGTTTATTACGTTCGTTTTTGTTTGTCAAATGATGGATAAGCCTTTTTTTCGACAACGTCAAAAGCCCCGCTATGACCTGCGGAGCTTTTGGTTTTCATCTATATTCAGTTCGCTCATTGAAAAGAGATGGTTTCGCCATCCTGCGGAACATGTACGCGACCAGATAGCTGTTTTTCCTGCAAACATTCATTCAATTCCTGACGGCTGAGCAAGCAATGGTTCCATGTCTCCATGTGGGCAACAAGAATACGGCTGTCAGGCGCAGTATCTGCGACATGGACGATATCCTCCTTCGTCATCGTGATCGGATCTCCCGTCAAAAAACGGGCCGCACCTGCGAAAACGACGATCACGTCAGGACGATACGCTGCAACAGCCTGCTCCACTTCCTCACACCAAATCGTATCACCCGCCACATACAGCGTCGGCTCACCAGCTCGCTCCAGAACGAAGCCAGATACTGGCCCCATCTGCTGCCCAATTTCCCCTGTTCCGTGTTGACCACTTGTCCGATGCAGGTGAACTCCTTGCCATGTATATTCCTCTTCGATGGCAATGACTTGTTCGAAGCCATGCTGCACCAGCTTGTCTCGATCAGGTGGCTGGCAAAATACAGGTAAATGCTTCGGGAGAAGGCGTATGGCCGCTTCATCGAGATGATCGAAATGGGTATGCGTCACCAAGAGGGCGTCCACGCCAGCGAGTATTTCCTCCACGGATATGGGCAATTCTACTCCTGGATTCGGGCGCTGATTCGGCGTATTCGGTACTGCTGGCATTTCGCCTTTAGAGCTAAACATTGGATCGATCAAAAATGTCAGCCCTGTATATTTCACGCGCAAGGTAGCATGTCTTACAAGCTGAATCTCCATGTCATTTCTTCCTTTCCTCGTTATCGATATAATGGATGTACGTTTATTGTATAAGGCCGTGAACGGTTGCCGCGAAACGATTGCTGGCTACCAACTTTCGCCGTGAAAGGAGATACACATGCTCGATCAAACCGATCTCTCCATCCTTGCCTTACTACGCAAAAACAGCCGATTGCAGTGGAAGGACATCGGCGAACAGGTCCATCTAAGTGGTCAAGCCGTCGGAAACCGCATTAGACGAATGGAGGAGCAGGGCATTATTCAAGGCTATACAGCGCTCATTGATGAAGCCAAAATCGCCCCAGTCCTCACTGCTCTGGTCACCATGTTCATGACCACTACCGATCATTCACTCTTCACTCGTTTTATCAAAAGCCGCAGCGAGATCGTCGAAGCCCATCGCACTAGCGGAGAAGGCTGCTATACCATGATGGTACATGTGCCAGATCAAGAGGCCCTCAATCATTTTTTAGATGCCCTGCTTCCTTTTGGGAACTACCGTGTCAACCTATCGATTAACAAATTGAAATAGTTGGCAGTTTGGCAATGTATCCGCTCTCATGAATTTTCGGGGTTGCTCGATATTGTGAACAAGAGTAGAATGATGAATACGAAAGGAGGAGAATCGCCATGGAAGATATGCTATTGCTGCTGTTTTCGCTGGAAGATTTCTTCGCCTTGGTCGCGCTTTTTGTAGGATGCTTCACTTCTGCTTATTGTCTCAGACAGTGCTACCTGCAAAACCGGGCTCTACATCAGAACGTCACGGATACGTACCGACCTTCCATTAACACGTTGTTGGTGGAGACTTATCCAATGGCGGCAAGGCAACCGCAGCGCCTTCGCTTATTCAGGCGCATACAGCATACAGACGGCGAAATGGATACATATGGTTCCTTCGTTTTGGATCGCGTAGCGTAACAAACATCCAAAAGGAGGTTGATCATATGATCGCCAAATATATCGGAGAAGTTTTGTTGTTTGTTGTGGGTCTGCCTATTTTCGCTTATCAAACATTCGAAGGAATGCACGCATTGGCAGATATCTTCGCACAAATGTCCGATTTCACCAATTTCAAATAAGCTTAACGCATATAAAAGCCTGACCGCTTCTTTTGACGGTCAGGCTTTCTTTAATCTGTCTGGATGCGGTCTCCTCTTGTTGTCGGCTGCGAGATCACAAGAAACTCTACATCCTCTGCTCCCTCGTTTTTCATCTGGTGTTTGACTCCCGGTGGCACTTCTACGCCTTCCTGCCTGCCCAACACATGACGCACGCCATCCACTTCCAGCATAGCCTGTCCTGACAGTACGAAGAAAAACTGACGCGACCGCTCGTGATAATGGCGCACTTCTGCGGTATTTCCGGGCATCCGCTCATGAATGACGCTGAGCTCTTGGCCTTTGACCAGATGCCAGCCATCGCATTGATCGCCCCAATGATAATGCTCTGCATTCTCTTTGCTGATTTTCGCCATGCCTGCTCCTCCTCCGGTTTTTTGCTCTATCTTCACACGCTGAGGAGCATTTGTCACCAAGTGTTTACTTTTTCGGCCCAGTATGTTAAAATATTTGTGTATTGTAAGTGAATATTTGATTCGTTACTGGAGGAGCCTGTCATCATAGGGTTCTTTTTGTCTTTTTTAGCCGACAAAAAGAAAGCTGTGATCGCGGGCTCTTTTTTATTTCGTAAAAAGGGGGAAACCACATGCTTATTTTTCAGCTGGCTGTCATTTTGATCGCCTCCAAAATCGCTGGTGACATCAGCGTGCGGCTGGGACAGCCATCCGTTTTGGGGAAACTGCTCATCGGTATCGTTTTAGGTCCTACGGTTCTCGGGCTGGTCACAGACACAGAAATCCTCAAGGAAATTAGCCAAATCGGGGTTATCCTGCTCATGTTTATCGCGGGCTTAGAGACTGATATTGATGAGTTCAAACGCACCGCCAAGTCTTCAACCAGCGTAGGCGTCGCAGGGATTGTCATGCCGCTTGCACTCGGTTATGGTGCCGGGATTGCGATTGGTCTCTCCAACATCGAAGCGATCTTCCTGGGCCTATTGCTCTCTGCTACCAGCGTGAGTATTTCCGTACAAACGTTGAAGGAATTGGGCAAGCTAAAATCAAGAGAAGGTGCAACGATCATGGGAGCCGCTGTTATTGATGACGTTTTGGTTATCTTGGCACTCGCTTTCTTGATGAGCTTTGCTGGCGGCGACGTAAATCTCGGCATGGTGGTTTTGAAAAAGGTCGCGTTTTTTGCCATCGTTATCGTTCTCTCTTGGAAGGTTGTCCCTTGGATTTTGAAAAAATTTGCTCCGTTGCAGGTCACAGAATCAGTCATTTCCGCAGCGCTTATCATCTGTTTCCTGTTCGCATATTTTGCTGAATATACAGGGGTTGCCGCCATCATCGGTTCCTACATCGCCGGTGTTGCCATCAGCTTGACCAATTACAAGCAAGAAGTGACGCACAAGGTTGAGACCATCAGCTACGCGGTTTTCGTGCCAGTATTCTTCACCTCGATCGGGGTAACGGCACAGTTCTCTGGTATCTGGGACAATCTCGGACTGATTGTGCTCCTGAGCGTCATCGCGATTGTTTCCAAGCTCATCGGTGGTGCTTTTGGTGCAAAAATCACAGGCTTCCCGTGGAAAAACTCGATGGCCATTGGTGCAGCGATGGTATCCCGTGGGGAAGTGGCACTCATTATCGCCGCAATTGGTCTGGAGAGCAATTTGCTCACACAAGACATGTTTGCCGTCCTGATTGTCGTCGTACTCTTGACGACCATCGTCACTCCACCGATGATGAAATGGTTCTTCTCGAAAACGGCACAGCCAGAAGAAATAGCATTGAAAAAGAACGCCTAACACAATCAAGACTGTTTCTCGCCTAGACGCGGGGGACAGTCTTTTTTATGATGGAAAAAATACCCTCTTTACTGATAGGAGGAACACTGGCATGAAAATTGTAATCGCTCCGGACTCCTTTAAAGGTAGCCTGACTGCCAAACAAGTAGGCGAAGCCATTCGCTCAGGTATTCGACGCGTACTCCCGCAAAGTGAACTCCTCGTGAAACCGATGGCTGACGGCGGCGAAGGTACCATGCAATGCCTGGTCGATGCCACAGACGGAAGAATACTGACCGCCACCGTAAACAACCCGCTCGGACAGGACATTTCTGCTGAATTCGGCATTTTGGGTGACGGTGTAACCTGTGTGATCGAAATGGCTGCTGCCTCTGGTCTTTACTTAATTTCTGCCGCAGATCGCAACCCGCTTGTCACGACGACCTATGGCTTTGGTCAATTGATTACGGCCGGACTGGATCAAGGCTGCCGCAAGTTCATCCTGGGACTGGGTGGCAGCTCTACCAATGACGGAGGCGCTGGCATGCTCCAAGCTCTCGGATTTTTGCTACTCGATCAAGACGATCAGCCCCTCTCTTTTGGAGGTGGTGAATTATCACGACTGAGCCGTATTGATACGAGTCAGGTTGATATGCGGCTGACTGACTGTCAGTTCGTCATTGCGTGTGATGTCACCAATCCTTTTGTTGGACCCAATGGCGCTTCTCACGTTTTCGGCCCGCAAAAAGGAGCCACACCGGAAATGGTCCTGCAATTAGATGATCATTTGCGCCATTTCGCTGACTTGATCGAAGAGACCCGCGGCATCGCCATTCACGATTTGCCTGGGACAGGTGCTGCGGGCGGTGTCGCTGGTGCCCTTCTTGCTTTTCTGAATGGCCAGCTGCGTTCTGGGATTGAGATTGTGATCGAGACGACCGGACTCGCGGAAGCCATGGACAAAGCCACTCTGGTGATCACAGGTGAGGGACAAGTCGACTTCCAGACGGCCCAAGGAAAGACGCCATGTGGAGTTGCCCAAGTCGCAAAACGATACGGCATTCCCGTCATCGTCCTCGCTGGTTCCATTGGAACTGGCATCGACGCCCTTTATGAAAAAGGCGTTTCTGCCGTTGTCAGCATCACCAACAAACCGATGACGCTGGATCAATCAATGCGCGAAGCTGCCTCGCTCTTGGAGCAGACAGCCGAACAGGTTATGCGGATTTATAGCCTGAAATCCTGATCTGCCACTTCCTTTATTATTGTGCTACTACTCCTCATCAGCATTTTGTTGACCGTATATGAGTGCATCGACAAGCCTTTGATATCCAATATCGGAGAAGAATTCGAAAGTGACTTCGGCGGGATCGTCACTCCCATCGGACTCGTCATCATTTTCGGTACGCAGATCGGCAAGATTTTGGAAATCTCGGGTGCTAAAACAGCTCAACCCAGATCGACTGCCGCTCTCTTCATTACCTTCCCCATTGTCAGGCCCCTCTTGCCGTCGCTCGGGTTGAACGCCAGGCTGGGTACCGTGCTGATCTGGCAAATCTTGATGGCCAGGGCTATCGGCAACGTTGCAATGGTCGTCAGTCATGTTAACGCCACGTATTTCGGGGTTGTATCCCACTTCTCCACCATGAACTTGACTACCGCGTATCGTGTCCAGAAATTGGTCAAACTTGTGGAAGGTATTGTTGTGGTTGCCTTTTTGGAGCTCATCCTGTTGTAAAGCTTTTTCAGACTCGTAAATCTGGTTAAGTCTAGCAGCTGTGGCACTCCAACTAAACTTTTCCAAGGCAATTTGACGAGCTTCTTGCTTCATTTTCAAATACAGGGGCTTATTCATGATCAGCAAACAAATCGCATCGGCGAAGGCTTGCGGATTTTTATATTGTTTGATCAGCAATCCAGAACGGCCATGCTCAATGATTTCTTTTATGCCCCCGTTTTTCGAGGCTACGACTGGCAATCCGGAGGACATCGCTTCGACGTTAACAAGGCCGAACGATTCATGTTTTTGCGAAGGACAAATAAACAGATCGGCTTTTCTAAAAACGCGGTGGATACTACGATGGGGGACCGTACCTAGAAATTCGGCATGTACGCCAAATTTACGAGAGAGCGACTGCAATTGCCTTGCATATTTGCTTGTTGGTGATCCTCCTGCAATCATTACTTTGACAGGCTGGGCTATCTGCCTTTTCACAAGCTTAGCTGCTTGAAGCAATACGGGAATGCCTTTACGTGGAATAAGCCTGCCCGCGAACAATAAGGTGAAGGCACGGGGATGAGAGGTTTTTTGAATAGGGGAAAAGCGAGATGTATCGACTCCAAGCCATGCAACCCGGATTTTTCTCGACATGCTAGGAAAACGAGCAGAAAGCCGACTTTCAAGCGATGAACTGTTGGTGATAATCAAGTCCGCTTTTCGTAATCCGGCCAAGGTCTCTGCCCGGCTGGTATGGGGAGAATTGACAAAAGTCAGCGAGTGAAGATACAAGGACACAGTCGCATTCGGAAACATCGATTTAATCTGCCTGACGAACTCCGGACGGTTATCAATTTGCAAAACGTCAAATCGGCGTTTTATTAGGATTTTTTTCACATGGGTCAAATATTTCGCAGGACTGCCGGTAGGAACGCGATAAATGTGCACCCCATCTATAAAAGAATACTTCGGATAACGAGGATGCGCTCTACTGATAATCGAGACCGAATGCCATTTACTCAATTCCTTGGCAATCGCCAGAATTGTAATCTCGACGGACCCCCCAAGAATGGGGGGGACGGGGATTTGCTCGGGGGCGATGATGACGATTTTCATACCGAACACTCTCCTGTTTAAGAGCTATGACTGGCAGCGTACTCATCAAGTTCCTGCAAAAAAGGGCCGATTCTCCTCTCTGAATCAAGTGCCCATCGTAACCGCTTCATGGTAAACGGGATTCTTTTGAATGGGGACAGTACTAAAAATGTCGAGAACGGAAATCGCAGCCAGGCACCAATCAGTTTATATTCGCTTTTGTTTAGTGTGGTAACCTGACGATAACCATCCAGAATAGCTTTGGCAATGGAAAAATCCCATTGATAATCTTTGCATGAATTATAAATGATGCGATATAAATCATAGGCTCGCAGATCGACATGCAAGGTTTCAAAGTCGATCAAGTAGGTACCTTCATCATTGAGAATAAAATTGCTCGGTCCCCCATCACCATGACATAGGACTCCATGTTTACGCGGATTGCGACGGCAATTGTTATATTCGCTGCTATTCAATAATGCTTCCGCTTGTCTCGAGTAACGCATGATTTCCGCCCGGTGCTGTTTGAGAAAACGGTTAATAGGCAGGCTAAAGCCATTTCTCTTCGCTTTTGCCATCTTGTTTTGTATATATCGGTGCCTGTTACCTAAAGTGGCGTACCATGTCCCAATCTGACTGTAAGCAAAATTCCCAATGAGAGCTGTACGTCCAGCCTCATGAAAACGTGCCAACGCAGCACCGCATCCCCTCATATCCGCTAAATTGCGCGGCGAGGGTTTCCTCCCCAAAATCCAGGGAGTTAGTACAAAAACCTCTCCTTTTCTCGAGAGTTGATAGGTATTGCGGCCCTCTGGCATCTTAGGGTTGCGCCACGCCAAAAGCGATCCTTCCTGCCGGACCCGTATCAGCATCCGGTCAACCCACCGTATTCGAGCCACTCCTTTTGGCATCCGCTTTAAGCTGAACGTCCGGCCCCCTGGCGTTACAATCCGATAGATTCCTCCTCGAATTTTCTTTTGTTGGCGTACCCGAACCCCAAACTGTTTGGCTATACCGGTAATGGCTTGTTTGCTCATTGTCATTCCGCCTTGTTCAGGTTTGTAAACAATGATTGATATTGAAGTGCAATCGAAGACCATTTATATCGTGCGGCAGTTGACTGGGCATTGCGTACTCTATTTTCCGCTAGGTCCGGATTATTCCAAAATGCTTTAACGGCTCGAGCTATCCTGGTGCTATTGACTGTGGAAATAATTTGGGCATTTTGATCGTTTACAAATTCCTTTAATCCTCCCGACAAGGTCGAAATAAGTGGTACACCATTTGCCATCGCTTCCAATGCAACCAAGCAAAACGATTCTTTTTTACTTGGAACAATAACGGCACCGTAAGAAGCGTACATCTGTTGCACGGCTCCGTATTTGCTCTGTTTGACCCAGCGAATTCTCTTTGTAACGCCAACTCGTCTTGTAAGGGCTTTGAGTTTTCTTTGATAGCTGGCATTTCCGCTTCCTACAATGGTCAAATGTACCCGTTTATGTTCTCGTGACAGGAGGCCAATGGCTTTTATTAAGGCATCGATCCCTTTGGAAGGAATCAGTCTACCTACGTACAGCAATTTAGTCGGGGCAGATTTTGACTGCTTGGTTATCGGTTTCACACCGTGCGGGATAACAGAAAATTTATGGATAGTAGTATGAGGATAACGTCTCCTTGTTGCACCTATTTGCCACCTGCTCGGCACAATGATTTGACTTGCACTCCGAATCAATTTTGTCTGGTTTTTCCCAAACGGCGAATAGATACCTTGAGAGGCTAGAGAGTGGCATGAATAGACAACTGGCACATGAAACCGGGCTTTGGCTATTTTGGAAGTATCCGCAAATTCCGTACTATGCACATGAATGATATCAGGTTTGACGAATCCCGCTTTGGACATCGCGTACAAGACGGATTTCGCTTTGAAAGATTGTTTTGTGCGATTAAAGTAACGAGGAGCTTTTGGAAATCGAAGAATGCACAAATTTTCGTTCGGCTTTGATATCGTCAATCGATTGGATTTTCCGGTGCATAGAACCGTTACCTCCACATCATTCCTACTCAACTCTCTAGACAAGTGAGTAGCGACGATCCCTAGCCCTCCGATTATTTTGGGCAGATACTCATTCGTCATGACCAACACTTTCAGCTTGTTTTCGTTCTCCAAATAGTACCCTCCTCGTATACTCGCTTTTATCGCATCGCGCATCCGGGAAGAATTCATCATGACACAAATATATTTTATGTCCGGTTGATAAGAAGGTGTTGGGCAGGGTGCCTATGGTCTTCAGACATTTTTTGAAATCACTTAGTTTCCCTATGAAGGGTATAGCGTTTTAGACGCGGGGAGTATTTTTTCAGTTCTAATCGTTCGGGATGATTCCGCTTGTTTTTGGATGTGATATAGTTGCGGTCTCCGGTTTCAGTGCATTGCAGGGTAACGTTCACGCGCATGGATGTCAGCCTCCTCTTTTTTGGTTACAATGTCGTCTCGATTACAGCATCTGCTGTCGGGAGTGGGTCGGGCAGCTTACTCCAGTCCGCCTCGTATTCCTCATCGTTCAGGAGACATGCATCGAGTTGCTTCACGATTTGCTCCTGGTTCAGATCGATCCCGATAAAGACGAGCTCAATAGTTCGATCCCCATGTACGGGATGCCATGTTTGCTGCCAGTCTGGCTCTTCTACCAGAATGACTTTTTGCTCTTCTGCCGATAACGCTGCTGTCCAATAGCCAGCCGTTCCGATTTCAATGGATGGCCCCGCCTGGCTGAGTGACATCGCCACGTCATTTCGTGTCGCCAACCAGAAAAAGCCTTTGGCACGCACGACCTCCTCAGGCCACTCCTCCAACCACTTTTCTAAACGGGCTGGATGAAACGGCCTGCGACTGCGATAAACGAAGGAGGAAATTCCGTACTCGTCCGTCTCAGGTGTATGCTCTTCCTTTTGCAGCTCAGCAATCCATCCCGCTGATTGACTGGCAGCCTCGAAGTCGAACAGGTTGGTATTCAAAATTTCTTGCGGGTCTACCTGCCCACGAACAGCGCGGATGAAGCGGGCATTTGGCTGTAGCTTGCGCAGAACGGCTTCCAGCTGTATTAAATCGTCTGGAGCGACACGATCGCATTTGTTCAGGATCAACACATCACAGAATTCAATCTGGTCGATTAAAAGATCCGCCACCTCACGGGTATCCTCTTCGCCAACTGCCTGCCCTCTGTCCAAAAGGTTTTCGCCAGACGAAAAGTCATGCCAGAAGCGGTATGCATCCACTACGGTCACCATCGTGTCCAAGCGGCACAGCGACGATAAATTGATGCCATTTTCTTCGTCAACGTATGTGAAAGTCTGGGCGACAGGAACCGGCTCGCCTACTCCCGTCGATTCAATCAATATGTAGTCATACCGTCCTTCCAAAGCCAGACGCTCTACCTCTGTCAGCAAATCCTCTCGCAAGGTGCAGCAAATGCAGCCATTCGAGAGCTCCACTACCTTTTCGTCCACCCGTGAAAGACCACTACCCGAGAGGATCAGAGAGGCGTCTACGTTTACTTCGCTCAAGTCGTTAACGATCACGGCGACTCGTAGCCCGTCCCGATTGTTCAGGACATGGTTCAGTAGCGTCGTTTTGCCCGCTCCCAAGTACCCGCTCAGGACTGTGACGGGGATTTTCGTTTCGTTCATGTTCATGCTGGGTTCTCCTTTTTGTTTTACTCAAAGCGTAATCATTACGATTTGTTTGTTATCATAGCGCATCAAAATATCCGAAGTCAACACAAAACGTAATAATTACGATTTAAATACCGGAGAATAACCTTATTTCTCCTTTCGGAATGACTTTTCACGAATACGCCTGCAAAATGGCTAATGCCTACAAATTTGTATTAAAAAAAATCAGCCAGATTTCACTCTGACTGATTTCCTCCACACCTACTCCATTATTGTTTTTTCGCCTTATTCATCCCAATCGCTTCCCCATAAACCCCAATAACTGGCTGGTACGCCTCACGATCATTTAATTTCCCCTGCTCGACGACTGGCTGCAGGCTATTTTCTTTCCATGTAAGCTGACTGTATACATGACCTGTCGCAGTCGGCATCGTGACGAGGATGTCTTTTACCTGATCGTCATTGCCATTCGTGATGGCGAGCTTCGGAAGAACACCGCTGTCTCGTTTTCCTACAGAGATAAACGTCTGGTGATTATCCTTCCCTCCGCGAACCACGACACGCAGGTTATGGGCCGTCTGATTCATCGATACGCCCATCTTATCGCCTACGAGCAAAATGTGATCCTTAATATTGTCTCCGGTCACATCTGCATACTTCGAATCAAGGACAAAGGTACTATCGTTGCCCAAATTGAAGCCGCTATTGATCGTCACATCTGGCGACGGCATATTGTCCCAGTCTGCTTTTTGAACCGATACCTGTAAAAGCTGCGGCTGTTTATTGACGATGTTCCACACACTGGTCGCCACTGCCAAGCGATCCTCCGTATTCAGCCCCCACAAGGTTTGCTTGCCTATATAACGCAGGTTGCCTTTCGTATCCCGGAATGGCACCAACTCCACCAGCTTTTGCGTATATCCATCGGTTGCCTTTTGCAGCTTTCCATTGGCATGATAAATCCCTTGCCTCACGTACGTAGCCTTATTGTCCGATATATCTACTGTACTCGTCGCTTTCGTTTTTGCATTCGTTACTTTTGCCACAAATCCATCGATAAATTGTATGCTGAACGGGATATTTTGCTCTGGTTGCAATAAAACTACTGGCGCGTACGCTTGCGATTGGATTCCACTCGCTTGAACCGGGTCAGCCCCAACGCCCGAAGCCATGAGAACTGCGCCGCTGCAAAGAACTGCCGCCATCGTTTTGTGCCATGCTTTCATCCTATTCTCCTCCTTCGTATAGATAACATCCAACTCCGATCCTACATTTTTAAACGAAATTGTTAGGTCATTTGTTGCTAGTAATATACTCCCTGTTCTTTCGCACTTTTTTCCTGTATAAGGAAGCTAAGAGCACGTTCGTTCGTTCATGAAAAGCTCGAAAACGGGTTTTTTTACCGTTTTGCAACAATTTTGCTGGATGGGCAAGCTACAATATAGTCAAATGGATGCAGCAACAGAAAGGAACATTTGAAATGAAAAAGGCTTGGCTCGTAACGACAGCACTCTGCGCCTCGCTTGTTAGCGGTTGCGGACTCACAGATACACCCAATGAATTGATGCGCGCCCCGTCAGCAGACGGCGATCAAAAATCGATCAATCAGGCCGTCATGCAATTTTTGCCGGCTGGGTCACAATTATCTGTTCCTCTACATCCCGCAGAAGCTAGTGCCGTCTCCCTACAGGATCTAAACGGAGATGGGATTGCGGAGGTCGTCGCTTTTTACAAAACAGAAAAAACCGACTACGAAATCGGTGTGCTTGTGCTTACCCAAAAGCAAGGAAACTGGGAAAAGCTCTCCTCCTTTACTGGTGTCGGCAGCGAATTGGATTACGTCTCCTTTCAAGATCTCACAGGTGACAAAGTTCCGGATATGCTGATTGGAATGGGTGGCGGCGAAGATTTGAACAAGGAACTCTCCGTTTATTCGCTAGCGAATAATATGACTCAGGAATTGATGAAGCAGCCCTATTCCATTATGGCAGTAGGTGATTTGACAGGAGATGATCACGCGGATCTCGCTCTCGTTGTTCTCGATAAAAATAACTTCACATCCAAAGCCGAGCTGTATGGGGCGGCGAGCGGCACAATCGCTAAAAAGACTGAGTTAGCCCTAGACGGATATGTAAATGGTTACTATCAGGCTATCATCGGAAAAGCATCGCCAACCCGAAACGGACTATTTATTGATGCTGGATTAGGTGCTCACTCTGCTTCTACTGAACTACTCCTCTGGGACAATGGACAACTCTCCAACCCTTTGGCAAAAATAGAAGGAGAGATGGATCTGACCTTCAAGCCATATTCTTTGGAAAGTGAAGATATCAACGGTGACGGCATCATCGAGATCGGCACGAAAATACAACCCGCTGGGACAGAGGATTTGGCCATGGCAGAAATCCCTTGGGTCTCCTCCTACTTCCAATGGGACGGGAAAACGGGCTTGAAACACATCGAGGATCATTATCAAAATTACACACAAGGGTTTGACCTCAAGATTCCGGCAAAATGGGGCGAAAAATACACCATCTCCATCAACCATGATACGAATCCGTTTCTCGTCCGATTCCTTTATTACGGAGCGAATGGAAAAAATAAGGCAGAATTACTAACTCTGCAAAGCATCCCCCAAAACGAATGGGTGAAATTTGAAAACGGATTGAAGCAAAAACAAGTTCCCTACATTTTGCTGAAGGAAGAGGGAAAACAAGTCTTAATCGCCATTTTACCGCAAACGACACCTACCCTTGGAAAGGCTGCTCTCGCGGAATATCGATCGATGCAGCTTACCGCAGAGGAAGTTCGTCAGCTCTACAAACCGATAACGAGCCGGGAATAAAGTGAAATAGTAAATCCTTATCAAGGAGATTTGCCCTATGAAGGTTCTATTACTGGAAGACGAGAAATCCATCCGAGATTTTGTGCGCATTAATCTCAAACGCGAGGGCTATGAGGTAATCGAGGCTGGCACCGGAGAAGAGGCACTTGATCTCGCAGATCAACAATCGGACATCGTCATTGCCATTCTCGACGTCATGCTCCCCGGCATTGATGGCTTCGAAGTATGCGGGCAGCTGCGCAAAAAATATCCGCGTCTCGGGATCATTATGCTGACAGCTAAAAGCCAGGAGCTGGACAAAGTCATGGGTCTCGAATTCGGAGCAGACGATTACGTCTCCAAGCCATTTAGCCCTGCGGAACTGCTAGCCCGTGTCAAAGCGTTGCACCGCAGATTGACACCCATTCCTGAGGCTGAGGACAAAAATGAAATTAACATTGCCCCCTTCACGCTGTTGCTCGATGAACGCAAGCTGATTCGGGTGGAACAAGAAATTGACCTCACGCCAAAAGAATTTGCCATCATCAAACTACTCGCTGAAAATGCGAACAAAGCCATCAGTCGCGACGAGATTTTGACAGCAGTTTGGGGTCAATTTTTTGTCGGGGACTTAAAAATCGTGGATGTGAATATCCGCAGAATCCGGCAAAAAATTGAGGACGATCCAGCTCATCCAGCTTTCTTGGAGACAGTCTGGGGGTATGGCTACCTGTGGCGAAAGGACGTCCCCGATGAAAGGCATTAAGAGTAGGCTGGTTCTTCATTTCGGCCTGATCCTCCTTTTAATCGTACTGCTCTTGGAAGGACTGTTTTACTGGGCCGTTCATACGTATTACATCGGGACTGCGACCGAAGCATTAGTGACCCGCAGCACGACCTTCACCAATTTTATTAACAAGTACGCCACTGGCTATCGGTTAAAAGACAAAGCACGCTACATCTTGGAAAATGTTTCGAATCAGGAATACGCCAAAATTGAGGTCTTGGACCCAGGAGGAAAAGTCATTCTCAACTCCTACGGCTTTCAGACCAGCGAGATCATCAATACCCCTGACGTCATGGATGCCATCAAGGGACAAAGTGGTCTCTACATCGGGAAAAGTCCACAGTCGCGGGAGCGTGTCATCGCGGTGTCCAATCCACTAACGTACAGCGGAGAATTTGTAGGTGTTCTGCGATACACGATCTCCGCTGAACCGCTCTATCAAGCAGTCAATCGCATTGCCTTGTACGGGGCAGGTGTTGGGACAAGCGTAGTCGTCCTCGCTTTTGCGCTCAGCCTACTCATGGCAAAACGAATCGTCGACCCTATCGAAGATTTAACGAATGCGGCTAAACAAATGGCGGAAGGAAATTTCGCTGTCCGCGCGCCAAAACGATTCGATGATGAAGTAGGAACCCTCGCGGACACTTTCAATTACATGGCAGCGGAGATCGGGAAAAACGAAAAGTTGAAAAATGACTTCATCTCCTCTGTCTCCCATGAGTTGCGTACCCCACTTACGTCGATTAAAGGATGGGGCGAAACGCTCATTTCGGGCGGTCTGGAAGAGCCTGAAGAGACGATGCTCGGTCTGGAAGTCATCTCCAAGGAGACAGATCGTTTGATCGGGCTCGTCGAGGAATTGCTCGATTTCTCGAAGTTTCAATCCGGTGAGATGAAATTGTCCCGCGAACGCATGGATGTCCGAGAGCTTCTCAATGATTTGCATCTTCAATTTTCAGTACGTGCCAATGCGAAACAAATCGAGTTGAAGCTAGAGACTCCCCCTACCCCACTCATGGTTTTGGGAGACCCGAATCGGCTGAAGCAAGTTTTTGTGAATCTATTGGACAACGCATTGAAATTCACGCCACAAAATGGCTCGATCGTCATCGCAGCTTCCTTGTCAGGCGATAGGCTCCTTGTCACAGTCACGGATACTGGTGAAGGCATTAACCAGGAAGACCTGCCGCATGTCACAGAAAAGTTTTTCAAGGGACGCTCCAAGCTCTCCGGTAGTGGTTTGGGATTGGCGATCTGCAAAGAGATCATTCAACTCCATGCCGGGCGGTTTTCGGTCAGCAGCGCCCTTGGTCAAGGAACATCGATTATGGTGGATTTACCTTTGTTGGCGAATCAATAAGGCAGGAAGAGCGAATAGCTCTCCTGGAGAAGATTTGACAAAAAAACTCACCCTTGCCGCATTGAATATGAGGCGTGGATGAGTTTTTTGCTGTTGGAACACGATATCGATATTAGAAGCTGTTTTGAATGACCAGTTCGTCCAGGCCAAAACGGGAAGTTGAATAAGCTTGCACGCTTGCTTTCCCCAAAGTCAGCATGAGTGTTGGCAAATAGCGGGATGGGATGTTCAGCTCTTTAATGAGCGCATCGCGGTTGTAGCCACCCATTGGGCACGTGTCGTACCCTTTTGCTTTTGCCGCCAGCATGAGCTGCATCGCTGCATAGGATGAATTACGGATTGCTTCATCACGCGCGATTTCTGGGTTGTTATTGTAAGCCCCTTCGATTTGCGCGATCATAGTCTCACGTACTTGCTCTGTAACGTATCCTTTTGCCAATGCTTCATCATAAACAGAGCGAGCAGACTTATAAGCCTCCAGATCGCCGAGAATGATGATGGTAGCATAAGCATCCACTACCTGCTGCTGATTGTATGCGATTGGGAGCAGTTTTTCTTTGATAGCCGGATCAGTCACGACAAGAAAACGCCAATGCTGCAAATTCCAGGACGATGGCGCACTTGCTGCAAGACGCAGGATTTCGTTTAGCTCGCCTTGTGGAATTTTTTCATTCCGATCGTATTTACGCACGCTGTGACGGGCTTCCATTACCTGTTCAGCGGTAATTTTCAGTTCTGTATTCATGGTTGAATCTCCTCCATACTGTATAGTACGCTGTTAAAAAGATACTACTTACTTTATTATCGTTACGAACATTTTGCAATTACTTTTTTCATTTCGCTTCATACTCTATTGTTTGGAGGCACTCTCGATGAAATACACGGATAACATTGTCATCGTCACTGGCGGTGGCCAAGGCATTGGACGGGCTGTTGCCACCATGTATGCTGCCGAAGGTGCACATGTCGTCATCGCCGAATACAATCGCGCAGCGGGAGAAGAAACGGCCTCGCTAATCAACACGACAGAAGCAGTGAAAGGCACAGCCCACTTCGAGCACATTGACGTCAGCGTGCCAGCGCAGATCGAACAATTGATGAGAACCGTCGATGAACGCTGGGGACGCCTCGATGTTTTGATCAACAACGCGGGCTTGTCCGTATGGGAATCCCCCTATGAACTGACCGTCGAAGCGTGGGACCATATCTTGAACACGAATTTGCGGAGTGTCTTTCTCGCATCGAGAGAAGCAGCCAAAATCATGCGTCGCCATGGTGGAGGCGCTATCCTTAATCTTTGTTCGACGCGGGCGCACATGTCCGAGCCACATTCAGAGGCATACGCGGCTTCCAAAGGAGGCATATTATCCTTAACCCATGCGCTTGGTGTCTCACTCGGCCCCGATGGAATTCGTGTCAATGCGATCTCTCCCGGCTGGATTGAACATCGCGATTATGCCGCTCTTCGCCCCGGGGATCATGCTCAGCATCCGGCAGGTCGCGTAGGTACACCCGATGATATTGCCCGTGCGTGCCTATTTTTGACGCAAAAGGACAACGATTTCATTACGGGTACTGAGCTGATTGTAGATGGCGGAATGACCCGCAAGATGATATATGAGCCATAAGCTAAACCAATGTCCTCCCTCTTGAATATGTTGTGCTAACAAGAGAAAAAGGAGGAGTTGTATGCCATTTGAAGAGGAAGACCTCAGAATTCTCGCCCTATGGCTTTTGGCAATCGGGTATCTGATTCTTGCCTTTACCGAATTGGCAGCGCTAGAGCTTTTTTAAAAAAGAAGGGCCGCTCGCTTCCAAACGGAATGAGCGGCTTTTTCGTACGTATCGTCTTACCAAGTCACAAAAGGCGGCGAGCCTGGTGCCTGGTGCTGAATTTGTTCCAAAATCGGATAACCGTAGGCGAGAATTATCAGGAAGGCAACGAGTCCGATCCATACAGGCCAACGCTCCAAAATTTTTGGAACCTCTTGCGTTGTCTCTGTCTCGGCAATCGGATATTCTGTATTCCCTTTTGGTGCGTAGAAAGTCAGATACAGCAAGATGGCGATCAAGAGAATCGCGGATACGAACAGCAGTCCGCCACCAAACGCCATTACACGTTGATAATCCATCCAGCCCAAAGCTAACGGGTGGTCCATATACGTCGTGTAATCTGTGCGGCGCGGAGCCCCTTGCAAGCCCATTGCGTGCATGGCGAGCGACATCAGGAACATTCCTACTGCCCAGAATACCGTTTGTACCATTCCCATGCGATTCGCAGTCTTGGTCAACTGACGTCCAGTCAATGCAGGTATCAGCCAAAAGCTGACGCCGAAGAAAGTGAGCGCCACCGCAGCTCCTACGGTGATGTGGAAGTGACCCGTAACCCAAATCGTATTGTGTACGACCGCGTTAATCTGGTTACTTGCGTTAATAATTCCCCCAGCTCCGCCAGGAATGAAGAACAGCATCCCAACAAATGGAGCGAAGAAGCGTACATCTGTCCACGGCAGTTTTTTCAACCATCCGAAAAGACCAACACCACCTTTTTTACGTCCGGTCGTTTCAAAAACCGCAAACATCGAAAAGGCTGTCATCAACGACGGGATAACGACGATCAGCGTCAATGTCACGTGTATCATTTTCCATGCTGGCGAAATTCCTGGCTCCATCAATTGATGGTGGAACCCGACTGGGATGGAGAACAAGAGCAAGCTGAGAAAGGCAAGTCGACTGAGCGAATCACTGAAGACATGACCGCCAATGATTCTTGGTAAGCATACATACCACGCCATATAAGCAGGCAGTAGCCAAAAATAAACGAGTGGATGACCGAAAAACCAGAACAGCGTACGGCTGAGCATGACGTTAATCGTTGGAACCAGCCCGAGTGACCACGGGATAAGTTGGAACAGAACCTCAACCGCTACAGGAATTGTCGCTGTAATCCACAAGACATAGGTAGTCACACCCATGAAGACGAACAACGGGGACATTTTCCCTTTATTTTCACGTTTCCATTTACGATAGCTGGCAAAAACCCCGAATCCCGCTAGCCAGCTACCTACTACGAGCAAGGCAGAACCAATGTAAAAGTACGGAGATGCTTTCAGTGGTGCGTAGAACGTATAAAGGACAGAGGCTTCATTCAGCAGAATAGTGACAACAGCCATCAACGTCCCTACCGTCATGAGAATCCAGCCGGCCCATCCAAATTTTAGAGCGGCTCCGTGCAAGGAACCACCTGTTGTGCGGGCGACTCCTGAGAAAATAAATCCGACGATGAAGTACGTGGTAAAAATAAGTGCCATCAATACGCCGTGGGCGGTCAAAATTTGATAGTAATTTGTCCAGCTCGGCAGTTCCATGATTCCACCGCGAACCATGCCCTGTACCATCCCTGCCACAGCTGCCAATCCGAATGCAATATAAGCTACCCACACATAGGCCAAACTAAGTGTTGCCGCAGAACGCTGAACCGGAACATGGGGGAGTGTATCGTCGATCTTCCGTGCGATTACCATAGGATTCACCTACCTTTATTTCACAATAATCGTGGTCGCCATTACCTGATGACCTGCGCCACAGTATTCGTTACAAAGGATCAAATACTCACCTGGCTCGTCAAACGTGTGTGTCGCCGAGCTGATGTGTCCAGGCAGAACCATGAAGTTAATGTTGGTCTCTGGAATCTGGAATCCGTGAATAACGTCTGGACTCGTGACGTGGAAATTCACCGTTGCGCCAACTGGTATTTCCATCTTGGTCGGAGCGAAGCCGAACGCAAATGCTGTCATGTAAGCGTCGTATTCGTTGTCTCCTACCTGTTTCAAGCCTGGTTTATCAAAAGGAGGCGTCTCCGTAACCTTCTCCGGATCAATCATTTCCATATTACTTGGCGGAGCCATCCCCATGGCAAACGCATTGACGCACAACAATACAATAAATAAGGCCAAACCACCTGCGCCAAGCATCAACCAGATTTTTTCATATCGATGCAAATGCATAAGTACCCTCCTTTACTTCCTAATTACGCCCTATCCAGGAAAAGCCCGAATACACCCAACCAACCGACTAGAATAATACCTCCGACGATCAGAACCGCGACAAACGTTCCCTTCAAGTCTTCCTGGTTCGTTTGCAGCTTGCTGGATTTAGATTTCTTGCCTTTCTCCGCCTTGTCAACTTGCGTCTCCATCGCGCTCTTCTCCTTTCCTACGTGCCTCATGGGCGCGGTGTAGTATTCACGCCTTCATTTTACCGCTGGGACCCTTTGAAGTAATTCGGGGAAATCCCCTAAAATGTTCCGGGAAACCCCTGATTTCGACCGTTTTATGACCGTTTTTGGTCACAGGTTCGACACAAAAAAAGACGACCCCTTATTGGGATCGTCTTTGGTTTACTAAATACAAGAGATCGTACTCTACTCAAAATCAAGCCAGCCCTTCTTAATCGCATACCGCACCAAATCAGGGCGTGTACGCAAGTGGAGCTTTTCCATAATATGCGCTTTATGCGATTCTACCGTCTTGACGGAAACAGTGAGCTGCTCCGCAATTTCCTTGTTACTAAAGCCCTTGGCAATCAAGACCAGCACTTCTTTTTCCCGATCAGTCAGGATGTCGTACTTGGCCTGCTCCTCACCGTTCTTGACCATTTGCAGAAATTCCTCGATCAGAGATTTCGTCGCAGATGGATACAAATAGGCCATGCCCTGATTGACCGAACGGATCGCCGCAATCAAATCGAGGTCAGGGGCGCTTTTTAAAATATAGCCAGCAGCACCCGCTTGGAGTACCCGAAACAGGTATTCCTCGTCATCATGCATCGTAAGCACGAGCACCTGAATGTCGGGTGCCGTTTCCTTCAGTCTGGCAGTTGCCGTCAAGCCGTTTTCCCCAGGCGGCATGCTCAAGTCCATCAAAACGACGTCGGGCCGGACTTCCCATGCTTTTTCACATGCCTCTTTTCCGTCAGCTGCATAACCGACGACTTCCATGTCCTCCTGGGCGTTGATCAGCATCCCCAGCCCAGAGCGTACAATCGCATGATCATCAGCGATCAAGACGCGAATGGTCATTCCCTACCCCCTCCTTCGGCACCGGAATTCGGACGATCACCGTCGTTCCTTCCTCGGGTGCGGAGCGAATATCAACGGTACCACCAAGCAGCTGGGCACGCTCCTTCATGCCAAACACACCGAGACCTTTGCCGATGTTCAATGTTTTCTCTACTTCAAACCCTACGCCGTCATCCACAATCGTGACGACAATTTCCTTCTCCCTATTCTCGAACATGATTCCCAGATGGCTCGCCTTTGCGTATTTTGCTGTATTAGTCATGGCTTCCTGTACAATCCGGTATAACGCTGTTTCCATCGCAGCGGAGTATCTGCGTTTCTCCCCCTGAACATGCAGCTCCACCTGGATGTGAAACGTCTTTTCCACCCGTTTCATCAACGAACGTAATGCAGGGAGTAAACCGAGATCATCCAGTGCAGACGGACGCAGCTCCAGCGCCATGCGCTTCACTTCCTCCATCGCCTTGGAAGTCATATTCACCAATTCCGTGACATGCTGCATAACCGGCTCGCTCAATTCTCGTTGTCTGACTACGTTTAGTCCCACTAAAATACTATAAAGCGCCTGCCCTACGCCATCATGCAGCTCCCGGGCGATGCGCTTTCGTTCTTCTTCTTGTGCTTGGATTGCAAAATTCGTCAGCTTGTACTGGTAGCGCTCTTTTTCCACTCGCTGTTGCGCAGACATATCACGCAAAATCATGACCAGCTTCCCCTGCGATTCATCCTCTAGTCTCGCAGAGCTGGCAGCGACAGGGTAATCCACACCCGATTTCGTTCGAAGCCTCATCTCGAATGAAGGCATTTGCACGCGCTTAAAAAAGCAATCCGTGCAGCTCGTTTCTTCCATACACGTTGCCATTCCGAGACACAGCTCGCAAATATGTTTATCTCGAATCAGCTCTTCTTCTGTCCAGCCCGTCATCTGCTCCAACGCAGCATTGGCCTTTACGATTCGTCCCTCATGATCCATTACCAGGATCGCATCGCTAGCGTTGGCAAAGATGGACTGCATCAGGGAGAGCACTTCACTCGACGTACCCATGCGCTCCTCCTTTTGAGACAATCATTCTATCGTTATTGTAAAGTTTCCATAAAAGAAAGTGTATCAGGGAATTCCCTTATCATCATTCGAATTGACATTTTATTAAATTAGAATATTATCTAATTAGATGAATATAAAATATACTGAAAGGAGCTTTTGACATGCCAAGCACTACTCCCTTCCCAGCCCATAGCGCTCGATTGGTGTTTCAGCCCGTCACGGAACACGATTTCCCCGAGCTGCTGACGGTGTACAATTCAAACCCCGATTATATGGAGTTTGCCTTTGGACAACGGGTCGTCACTTTACAGACAATAGCAGATGACCATCAAGATAATCTGGCGTTTGCGGACTCCTACAGCTTTTCGATAAGAGAAGTCCATGGTACCGAGATCATCGGGATCGCCCAGTTCATTTTGTGTAATCCGCGAGATGGCCACCCTTGGCTAGGTCTCATCATGCTGCACAATGCTTACCAAAACCATGGTTACGCTAAAGAATTCCTGAATACGTTAATCGCCTGGTACCGGGAAAACGGCTACACCTCTCTGCATCTGGCCGTTTTGGAGAAGAATAGCCGGGTCGTACCTTTTTACGAGAGATACGGTTTTGTTGTCTACGAGGAAAGAGAGACGGAAAAACTCGGTCGCGTCATCTGTATGAAATACCCGATCTAGTCATGAACGCAAAAAACGGGATAGCAAATGCCATCCCGTTCTTTCTCTTATTCTACTACGATTTTTTCAGCAGTGCCGATAGGCGGCAGGCTCTTTGTCATCATTGGGCCGTAGAAGGCAACTACTTGCATATCTTCTTTCAGATCTGCAGGCGAGAGTACTTTGTTGTCTCGTGCATTGATGATAACCGTTTTCTCGGTAATGTTCAGGTTGATTTTTTCTTGGGAGGTTTCGGTAATACCGCGACCCTCTACGAGCATTTTGTAGTTGCCATCTTTATCAGCAGAGATGCTCGCTACTTTTCCCGCTGTTGCCAGGATGTCCTGAGTCTCCAGGCCGCCCTTTACCGTGATGCTGAGCACACTCGTTTGTGGCGGCATGCTCATCGCCATGAATTTTTCGGTAGTAGCATCTACAGCCATACCCAGCTTCAAGTCTTCTGGCTTCAGTACTTTACCTGCTTCATCCGTGATTTTCGTATCTTCCGTCAGGTGCAGGATGATGCCAGACTCGTAAATGTTCAGTGTAACCGAGTAGCCTTTGTCGGATTTGCTGATGTTAGTAATGGTACCTGTACGCATAGGAGCGATTTCGTCTTCCACTACAGTTACTGCATCATCGGTTACATTCACTTCTGCTTGTAGGATTTCGTCTACGAATTTAACTGGCACATATGTACTGCCATTCAGTACACGCGGCTCCGCTCCCAATGTTTTGTACATTTTTGCGAAAGGATAGCGATCCTCTCCTTCTTTTGCGTAGCTGGTGATCGCGCCTCTTTGCACTTCTGCTGCTTTTTCCTTGTCGTTCCAGCTTACTTTGAAGCCAAGGGCTTCAGCAACGGGACGAAGTGGAACCAGTACGGTTTGTTGACCTTTATCGAAGATCGCATCTTGTGCGATTGCTTGACCGTTAATGTTAACGGAAAGTTCTTTTACTGGTTCGGAGGTTGCAGATACCACGCTAGTTCCCAAAACGGCCAGTGCCGCGATTGTCATCATGCCTGTACGGATTGTTTTCATGTTGTTTACGCCTCCAATGTTCTTGCTTGTTTTTGTGTGTCTCTATTCATTGGACGGCACCATTTCAGAAACGTTTCAATAAATTTTTCATAGATGTGTAAATCGTTCGCGTATAAGCGAAAAACATCACGGCTGGCTTGGGATTTGGTTGTTTCGTGGCATCGGCACATCGGGCTTGCCTGACGGGTTATCGTACAAATAAGTCGGTACCTTGCCGACGATCAGGGCTTCGGAGACCGGGATTTGTGTGGTGACCGTCTGTTGCTTGGTCGCAAACGGGATTATGACCCGCAAATCGACCTCGACGTGAATGTAGACAGTCACCAGCACCATGTTGATCCCGGCTTGCTTCAGGCCTGTTTCCAGCTTCGTTTTGACGGCTCCAATCGGAACGAACGACACCGGGATATCAGGCCCAAAGTGCTCCAGAAAGACGTTTTTGGTAGCCAAGCCTAGTGGTATGGTTGTGCGGACGTGCTCCTGCTCGAATTCCTTCAAGCGATTTTGAATACGGGCTGTCGTTTCTCCCACAATCCGGGAGTACTCTTTGAAATTAAAATTCACCGCTTTGATGCTGCCATTCTCGTCTTTCTCCATAATGACAACTTCGTTGACGTCGAGACCCTGCTGGGACATGCGTTTGGTGACTGCATCGGTAATAGCGAGCTTGGCGACCTGCTCTGCCTTGGCCTGGGCAATCAACATCAACGTCGGCTCTACCCTGCGTTCCACAACGATAAACAAAACGATCAATACCACCATGATCAGCAGGATCCCAGCGAAAATTTTCCTTCTACGTCTTTTCCATCCTCCCCTTCTCAAGCGCACAATGGCTTCCTCTCCCCTTTGGCGGCTCGGTTAGTCAGGACGAACCGTACGCATAGCTGGGCGTTTCTCTTTGCTTGTGCGCTGTCTGCCGCTGGTAAGCACCCCACCGATTCCCGCGACAAACGTAGGAACTCCCGCCGCGACTAAAATTAATGCCCAATCCCGCAGATTCAGATCCGTTGTTTTGAAGATCGGCTGGAGTGTCTCCATGTATACGACACCGATCACGAGCACGATCGACGAAAGTACGGCCCAGACGAGATATTTGTTTTCAAATACATTGCGGTGAAAAACGCTGTATTGACTCCGGCAATCGAAAACGTGAATCAGCTGCGCCATAACCAACGTGACGAAAGCGACAGTTTGGGCATGCACCAAGTCATTCGGATTCTCTTTGAGAGTCAGCCAGAACGCCAAGAGCGTCATGGCCCCGATGAGGAAGCCACGGCTAATAATTTTCCAGCCCAACCCCCGGCTGAATATGTTCTCTGCCTTGTTGCGCGGCTTCTGATACATCGTATCTTTCTCCGCCTGATCGACGCCCAGCGCCATGGCCGGTAAACCATCTGTCACGAGATTGACCCACAAGATCTGGATCGGAACCAAAGGTAAAGGAAGCCCGAGGAGCATTGCAAAAAACATAACGAGAATTTCGCCTACGTTGGACGCCAGCAAATAACGGATGAATTTTCGAATGTTGTCATAGATGTTACGCCCTTCCTCGACGGCGGCGACAATCGTGGCGAAGTTATCGTCGCGGAGCACGAGGTCGGCCGCTTCCTTCGTCACATCTGTACCGGTAATCCCCATCGCGATCCCAATGTCTGAGGTCTTGATCGCAGGAGCATCATTGACACCATCTCCGGTCATGGCAACAACATGGCCTTGGCTTTGCAGCGCACGGACGATCCGCAGCTTATGCTCAGGGGATACACGGGCATAGACAGTCACTCGCTCCGCATACTCTGCGAGCTGCTCATCTGACATGTTGTCCAGTTCACGTCCCTCCAGCACCTCTCCGTAGCCACGCATCAAGCCAATCTGCCGGGCGATTGCCTCTGCTGTTACCTTGTGGTCGCCTGTAATCATGACCGTCTTGATTCCTGCTTGATGGCACAGATTGATCGCTGGACGCACCTCTTCACGTGGTGGATCGATCATCCCGGCCAATCCGACAAAGACGAGATTGTTTTCCAGGGTGCCGATCGGCTGTCCCGGGCGATAGCCTTGCAGTGTCTTATACGCGAAGCCCAGTACACGCAGCGCTTTGCCTGCCATCCTTTCCGTTTGCTCCAGTACTTGGTGGCGAAGCGTCGCAGAGAGTGGAATGAGCTCTCCCTTCCACAAAACGTGTGTCGATCTCGCCAGCAATGCCTCCGCTGCGCCTTTGGTCAGCAGGGAATACACACCGTCCGTCCCCTTTTCAACGACCGACATCATTTTGCGGTCAGAATCAAAGGGGAGCTCCTCCACACGCTGTCCCTGATTCTTCTGGTTGCTACGCTCTGTATTGCCGCCCAATGCCTTCGCGGAAAGCACCTTGAGAGCACCTTCTGTCGGGTCGCCTACGACTTGCCAAAAGCGTGACGTCTTGCCCATTCCAAGCAAATTGCGCGTGCTTTGCTCCTCGCATGTCAATCGGGCGTTGTTGCATCGGTCTGCGATTCGGATCATTTGCGAGAGCGCTCCGTCACGGGCGGGAGATACCATCTTCCCTAGATAGTGAAAGGCTCCCTCTGGTGCGTAGCCGCTACCGCTCACTTCATACGTGGAATCGCTGTGCCACACTTGCGTAACGGTCATTTTATTTTGAGTCAGGGTGCCTGTTTTATCAGAGCAAATGACAGAGGCGCAGCCCAATGTCTCGACTGATGGGAGCTTGCGTACGATCGCATTGCGCCGGATCATACGCTGGACGCCAAGCGCTAGCGCGACAGTCACAATTGCTGGCAAGCCTTCCGGAATCGCCGCCACTGCGAGACTCACCCCGGCGAGGAACATCGTAAATAGCTCATGACCATGCCAGACACCAGCAGCGATGACCACAATGGTCAACAGCAGTGCAACGACCACGAGAATTTTGCCCATTTGCTCCAATCGTAGCTGCAAAGGGGTTTCTGCTTCTTCCGCTGTATTCATCAAGTGCGCGATTTTCCCAATTTCCGTGCTCATCCCTGTCGCTACAACGAGGCCGCTCCCTGTTCCTCCGGTCACCATCGTGCCCATGAACGCGAGATTTTTTTGGTCGCCAAGCGGTACAGTAGATGCCTGGGCTGTCTCCAGTCTTTTCACGTTTTTACCGACGGGGACAGACTCCCCTGTCAACGCAGACTCCTCCACCTCTAGCCGATTGGCCGAAAGCAAACGCAAATCTGCGGGAACACGATCCCCGGCCTCCAATTGCACCAGATCACCAGGTACCAGCCGCGAAGCCGGTATCATGGAAATATGCCCGCCCCGGATAACGCGCGCCATCGGGGATGCCAGCTCCTTCAGCGCTTGCAAGGATCGCTCAGCCTTGGCCTCCTGAATAAAACCGAGGATACCGTTAATGAGGATGATCGCGATAATCGCAATCGCATCCAGGTACTCTCCGAGGAAGTATGAGATCAGTGTTGCGATGAACAGGATGAGTACCATAAAATCCTTGAACTGATCAACAAAGACCGAGTAGAGAGGCTTTCGCTTTTGTTCAGCCAACTGGTTGGCACCTTGTTTAGCCAGTCGCCGCTCCGCCTCCTGCTGAGTCAACCCTTGCGCAGCATCACTATGAAGGGCTTCGGTCACGTCGGCCGCCGCCAGCGTGTACCATTTTCGAATTGGCTGTGTATCCACCTACATCTCCTCCATCCACATCTCACTCCTTTTCATGTGTATGCAGACGAGCTAGAAAATAAAACAACCCGTCCATTTATCTGGACGGGTTTGTGATTGGTTTGTCGGTTATTTCAAGCTTTTGGCTACACCAATGCAAATCAACAAAATCGGCGGCAGCCAGGTGAGTCGCGTCAACCAGCTGGCTTTTCCTGCGCGCCTGCCGAGGGCAATTCCTACCACAAGAAGCAAGGCACTCATCACCGCGATACAGAGAGCGACGAGCAGTGGCGAGTATCCCAAAAACGTAAGGCTGATGCCTGCCCCGAAAGCATCCAAAGACAGGGCAAGCCCCAACATGACGGCCTCCCAGCCCATAATATGCCCAGAGCGGTCAGCGTCGGCTTTGGAGGGGTCTTTTAAAATCTGAATCATGACACCAAAAATGCGGAACTGCGACAATAATACGATGGGTTCCTGCTCTTCCTGTTTTTCTGCGGCTACAACGGCACCGCTGCTCGCAGCAGTAGACTCCTGAGCCTCTGTCCCCGAACGTGTCGCAATGAGCCGCCACAGTGTAAACAAACCCATGAGGATCAAGACCGCGGCACCAATATACTTGCCGATCTCGGGGGTTAACCATTCGGTGAGGGATGAGCCTACAAGCATGACACCATATACAACAGCAAACGAACAACCGGAAACGACGACGAGCGACAAAAAGGGCATTCTCATGTTCCGTAAACCATACGTCAATCCTACACTGACACTGTCCATGCTGATGGCCAGGGAAACGAGCAGGAGTGCGAGCCATCCGCTCATATGTGGTCACCTCTTTCCCATTGCCTATTAGGTATACGCGAAAAGCTCCGCTGATGTGCCAAGAAATCATTGTCTTCTCAGTTGGAAAGTGATACTATTCAATTAAACAATGTTTAAAACATCGTTTAACACAAACGTTTTGCTTCCAATAAAAAGGAGGTTGGTCATGTCACAGGTAGATAAAAACAGCGAAACGAAAGCGAAAATTTTGCAGTCGACACTGGATTTGATCAAGATGGAGGGCTTAGAGAGTGTGACGGTGCGGAAAATCGCAGCCGACTCTGGTACTAACGTAGCTTTGGTTAACTACTATTTCGGTTCCAAGGATAAGCTCATTAATGAAGCCCTCAGTGCATTTTTAGGAAGCTTTACAGCCACATTTGATATCTTGGAAAACACATCTCTGCTTCCCCAAGAACGACTCAAGCAGTTTTTCATGAGCTACGTGCAGATCATCCAGCAATATCCCGAGCTGGTTTCCCGAATCTTTTCGCTGGGCGGAGCTGTATTTACCTCGCAATATGAGTACGGCCAATTCCTAAAAAGCATCGGGTTTGTGAAGATTGAGGGAGTTTTGAAGGAAATGACCCACGAAGAAAACCACGAAGTTCTCATGATGATGATCATGCAGCTGTTTGGAGCGATTTTTCTGCCAGCCTTGCTCAAGTCGATATTGTCTACTGGCGCTGGCATCGAGGTCGCTTCCGTAGAACAACAGATTGATTTGTTATTCGCACGCTATTTTCATGAAAAATAGGAAATAGGGGGAGAGACAGATGGACTTTTTGCGAAAATATTGGTCTGATCTCGGTCTGTTAGTGGCAATTGGCGTTGGTCTGTATTTGATGATTCAATGGAGCACCATTCCTGCTATTGAGCGGCTGTTGTGGCTAAGCTTCATCGCCATCCTTGTGCATCAGTATGAAGAGTACCGTTGGCCGGGATATTTTGCCGGACTGTTTAATAGTTTGATTTTCAAAAGCAGCCATCCAGAACGATACCCGCTGAATCCACAGTCTGCGATGATCATCAACCTCGTCATTGCCTATATCTTTTATCTAGTTCCCCTCTTCTTCCCGATGGTCGTCTGGCTCGGCTTGGCACCGATTCTCATGGGCTTCTTCCAGTTTATCTGGCATGGCGTTTTTGCGAATTTAAAAGCGAAAACGCTCTACAATCCGGGCTTGTTCGCCGTTATCTTCTTCCACATCCCGATCGGGGTATGGTATATCCGGCATATCATCTCTACTGGCATGGTAACCACGTCAGACTGGGTCATCGGAACGGGCTACTTCATCGTTGCGGTGTACATTCTTATTGTGAAGGGGAATATGTGGCTGAAGGACGAAAATTCGCGTTATACCTTTACTCGTCAGCAGTTGGGGCCTTACGTACACAAATCATAAAAACCAGCTCCTGTGATGAAAAAGAAGAGGCCACTGTCGGCCTCTTCTTTTTCTTTGAACTATTTGATTTCAAAAGGTACTTCCCACTTCACGTCATGTTCCACCATATAGGTAGCGTAGGATACCGTGAGCTTTTTCGGTTCTTGCTTCAAGCGTGGGATGGTGATCTTGCCTTTGATCTGTACCCGTCCGTCCTTGTCTCTGGTGCTTTCCGTACTCACTCCCGCAGAGTAAGCCTTCCCATTTTCATCCTTTACAAACCAATCGTGGTTCTCAACTATGCCTTTTCCTAATGTACCCTCTATGGTCATTACGGCCTCACCTAGATCTTCGCCGTTACCTGGCTCCCATGCAAAAGAAGAGAATGTAAAGGTACTGCCTGTTGTCTCATCCTTGAAAGTCGCAGCTTTCTTGTCTAGTTCTGTTGGAACCAGATCAAATTTAGGCGATGCCAGTTTTTTCTCATAAATCTTCTGAAGCTCAAGCTTTAATTTTTGTTCTCCCTGTATCGGGCCAAATGTATGCCACCAATTCAAGACATCGCCTTCTGGTCCTTCTTCCGCTTCTTCTTCTGTTCTCGGTGTGAAAAGAACATTCTCCTTGTTATCAAGCCCATCATCCAATGATTTCATATCCCAAGCTGCTACCACTTCCCCTTTTTCATTGGTGATTTCGTACATCATATTCTCTCCCGAAAAAGCAGGATCACGCTCTTTTTCTGTGATAATGGAGCCTCGCGGATTTTTCTGATCGTACAGGATCGACGTTCGTTCAACGTCCAAATAAGCTGATTTTGGGAAAGTGGTATCCAGCATGACCCGTGTCGCACTCGGGGAAAATTCGATATTTTTCAGCTCAATCCCGAGCCCTTGCGGCGATTTAAAAACAGTATCCTTGAAGGCAACCGTTTTCGTCGCTTCCTTGGCTTTCTTCATATCGATCGGAATTTCCAATGACCATTTTCCTGTCTTACCTGCGATTTCTGTCTGTTCTAAATGTAAGGTCAGTTTGTCGGGAATAGCCTCAGATGATTCGAAGATTTCATTCAAATATCGCTCTGTGATGAAAAACTCTCCATGACTTCCCCAATTATCTCCTTCATCATCCTCGAACCAATTCTTCCCGTTCTGATCCATCAGCTTCGCATTCAAAATATGGTTTTCTATCTTCTTGCCGCTCTGGTCGTATACATCATAGATGACTGCGATCCTCATCGAGTCAGCCAACAGCTCTTTTAACTCGACAGTAATTCCTTGATCGGTTGCCTTTTGCTCCAGCTTTTGAACAAGACCTTTATGGACGGCGTTTATCATACCGCTATCCGCATCCTTCTCAATCTGGAACAAGCTATTCACATAATTCGCAAATGTCGGTGATACAACGGTTCCTGTTACCACCAATGCCGTAAGTCCTGCTACTACCAATCCCGTCTTCTTCACAATATCCCAACCCCTTTGTCTTCTGGTTCGGGAGGAGCACTTTCTCCTAAAACGTGCAGGAACTGCATCAGACAGCTTATCCATGACCTCATCTGTAAACGTATCGGGTACAGGAGCCTCCAAAACGGTGGAAAAATCCTCATCCTGCATGCCTTCTCCCCATTCTTGCAGGTTCTTCTGGCATTGTGGACAATTTTCCACATGTTGCTCCAATCCTTTGCTCTCGGCAGGGGCAAGCTCATCGTTTACGTATAGCTTCCATTGATTAAACATGAAGCATTTCATAAATAGCTCCCCCTCCCATCGTTTTCGTCAAGCTGTCCTTCATCTTTTTGCGGGCGCGGAATAAACGCATCTGAACGGAGCTCTCCGAGTAGGACAGTCGCTCGCTGATTTCCCGATACGACAGTCGCTGTAGGTAAAACAGGACGAATACCTCCCGATACTCCTCATCCAGCAGCATGATGCTGCGCTCCAGTTCGGCGTCCCGCTCCTTTTTCAACAAAGTCGTCTCAGGCGTGTCTGGGTCAATTAGCTGCTCCTCATCGATTTCTACCTGCTCTGTTCGTTTGCGTTTTCGCATTTCATCGAAACAATGATTGCTCGCAATTCGATACAGCCATGAAGAAAACCTATACTCAGGCCGATAGTCGTGCAAACGATAAAAGGTTTTGATAAACACGTCTTGAGCCAAATCCTGTGCGTCTTGCATGTTGCCGATCATCCTGTACAAATAGCCGACAATCTTGCCCTTGTATCTGTCGACAATTTGTCTGTACTGCTCATGATCGCCAGCCAGGATTTGCTCGATTAGTTCCTGATCGTCCGGCATTTTGCTACTCCTCCATCTATCACAGATCAAGCCAGCGGGGAATGCTGCGCAGCTTCCGTTTTGGTTGAATCATAAGCTAATACGGTATAAATAGGAAAACCTTTCTCTACTTTTAAAAAATTCTAGAATCAGTTATTCAAATAAAAAAAGAAGAGGCCTCTGTCAGCCCTCTTCCCCTGTCTGTCTTTCATCTATTTGATTTCAATCGGTACTTCCCAATTCACGTCGTGTTCCACCGTATATTCAGTAAAAGATACAGAGAGATTTTTCGGTTGTTGCTCCATGCGCGGAATCTCCAACGTGCCTTTAAAGTGTACGCGTCCGTCTTTGTCTCTATTGTATTCTGCATCCAAGTCCGCTTGGTAGGAGCTCCCATGTTCATCCTTTGCAGACCAAAAGTTGGTTTCGACTACGTCTTTTCCTAACGTACCCTCTACTGTCACCACAGCTTTACCTGGTTCCACGTCTTTACCGGGCTCCCATGCAAAAGAAGAAAACGTAAAGGTACTGCCTGACTCATCCTTGAATGTGGCTGCTTTCTTGTTTCGTTCTGTTGGAACCAGATCGAATTTAGACGAAGCCAGTTTTTGCTCGTATATTTTTTTGAGCTGAAGCTTTAATTTTTGTTCACCCTGTATCGGGGCAAATGTATGCCACCACTTCATAACATCGCCTTCTTCTTTGCCGAAAGTTCCAGATACCGGAAGTATATTTTTTACTTCCCTAAGTCCTTCATTCAATAAGTTCATATCCCAAGCTGCTACAACCTCACCTTTTTCGTTGGTAACTTCGTACGCAATACCCTCTCCCGAAAAAGCAGGTTCACGTCTTTTTTGCGTGGTATTAATGCCTTTCGAATGATCCTTATCGTATTGAATCACTGTCCGTTGACTCTCTACATAAGCTGATTCTGGGATGGTTGTATCTAGCATGACCCGCGTAGCACTTGGGGAAAATTCGACTTTTTTCATTTCAATATTGAGTCCCAGTGGTGATCGAAATACGGTATCCTTGAAAGCAACTGTTTTGGTCGCTTCCTTGGCTTTCTTCATATCAATGGGAATTTCCAATGCCCATTTTCCTGGTTTTTCTGCGAGCTCTACCTGTTTTAATTGTAAAGTCAGTTGGTCCGGAGTAGCCTCAACAGATTCAAAAATATTGTTCAAAAGAAGCTCTGTGATGAAAAACTGTCCATGCTTACTTTCTCGATCCCTCTTTCCGACCTTTTCCAACCAATCCTTTCCGGTTGAATCAATCAATTGAACCTCCATAATATGGTCTTCTTCATCAATCTGTTTGCCGGACTGGTCGTACACATCATAGATGACCGCAATCCGCATCGAGTCAGCCATCAGCTCTTTTGCTTCGAAAGTAATTCCTTGATCCGTTACCTTTTGCTCCAGCTTTTGGACAAGGCCTTTATGGACGGCATTTTTCATGCCACTATCCGCATCCTTTTCAATCTGGAACAAGCTATTCACATAATTCGCAAACGTCGGTGATACAACGGTTCCTGTCACTACTAACGCCGTAAGTCCTGCTACTACCAATCCTGTCTTCTTCACAATATCCCAGCCCCTTTGTCTTCTGGTTCGGGAGGAGTGCTTCCGTGCCGTACGTGTGGGAATCGCTTCGAACAGTTTACTCATGACCTCGTTCGTAAACGTATCGGGTACAGGAACTTCCGGATAGGTGGAAAATTCCTCTTCCAGCATGTGATCTACCCACTCTTGCAGCTTTCTTTGGCATTGTGGGCATTGTTCTGCGTGCTGCTCTAATCCTTTGCTTTCGGAAGGGGAGAGCTCGCCATTTTCATAGAGCTTCCATTGATTAAACATGAAGCATGTCATAAACATCTCCCCCTCCCATTGTTTTCGTCAGGCTTTTCTTCAGCTCTTTACGGGCACGGAACAAGCGCATTTGAACAGCGCTCTCCGTAAGAGACAATCGCTTGCTGATTTCCCGATACGACAGACGCTGTAAGTAGTGCAGGACAAATACCTCGCGATACTCCTCATCCAGTTGCATGATACTTCGTTCCAGATGGGCGTCCCGTTCCTTTTTTAACAGGGCGGTCTCTGGTGTCTCTGGATCAATGATCTGTTCCTCCACGATTGCCGTCTGCTCTGTCCTTTTGCGTCTTCTCATTTCATCGAGACAGTGATTGCTCGCGATTCGATACAGCCATGAAGAAAACTTGTGCTCAGGCCGATAGTCTTTCAATTGGTAAAAGGTTTTGGTAAACACGTCTTGAGCCAAATCCTGTGCATCCGGCATGTTACCGATCATTTTGTACAAGTAAGTAACGATCTTACCCTTGTACCTGTCGATAATCTGACTGTACAACTGATGATGGCCAGCCTGGATTTGCTCGATCAATTCCCGATCGTCCGGCATTTTTACTACTCCTCCATCTATAACCGATCAGCCTTTGGGGAATGCTGCGCAGCTTCCGTTTTGGGTGATTCACCACTAATACGAATTTGCTGGAAAATCCTTTCTCCTCTTTTTAAAAAAATCTTATTTTCCTGTCAAAAGAGGTACTTCAACGTTCACATCGCGATGCTCCTTCAACATACTGTCAAAGGTGATCGTCATTTGCTTCGGCAAGGATTTCATCTCCTCGATTTCCAAATTCCCGCTTACTTTCATCCTTCCATTTTGATTGGCGGATTCCTCGACATGGTATACCGCACTGTACTTTTTGCCCTTTTCGTCCGTCACGTACCATGTATCAAACGGGAAGATCCCCACAACTCCTTCCGCTAGCGTCCCCTCAAACTCGATGTTGTGGCGATCCTCTCTGCTTCCCTTAGATACCTTGTGAAACGTGAAGCGAGTCCCATTCTTTTCTGCCGTAACTGGTTTTGCTCCCACACTGGCAGGGTCCAGTTTTACGCTGAATCCTGGCTCTTCCTCTGTATAAACAGCTTGCAGCTTAAAGGTTAGACCATTCGATTCTTTCAGGTCGTGGAAGTAATGAAATTGTCGCAGCCCTTTTTCCACTGGAGCAGACTCGCGCCATTTCATCGTATTGATTACGTTTTTCTGAATGCTCTCATCATGGATAGCAACTGCAGAGTCCCATGCGCCAAGGACGACTCCCTTTTCATTGACAAGCTGATAGCTGAAGTCCTTGTTATTCGAATCAATCACCACTTCTGTTCCACTCGGTGCAAAGGTAATCTCTCGCAAATCGAACTGAAATCCTTGGGCAGAGGTATAGGACTGATTGACAGCCACTGTTTTCGTCGCAGCCTTTGCTTTTTTCAAGTTCACGGGTACCGACAGCTGCCAGTTGCCTTTGGTACTGCCCATCTTTTTCATGTGGAACTCTACGACCAGCTCGTTCGGCAGCTTGTTCCCATCGTCAAAATAGCTTCTGAGCTCATGTTCAAACAGGATGTAATTTCCTATCTGGTTTGTTTTCCACGACACTTGATTAGGGGATGAGCTATGTAAAACCTTGCCCGCTTTATCCTTGATCGTGATTTCTTGATATTCATGGGTGGGGGCGTGGAAATTATCCCAATACACATCTGTTGTCTTGCCGTCTTTGTCTTTTACCCCGGCGATGATACTGATGCGCAGCGGGTCTGCTAGAACCTCTTTTGCTTCCAAGGTAAAGCCTTGATCGGTCACTTTCAGATCAAGCGGCTGGGCAAATCCATTTTGAGCGGCTTGCAAAATTCCAGGATCTCCAGCCTTTTGCGAGACAAACAAGCTAGTATTCACAGACGGTGCTGCATTCACCACTGTTGCCTGACTATTTGTGAAAAGCGCCGGGGACACGAGGATTCCCGTTGATACAACGACTGCCAATGCTGCCACACTTAATGCCATCTTTTTCATAACTGCTCCACTCCTTGTTTTCCTAGATTCACTCTATATTCACGAGAAACAATCGTTCGGTTCACGAGGAGCACGCAAAAAAAGAGCCCGACAGCCTGAACGAATCAGGATTACCGAGCTCACTTGCTATCGAATTTATTTCATGGATGGGAGTACTTTAAACACGTGCAGCTAGTACCCGGACGAGCAACTCTACCAGTCTCCGCGCATACTCGCCTGTGGTATCCCTTGCCCCTGAGAATTCCGTTACTTCCATACTTGTCACGCGTGAATCTCGTAAGACAGTTGCCAGCAATGCCTCCACTTCCGACAGGGACAATCCAATCTCACTTGGCGAATAGGCAGCCGCCATCGCGTCTTTGTGCATGATATCTACGTCGAAATGAACGAGGATTTTCGCATCAGGCGGAATCGATTGGAGCAGATGAGAAACTCGTTCCACGATGCTTCCTTCATTGAGCTGGGCCAAGGTCATGACCTCTACGCCAAATGTCTCTCCAGGCATCTGCTGACAGCCGACAAGGCGGATTCGCTCTGCATCCCAGCCGCTTGGTTCGATCCATTGTCCGTGATCCTGAAGCAAAAACCACAATCCCATTCCTGCCGCCCCAATACAGCGGGAAGCCGATGGCACTACTGCATCCAGATGACCGTCAAGCACCAGCAGATACGCTTTCTCTTGATGAATAGCCCGATGAGCCTGCGCCGTTGCAACGACCAAACTGCAATCGCCGCCGAGCATCAAGACAAAGTCGTCTGTATCGAGCCACTCTTGCGCGTCCTTTTGCAGCACATCCCAAAGCATACGAGGAGCCGGCCAATTACGAACCGGTGGAATATTATGGCGCGGCAAATCATCGGGAAGATGCAGATTACCTACATCCTGCACATCCAAGCCACGCTGCTGCAACTGCTCGATCAATCCTGCTGTACGAAGCGCGTCCGGAGCTAATTCTGTACCAGAGACATATGCTCCTGTGAAATGCGGGATACCAGCTACTTTTACGTTTATAAACAGTCCCTCCCAAGGAAATTCATCGTATGAACATCCCTAAAAGTATATCACAGCTTCGTTTGCAATAATTGGATGAGATCACTGACAGACGGCTGTAACCAACGATCTGGCATGGATGCTTTTTCCCCGCGTAGCAATTGGCAAGCAAGCGCATTCGGATGGACATCTGCACTTAAGAAATACACTTGGTTTACAGGTTGCGGGAGTGCGTCCATGACTTCTACATATTTGTTGACATACACTTGCAACGCATCCCGATAGGCTGGAGTGGTTAGTGCCGCGCCACACCACACGTCAATTCCGGTCAACGCCTTGGCATGGGCTGCATCCAAGCTTTTTGCGAGCGAGCAGACAACGAACAACAGCTTCTCTGGCGCCAGCTTGAATCGCTTCTGATACTGTTTGGCAAAACGGGCAAGTGTCGCATTCCAAGACGGCGTATCGTAGCTGCCGAGATCAGGGATGCATTTGAGTGCTCCTACCAGTTGTTCGTCTTTTTTCATAAACAACAGACCGTCAATCACTTGAAACGAAAGCCCGGCTAATTGCCCAGACAAAAACTCACCCACCCGCTCATGCATGACGCGAGAGATTCGCTGTGAGGATTTGCGCTTTAGTTTTTGCCGTATGCGCACCTCTTCTTCCTCCAGGTAGACCCGTATCAGCCTGGAAAACAAATCTGCCTCCCTAGTTGACTCTAGTATCAGGCACTCCAAACGGCTATAGGCGTCTGCCACGCTTTGGTCCCATTGCCCTTCTTTTTCTGTGCCCATCATTAACCTCCCTCACATCATATCGGGTGCGTGATCGGCCACGACCAGCACATCCATGTGTCGGACCTCCCGCAATAATCGCTGGATGACCGAACCCTCGAGAATTTCTTTCCAGCGAGTCCGCGCCGACTGCCCGATGACGACCTGTGTCGTTCCTTTTTCGTTCATATGCAAGACCAGCTTGGTGAAAACCTTACGTCGGGAAGGGGCTTCGTATCGTTCGAAACGACCTCCGAGCCGCTCTGTTAGTGCTTTCAGCTTCGCCAGCTGTGTCTCTTCCTCTTCTGTCAGCGACGGATGATCCTGCACGTAAGCGACATCCCAGGACGCCTTCAGCCGATAGGCAATGCGGAACCCTCGGCGAATCAATCGTTCACTGTCTGCGCGCAAATTCACACAGACAAAAATGACTTCCTGCTGCCGCCAAGGCCCGCGCAACGTTCGTCGCTCCCACGCCTCCAAGCGTTCATCGACATCGTCAGCCACTTCACGCAAGGCCAGCTCTCTTAATGCGATCAAATTCCCTGTTTTGAAAAAGTTGGTCAGCGACTGCTCCACCTTTTCCATCGCGTAAATATTGCCCTCCCGCATCCGCTGACGCAGTGCTTTCGGTGAAATATCAATCAGCTCTACCTCATCTGCCTGATGCAGAATATGGTCCGGCACCGTCTCTCGCACGCGGATTCCCGTGATTTGCTCGACGCTGTCGTTCAAGCTCTCGAGGTGCTGAATATTCATCGTGGATATGACGGAAATACCCGCAGCCAAAATCTTCTCGACATCGTGGTATCGCTTCTCATAGGCACTCCCCGGCACATTCGTATGTGCCAGCTCATCTACCAATACGACCTCCGGATTTCGCCGAATAATTTCGTCCGTGTCCATTTCTTCGAGCGTCACATTTTTGTATGGAATGCGCTTGCGCGGGATAAGAGGAAGTCCCCCTACCTGCTCAATGGTTTCTTTTCGTCCATGCGTTTCCAAAAGCCCAATCACCACGTCAATGCCATTTTCGGCGAGCTCGTTTCCTTCTCTCAGCATTGTGTACGTCTTGCCGACACCAGGTGCGGCTCCTACATATACTTTTAGCGTCCCACGCTTGATTTTCCCGATTTCCTCCTGCATCTCCTCATCGGAGAGGCGTCGGTACGGATTGGCCGTTACCGCTTGTTCTCGCTTGGTCGGCATGACGCGCTCACCGTCCCGCTCAGAACGATCTGCCACGATCAAGATATCGATATTTTTCGTTTGCCGAAGAATCTTATGAACGATGGAGCCATACCATATCTCTTCCCAGCGCGTACGCTTGGACTGCCCCATGACGATTCGGGTCACATTATTCTCCATCGCATAGGCGACGAGCTCGTTTGCTACGTCTTTTTCACGTGCAAGCATCTGCTCTTCAAAGGTACCTCCGACTTTGTCCACGAGCTTTCCGATGGATCTCTTAAAAGTCGCTTCTTCCTTCGTCAACTTCTTAGATAAAGGGAGAAAACAGACGACCAAGAGCTCTCCGCCGAGTCTCTTGGCAACCTGTTGTCCGCGCCGAACCAATATCGAGCCGTTCCAATGATACTGGGCAGAAACCAGCACCTTCTCTGTGGCTCCTGAAGCCCCCACCATGCCGTGCTTCTCCCGATAATCCTCCAAATCCTCGTTTACGCCCGTAGCAACAAAACGCAGCGCGAGTTCCCGCAGCATATGCAGATTGTCTCTGCGAAACAACGGATGCTTGGTTCGAGTCGGGTTGCGATCGTCTTCTTGCAGCCGTTTCAGGATGGCTTCTGGCGTGACGTCAAGCAGCTTCACCTCGTCTGCCATGGCAAGCGTATCTTCTGGGACACACTGGTCGATCCGCACTTCTGCCTTCGTCAGTCGCTCTGCCATCTCTTTCATCCCGGCCAACTCGTAAATGTTGACCGTCGCAATCACACTTATATTGTGGTTCAGCAAATACTGAACATCGTCCAAGCTGGTTGGTCGCGGGGCATCTGGACGATTGCGATGAGCCAAACCGTCTACGAGCACGACTTCCGGATCTCGTTCGATAATCGCTGCAACGTCCAGATCATGTCTCGCTTCCCCGAGAGAATACCAGATGATTGGCTGGATTTGCTCCAAGCCCTCCCGCTTTTGCGCCAGCTTGGGATGAGTGGACTCACCTGAGCCAGCTACAACCACATCAATCCCTTTTTTCTTAAGCGTCTGCCCTTCCATTAACAGATGATAGGTTTTCCCTGAACCACTGACTGCCCCCAGAATGATTTTCAGCCTGCCCCGGTGCATTCTGGAGATGGACTGCAAGATTTCCTCCGGGGACTTTCGCCGAAACTGCTCTACCATCTCGCAGCCCTCCTTCTATCTTTACTTCTTCAATTCGTCCAAGGCCAAATTCAGCTTCACCACATTGACACGCGGCTCCCCGAAAACACCCAAGCTTCTTCCGTCTGTATTGGCTTCAATCAGTGCCTGTAGTTGTACCGGTTCGAGATTGCGCGCCTTGGCTACACGCGCTACTTGTATCTGGGCAGCTTTTGGCGAGATATGCGGGTCCAAACCGGAAGCGGAATTGGTCAGCAAATCAGCCGGGATGTCTTCCTGCTTCACGCCAGGATTCGCTGCTAGAAATGCGGCGATATCCTTTTGCGTACGTTCGATCAGAGCCGGGTTGGATGGCGCGTAGTTGTTCGAGCCAGAGCCTGCCGCATTATTATCAATAGAAGAAATGCGTCCCCAGAAGTACTTCGGATCGGTGAAGGTCTGCCCAATCAGCTCGGAGCCGACCACCTTGCCGCTCGCATCGGTGATGAGACTACCACTTGCTTGCGCAGGCATGATAACCTGTGCAACCCCTGTCATCGCCAGCGGGTAGGCAATGCCGCAAATCAGCAGCAAAACGAGGCTGAGACGCAAATTTTTCAATATCATATCGGTTCACCTGAGCTTTCTTTTTTCAATATGAGTTACACCAGATTCAATCCAACCAAAATCAAGTCAATCAGCTTGATGCCCACGAACGGAACGATAATTCCTCCCAAGCCATAGATCACCAGGTTGCGGCTAAGCAGCTTTGTCGCGCTCATTGGCGTGTATTTCACGCCTTTCATCGCCAACGGAATCAGGATCGGGATGATGATCGCATTGAAGATCAACGCGGACAGAATCGCACTTTGCGGTGTAGCCAGACCCATGATGTTGAGCGCACTCATTTGTGGGATCGCCAGCATGAACATCGCAGGAATGATCGCGAAGTATTTCGCTACGTCATTGGCGATACTGAACGTCGTCAATGCACCGCGTGTCATCAAAAGCTGCTTGCCAATCGCCACAACCTCGATGATCTTAGTCGGGTCAGAATCCAGATCGACCATGTTCGCTGCTTCCTTCGCTGCTACCGTACCCGTGTTCATCGCCAAACCGACATCGGCTTGTGCGAGAGCTGGCGCGTCATTCGTACCGTCACCTGTCATGGCGACCAGTTTGCCTGCCGCTTGTTCTTTGCGGATCAGTGCAATCTTATCTTCCGGCTTGGCTTCGGCTACGAAATCGTCCACACCTGCTTCGCGGGCAATCGTCGCTGCTGTCAGCGGGTTATCCCCCGTGCACATGACTGTACGAATTCCCATGCGGCGCAGCTCTTCAAAGCGTTCGCGCATGCCTGGCTTTACGGTATCTTTCAAGTAAATCAATCCGAGAATCGTATTGCCTTCTGCTACAGCCAATGGCGTGCCGCCCGCCGTCGCAATCCGGTTTGCTTTTTCATCCAAGTCAGCAGGGATGTTGCCCCCTTGCTCTGTTACATATTTTTTGATGGCATCGACTGCCCCTTTGCGAATGAGGACGCCGCTTGCTAGATTCGTCCCGCTCATTCTTGTTTCAGCGCGGAACTCCACACCCTCGGAACCAGGCAATACCAGTTCAGCCGGTGCCAGACCTTGTTTTTTCGCCAGCTCTACAACAGAGCGTCCTTCCGGTGTTTCGTCATGGATGGAGCTTTGTGCAGCTACACGGTTCAATTCTGTGCTTTTGCTGTCGCCTACAGTGACAAACTCAGCAGCCATCCGGTTACCATGCGTGATCGTTCCCGTTTTATCTAAAATAATCGTGTTGATGTCACCGGATGCCTCTACGGCTTTACCAGACATGGCGATGACGTTAAACTGTGTGACCCGGTCCATACCCGCAATCCCAATCGCTGACAAGAGTCCGCCAATCGTGGTCGGAATCAAGCAAACGAGCAACGCAATCAGTGTCGCAACTGGAATGGCTGCATTCACATAGTTCGCAATAGGCTGCAAGGTCGTGCAGACGATCAGGAAAATCAACGTCAAGCTAACCAACAGCGTATTCAACGCGATTTCATTCGGGGTCTTCTGTCTCTTCGCGCCCTCTACCAACGAAATCATGCGATCCAAAAACGATTCGCCGGGATCCGTCGTCACGCGGACGCGGATGCGGTCACTGACGACACGTGTACCTCCCGTGACGGAGCTGAAATCGCCACCTGCTTCTTTAATGACCGGAGCAGATTCACCCGTAATCGCAGATTCGTCCACAGAGGCGACACCCTCGACGATTTCCCCGTCGGATGGAATCAGCTCGCCTGCTTCCACTATGACCAGATCGCCTTTTCGCAGTTCTGTGGAACTGACGACTTGAATGCGTCCATCTTTCCCCACTTTTTTTGCTTGCGTGTCCTGCTTCGTTTTTTTCAAGCTCTCTGCCTGTGCTTTGCCACGACCTTCTGCCAAGGCTTCTGCGAAGTTGGCGAACAAAATCGTCACGAACAGGATAAAGCTGACAACGCCGTTGAAAAACGGGTCCGAAGCCCCCCCAAACAAATTGGGTGCAAACGTCAAGAGGAGCGTAATGAAGAATCCGATCTCTACCACGAACATGACAGGATTTTTCATCATCACACGCGGGTCCAATTTTTTGAAAGACTCGACAAAGGCCCGCTGGTACAAATCTTTAGGAAGCGCAACCGTGCGCGTTCTACTCATGGAAAATTACTCCTTTGCCTCTAGTATGGATATTTGTTCAAAAAGTCGGCTTTTCAGCACCGAGAAAGTGGCGAGAACCTGAAGAAGGAGGAGCGGAGTGTAGGGGACCTACATGAGCACCGGACTTCGAAGGTGAACGCTACTTTCGATGCCGAATTTGCTTTCACGATTACATCGTGATCAAAAGTCGACTTTTTGAACTTCCTCTAATTAACGGATCGTGAGCCACTCGGCGATTGGGCCAAGAGCAAGCACAGGCAGGAATGTCAGTGCGCCTACGATTACCACAGTCGCAATCAAAATCACCGTGAATACACTATTGTCTGTGCGCAGTGTACCCATCGTTTCTGGTACCGGCGTTTTTGCGAGCAAGGAGCCTGCTACCGCCAGCATCGTAATGATCGAAACATATCGACCGAACAGCATGACGAGTCCCGTAGAAATGTTCCAGAAAGGTGTGTTGTCGCCCAATCCTTCAAAACCGGAACCGTTGTTGGCTGCCGAAGAAGTGTACTCGTACAGCACTTGTGAAATGCCGTGGAAGCCTGGGTTCGACACTGCGGATGATCCCATTTCTGTCGCCAATGCAATAGCGGTTGGCGCCAAAATGATCAGGGGATGAACGAGAATCGCGATGGCGATCAGCTTCATCTCTTTACCTTCGATCTTGCGGCCGAGGAATTCAGGCGTACGCCCTACCATCAAGCCCGCCAAGAATACAGCCAAAATCGCATACATCAAAATGTTAATCGTTCCGACGCCATCTCCGCCGAATACGCAGTTGAGCATCATTTCACCGAGCGGAACCAAACCGCCAAGTGGCGTCAGTGTATCGTGCATGTTGTTCACGGTTCCTGTCGTTGCCGCTGTTGTCACGGCAGTGAACAAGGCGCTTTGTGCGATACCAAAACGGACTTCTTTTCCTTCCATGCTGCCCATTACTTGTGACAGGCCAGCCCGTTCCAGCGCCGGGTTACCGTTTACTTCATTGGCATACGCCGTGACCAGAAACGCCAGGAACATCGCGAACATCGCTCCAAAAATAACCCAGCCTTGCTTGCGGCTCTTCGCCATGAAGCCGAATGTGAATGGCAGTGACGCTGGGATCAAAAACATCGACATAATTTCGATCACGTTTGTTAGCGGTGTCGGGTTTTCAAATGGATGCGCGGAGTTTACCCCGAAGAATCCGCCTCCGTTTGTTCCTAAATGCTTAATGGATACGAGTGAAGCGACCGGACCGCGAGCGATTTGTTGCTCCGTTCCGCTAATAGTTGTCGCTGTTGCCGTCGGCTCCATCGTCTGCGGCACGCCTTGGGACACCAAGAGCAATGTCACGACAATCGCCAGCGGAATCAACACACGTGTATGAGCACGTACTAGGTCTACGTAGTAGTTACCGATGCTGTGCTGCCCTGTCAGCCCGCGCATGAAGGCCATCACGACCGCGATCCCTGTTGCTGGCGTCGTAAACATCAGGTAAATAATGACCAGCATTTGCGACAGGTACGACAATCCGCTCTCCCCGCTGTAATGCTGAAGATTCGTATTCGTCAAAAAGCTAATGGCCGTGTTAAAGGAAAGCAACGGCTCCATTGCCGTAATTCCACTTGGGTTTCCCGGCAGCATCCCTTGCAAACGAAGCAAGAGATAGGCAATGGCTACCATCGAAATGTTGCTGACCAGAACAGCCATTGCGTACTGCTTCCAGGTCATATCTGCTACACGAATGCCAGACAGCTTGTATATCGCTTTTTCCACCCCGCCAAAAACACGGTCCAATCGGGTCGTCTCCAGCGAAAAGGAGCGTGCCAAATATTTTCCCATCGGTATGGCGAGCACGAAAAGCACCACCAAAACCAACGCTATTTGTAAAAAGTCCACGACAGTTCCTCCTACTCCCTCTAAAAAATGGTTCCAAATAGACGAATGATTCTAACCCCTAGTATTTTTCCGGGTAAATCAATGCGTGGCACAGGTACATCGCAAGCCCTGCCACAATCAGCAGCAACCAGATCATTTCTCTTTCCCTCCCTGTTCTCTTACCACGGCGTCACAAAACTTGATGAGTGCAAAAAATACACCGAATGAAAGCGCCAAGAGCAGTATGGAAACCACGTCCATGCAATGTCCCTCCTTTTTTGCCGTACTAACTATTCCGTGAAGTCTGGCCGACTCGTCTCTCTCGCTTCCCCCTGCACAGGCTTCCTTTTTTGAAAAGACCTGCCATTTGGGAAAAAAATAGACCAATGCTTACGATTTCCCCGAAAGACCGCCGCATTTGACCGAACTGAAGATGGACAGACGAACGAAGTCGCCCGCATCCCGCGGCAAATAATACGATCCTTTGTATCGGAGAAAAAGTACTCATTGGTCTACCTAACGCCCAGCCGACTTGAAGTTGCCTTCTTTGCGTTTTGTCTCCCGTTTCCTTTTTCCGAAAACAGTTATTTACTTGTAAGTAACAACGGTCATTGACCGTTTTTGAGCAAAACGAAAAGACCTGCATTACGTTTCGAGTCAACCCTTGTCGTCCCTCAATGGATAACAAAAAGGCCTCCTCAAACAGGCGGTCTTTAGACCTCCCTCGCTTTAGCCGACGAAGTTAGCTGACGGGTAGGATGGCGAAAGAGTTTCTCATCCCTCCCACGATTCATGCGTGGGATTAACCCCTACTGATTGGGTCCTCCGTTCCCGAGTGCCTCGGGATTTGGCCATATTTGCAATTGTTGGTTACGAGTCTCATTATACGTCCGGCATAATCGGATGTTAATGTCCTATTTCAGTCTTTTTCACACGATTTTTGCGTTCTTTATCCGTGTAAGCGATTTAAACCTATCAGGCCTCATCCGATCATGATATTTCATCGTTTCTCTCCTTTTTTCATTTATTTTCCCCATACTGCAAGAGCAGTCGTGCCTGATTGTTGCATCCATTCTTCCAATTGCTCCGCAGGTAATGGCTTACTACAGTAGTAGCCCTGCATTTCATCACACTGCTGCTCACGCAAAAAGGTTAGCTGAACTTCGTTTTCCACCCCCTCCGCCAGTACGTTCATTTGCAAGCTGTGCGCCATGGCAATGATCGACTTGGCGATGACGGCATCTTCGTTTTCTGTAATATCATTCACAAACGACCGATCGATCTTTAAGCGGTTAATGGGAAAATCGCGCAAGTAGCTTAGCGAGGAGTAGCCTGTCCCAAAATCGTCGATGGACAGCCATATCCCCAGATTTTTCAGCTCATGCAGGATTCCAATGAACCGCGTGGCGTTTTGCATGACGGCACTTTCTGTAATCTCTAGCTCCAGAAATTGCGGTTGCATCTGCGTTTCTTGGAGCACCTGTTTGATCATGCCAACCAAATTCTCCTGCTGAAATTGGCGGGCTGATAGATTCACCGCTATGCGCAGGGAAGGATAGCCTGCTTCTGCCCATGCTTTGTTTTGCTGACAAGCCGTTCGAAGCACCCATTCCCCAATGGGCACAATCAAGCCAGTCTCTTCCGCCAAGGGGATAAATTCGGCTGGCGAGACCATACCCCATTCAGGATGCCGCCACCTGAGCAGTGCCTCCACCCCGACCACCTGATTTGTTTTGCAATCGAGCTGCGGCTGATAATGTAGTCTAAACTCATTGCGCTCCAACGCCTTGCGCAGCTCCTGCTCGACTGCCAGCCGTTCCGCCGCATGAAGGCTCATCGTAGACGAGTACAGGTTGTACCGATTCCTGCCCTTTTCTTTGGCACTGTACATGGCGGCATCTGCATGCTTCATGAGGGTTTGCGTATCCTCTCCATCTCTCGGGAAAATACTGATCCCGATACTTGTCGTGACAATGCATTCCCGATCCTCCACCTGAAGCGGCGATTGCAAGGACGCAATGATCCGATCTGCCAACGCAATCACCTCTGTCTCGTCAGAAATTGCAGGGAAGATCATCGTAAACTCATCTCCGCCCATGCGAGCCAATATGCCTGCCGATCCGACATTTTCCTTTAATCGATGAGAGAGCGACTGGAGCAAGCAGTCCCCGAAATAATGCCCCAAGGAGTCGTTGATGTATTTAAAACGATCCAAATCAAAAAACAGGATTGCCATCATCTGTCCTTGCTGCTTCGCCTGGGATAGCGCAATCGTCAGCTCCGCCTCGAAAAGTCGACGGTTCGGGAGATCAGTCAACGCATCGTGGTACGCCATGTGATTGATTGTCTGCTCTGCCTGCCTGCGATCCGTCACGTCGCGGATAATCCCGCGCAGCCCGGTGACACCGCCCGATTTTTCACTAATTTTCACAATGGAGCCCTCCACTAAGCGCCTCTGACCGTCACGCTGGACAAACGCCCAGTCAATTTGCTGGACAGGCGTCCCGGTATGCGACACCCACCGAAACGCGTGCTTTAGCTTCAGGGCATCTTGCTTGCCCACATACTCCTGATAGCTTGCTCCCAGCAACTCATGCGCAGGTGCTCCAAGTATTTCAGAGAGTGCAGGATTCACAGCGAGAAACCGACCTCGCTCGTCCAATTCGTAATAACCGTCTTTGATGCTCTCCAATATCGAGTGAATCTTCCTTTCCTCGTTCTCCCAATACGTTTGTTCCAGCTGATGCGTATCACAGGCGTACCTCAGAGCCATGCGATAGCAGATAGCCGTGATGATCAAGATAGGCACTAACCCAGCCAGCCATACACCTCCTCGCGTTTCCTCCGTCAAGAAGAGCAGCAACAAGACGATGACAAGCACGAGCGCGGCAACCGCAGCAGCCAGCTTTAGCGCCGTTTGTTTTTGCCTCTCGATCCGTTGCTGCTCTAGCCATAGTCCCATACCCATCACCTATGTCTTGAATCTGCGAATCAAACTTTTTTGCTGGTGAGCCAGCTTGCTGAGTGAATCAAGGCACTCACGAAACGCCTCCACCGCACTGTTTTGCTGATAGGCCGCTTGTGCCACTTGATCAGCCCGCTCAGACGCCGCCTTCGCGATATGTGCAAGCTGACCCATTTGGGCTGTCACTGTCACCGTTTTGCCCGCGGTATGATCCAGACCTGTCGCGACTTGGTTCATGTGCATGGATACTTGCTGGACCGCCAGACTAATTTTTGCAAACGCATCCCCTGCTTCCTTTACGACCGTCACGCCAGAAGCGACCTCTGTATTTCCTCCTTCGATAGACCCTACTGCCCGGGCAACGTCCTGTCGCATCTGTTCGAGCATGTCAGCGATCTGCTCCGCCGCTTGCCTGGATTGATCTGCGAGCTTTCTCACCTCACCGGCTACGACGGCGAAGCCTTTGCCTGACGCTCCCGCTCGTGCCGCTTCAATCGCAGCATTGATCGCCAAAAGATTTGTCTGATTCGCCATCGCCTTAATGATAGCCACACACGCTTCAATCTCCCTTGATCGCGTGCCCAGCTGCATCACAGCTTTCTCTGTTGTGGTAAAAGCAGCCGCAATGTCTGCCATCTGCTGCACGGTGTTTGAGATGACTTCCATTCCTGTTTCGGCCGCCGCAGAGGCACTTTTGGCTGATCCGAAGACATGCTGCGCGTACTCCTCCATTTGTTTCACAGCTTCTTCTACGTGTTCCATCGAATCGACGGTTTGATCGGAGCCTTTCATTTGCTCCCCAGCGCCATCCACCAGCTCTAGCATCGCTGCGACAACCGATCGGCTGTTTTCCGTTGCTTGCAAGGCATTCGTCGCCAGCTCCTCAGAAGCATTCGCAACATGATCCGCTCCCGTACTGATTTGCCCGATCAAATTGCGTAAATTCCGCGCCATCTGGTTAATCGCTTGGGCTACCTGCCCCACCTCATCCTGCGTGGCGATCTGAATCTCTGCTCCTGTCAAATCTCCTGCTGCCATTGTTTCTGTCGCATCGGCAATGACACGAATGGATCGGCTAATTTTTCCAGAGATGATCCAGCCCAATCCGATGATCAAAACAAACATCCCAACACTCGTCACATAAATGTAGGAAAGCTCCTCAAGCACACTCTTTTCTACTTGCCTGATTGCTTCTTCTCCAAGTCCCAAACTGGCATCATAGCGCGCATTGATTTCAACCAGCTTTGTGTAATAGAGCTGCCCCAGCACTCCGATTAGCAGGGCCGTAGCGACAAAGCCGCACATGATTTTGGAACGCAACGATACGTTCACGTGAGTACACCTCCGTATGTCATTCATAGCTGTTTGGTTACCAGAACAGTTGCAGTCCCATATCAATCAGCTTGATTCCGATGAACGGAAAAATGATTCCTCCTACGCCGTAAATCAACAAGTTCCGGACGAGAAGCTGGTTCGCATTCATGGGCACATAGCGCACTCCCCGCAATGCCAGCGGGATTAAGAGTGGGATAATAATCGCATTGAATAAAAGTGCGGATAGAACAGCACTGGACGGAGACTGCAGGTTCATGATGTTCAAAAGCTGCATCTCGGGTACTTGCTCGACCAGCATCGCAGGGATGATCGCAAAATACTTGGAAAAGTCGTTCGCGATACTAAAGGTCGTCAATGCGCCGCGGGTCATGAGAAGCTGCTTCCCGATGGAAATGACCTGCAAAATCTTCGTCGGGTCTGAATCGAGATCGACCATGTTGGCCGCTTCCTTCGCAGCCGTTGTCCCGCTGTTCATCGCGATGCCTACATCGGCTTGGGCCAGCGCTGGCGCATCATTCGTGCCATCTCCGGTCATCGCAACCATTTTCCCTTGTGCCTGCTCTTCCCGGACGATTCTGATTTTGTCCTCGGGCTTGCTCTCGGCGATAAAATCGTCGACCCCAGCTTCTTTGGCGATGGTGGCCGCTGTCAGTGGATTGTCGCCTGTGCACATGACGGTCCTAATGCCCATTTTCCGCAATTCTTCAAAACGCTCACGAATCCCGGGCTTCACCGTATCCTTCAAGTAAATCAGGCCAAGAACCTGACTGTCCTTGCATACAGCGAGTGGAGTACCACCTTGCAGCGAGATTCGCGCGCTTTTTTCTTCAAGATCTGGTGGCACCATGCCCCCCCGCTCCCTGACATAGGCACTAATGGCGCTAACTGCTCCTTTTCGATAGTGGACGCCTTTGTAATTCAAACCGCTCATGCGCTCCTCAGCAGTAAACGGGATAATCTCTCCTTCGTACGCTTTGACATCGCAGACAACCTGATTTGCTTGGGCGAGCATCATGACGGAGCTTCCCTCTGGCGTATCATCGAACAGCGAAGTGAGCACTGCGACTTCCATCAGCTCCCTCTGGTCGACTCCTGCTACAGGAACGAATTCTGCCGCCAGTCGGTTACCATACGTGATCGTGCCTGTCTTGTCCAAAATGATCGTGTTGACATCACCAGCCGCTTCTACTGCCTTACCCGACATCGCGATGACACCAAAGCGGGTGACACGATCCATCCCCGCAATGCCAATGGCCGATAACAAGCCGCCAATCGTGGTCGGAATGAGACAAACGAGCAAAACGACCAAGACGGAGATATCCAGCTCGATACCCACATACGAAGCAATCGGAACCAGGGTGACGACGACAATCAAAAAAATAAGCGTAAAGACGATAAGAACTGTATTCAAGGCAATTTCATTCGGTGCTTTTTGACGCTTGGCCCCTTCAATGAGCATAATCATCCGATCCAAAAAAGAGTCCCCGGGGTTCGTCGTAATTTTCACGATAATAGAGTCACTAATGACACGTGTCCCGCCCGTTACAGACGTCTGGTCGCTGCCCGCCCTTTTGATGACCGGAGCCGACTCGCCCGTGATCGCAGATTCATCAATGGAGGCCAAGCCATCGATAATGTCACCATCTCCTGGGATGATATCTCCTGTTTCGACCAAGACGTGATCACCTTTACGCAGTTCGCCAGATGAAATAACCTGCACACTGCCATCGGCTTTGAGTCGCTTGGCTTCCGTATCCCGCTTGGCCCTTCGCAATGTATCTGCTTGTGCTTTCCCGCGTCCTTCTGCCAATGCCTCAGCAAAATTCGCGAACAACACCGTGAATAATAAAACGGAAAAAACGACTGTATTCCACCCTACCTGATCCTCCGTACCAAAATACTTCGGAAACAACAGCATCAGCAAAATCAGAACCGTCCCGAGCTCTACGACAAACAGCACGGGATTCGATTTCATGACCAACGGGTTCAGCTTGCGAAAACTATCAAGTAGAGCCTTTCCTATCAATTGTTTCATAGCTCCTCCACATGCAATAACGCATAGATCAAATAGAGAAAAATACCAACAGCAAAAATGGAGACGATCACCACAGGAATGTCTCCCCCCTCTTTTTTCGTAGGTTGACAGCCCCAAGACGGCTGAGTAATATTAGGCACAATGATAAATTATGGGAGGTATGGCGTTTGGCCATCTCTAACAAAAAAAAGCTGGAAGCCGAAATCAGCGAAGCATTCATAAAATTTCAGCGCGATCTGATTGGACGAGGTCCACAGGAAGCGAAGACCTACATCGTCGGTGATATGGTCATCGTCAGATTTAAAGGTGTTCTCACCGTCGAAGAAAAGCATCTGTCCAGTCACGATAAAGGTCGCCGCATCGTCAAAGAAATGCGCGAGGTTCTCCGTGAGATGTACAGCGAAGAATCGGAAGAAATCGTAGAAAAGCTGACAAGCTGCAAGGTACTATCCAGCCATAGTGATATCAGCACGAAAATGGGTGAACGGATCGAGGTTTATGTATTGGACAAGGACCTCGAAAAAATATTGGGCTAATTTTACAAAGCGCGGCTCCGCCTTCATTTGCAGGCGGAGCCTTTTCTATTCCTCTCTTACCCACTCATCTGTTCGGCCAACCAGCCGTAGCCTTTATACCCGGGCTGGCTCACAATGACGTGATTCGCCCCGAGCGCCTTGTATAACATCGCGTTCCGATGTTCCTGCGTCATCACAAAAATCCGGCAGGTGCCAAGCTGCTTGAACAGTGTAATGAAGTCGCGTCCCTCCGCCCAGTCATCGGGAAAGATGTAGACGGAATGGTAGAGCAGCAAGGATTCCTGATCGCGGTAGCACTCGTCAAATGAGATGGGCAAAAAACGCTGAATCGTCTTGTCGCAAGGCCCCGCTGTCAATGAAAAGGCACCGGGATTCCTTCCCCAAAAAGCAGGCAAACTGTCACAGCTTAGTGTCTGGACAAAAGAAGTGAAAGCTTCCCCCTTGCCCATTACGAGATAATGCTTCATAGCAGCGCCTCCCTTCCTTATTGGAGATCCTCAATGGACGAGATGTTCATGTACGAAGGAACCACGAGTCCTATTTTGGTTCCGTCGAGATTCGGACCCAAATCCTCGAATTGCCCACCAAACTTTTTCAAATAGCTCGTATCTGTAGACGGCAGCCAAGCCGCAACCATCCCATCTACATCCCCAATGGCCACTCCTGCCCACATCGGTCCAGTCTGCACCTGACTCAATTCGACTTCATACCCCAGCTTCTGCTCCAGCACATGCTCTACAACGTGCGAGCTGGCAATCTCGGAATCCCATGCTACATAAGCGAGAGTCAGCTTCTCTTTTTGGACAGGCTGGATGCCCTCCACCCATTTCGCTACTTTGGCTTCGTTGTTTTTTACCCATTCCGCAGCGGCCACTTCCGGATCTTTTCCGTCAATCATTTGGACCATGACTGACTCCATATCGGCTGGCTCCCACCAGAACTTATCCAGAAATTGATAGGCAGCAGGCTGATCCTCTTTCAGCCCTTTGCGCACGATGGTATGGATTTGTTCCGCTCCGCCAAAGCCGTTCTTCGGGTCCTCCAAATATTTCAAATCCATCTTTTTAAACATCCAATGCGGCGTCCAGCCCGTAATGATAATCGGTTCCTTCGCTTCGTACGCCTTGATCAAAGCTGCTGTCATCGCTGCATCGGAGCCTTCAACAAGCTGCCATTTATCCAAGCCATACAAGTTCATGACTTCCTCTGTCTTCACCATCGAGCCTGCTCCTGCGTCGATTCCGATGATTTTGTAGTCGAGCTTTTCTCCTAGCGCGTTGTCCGACGTCTCAGAAGGAATAGGACCGACTACCGTTGCTGTCGGTATTTGTGTGTTTGTGTTTTGACTGGAGCAGCCTGCGAGCCAAGCTGTCGCTCCCATCATCACTGCCAGTAAAGCTGGAACCGCTTTGTTCATCATATGTTTCTCTCCTTTTTTCCTGCATGTTGAGTAAGCCGATCCAAGACGATAGCGATGATCACGATGGATAGCCCCGCCTCGAATCCTCTTCCTATATCCACTTGCGATACGGCGCGATATACGTCTGCACCCAAGCCTTTCGCCCCGATCATAGCCGCTATGACCACCATCGACAGGGCGAGCATGATACACTGATTGACCCCCGCCAAGATCGTCGATTTCGCATACGGCAGTTGCACTTTCACGAGCTTTTGCCACCCAGTTGCGCCAAAGGCATCCGCTGCTTCCTCCATTTCCGCTGGCACCTGACGTATGCCTAAGTTCGTGAGACGCACGATTGGCGGCAAAGCAAAAATAACGGAGGCAATGACTCCCGGCACTTCACCCAAGCCAAAGAAAAAGATTGCGGGAATCAAGTAAACAAACGCTGGCATCGTCTGCATCAAATCCAGTATTGGCGTGACCAGATTGCGAAACGTATCGTATCTCGCGCAAAGAATGCCCACCGGAATCCCGATGGCGATCGAAATCATGGTGGCAGTGAGGACGAGTCCCAATGTCTCCATCGTTTCATCCCAGTACCCCAGGTTGTGAATGAGAGAAAGTCCGACAACCGTAAAGACCATAGACGCTCTCCCTGCAAAAACCCACGCAGCGGCCCCCAGCAGCAAGATGAGAATCAGCGAAGGTATCTCTGCCAAAACCGTGGAACAGTAAGTCACCATCGTAGAGATGACGATAGACACTGGATCAAACAATACCCCTTTGTACTGACCCAGCACCTCCACGAACCCTTCCATCCATTCGCCAATCGGCAGCTTAGGCACGACGTCCATCACTCATCACCTCTGCTCTCTGGTGTTCTTGGACATTGACTTTGCCTACCAGCCCGCCTAGCACCGCTCCTTTTACGATGACACCCAACAAACGCTGCTGCTCACCCACTACCGCAATCGGGACGTGCAGGTCTGCCATCATCGGGAACAAGCTGTGCAGACGTGCGTCAGGTGAAACGGTAGGGAGGTCGGTTTTCATAATCGTCTCCAGTGAATCCCCCGTACCGATCGCGAGTGATACGTCATACGCCGTAATCAAGCCGAGCAGTGTGCGCTTTTTGTCCACGACGTACAAGCTGGACACGCCGTTATCCATCATGAGTTGCAGCGCTACTCGCGCCCCTTTGTCAGGCGTGATTGCTTCTGCCCGTTTCATCACATTTTCAGCAACGAGCACTCTGGACAGGTCGGCATCCTCGACGAACTTCCGCACGAATTCATCCGCTGGGTCTGCCATGATTTCTTCCGGGCGGCCGATCTGAATGATCTGTCCGTCTTTCATAAAGGCAATCCGATCACCCAGCCTCAACGCCTCGTGCAAGTCATGTGTAATGAACAGGATCGTCTTTTTCATCGTCATCTGAAGCTCCAGTAGCTCATCCTGCATGTCTTTTCGAATGAGCGGGTCCAGTGCACTGAACGCTTCGTCCATCAAGAGAATATCTGGATTATTAGCCAACGCCCGCGCCAATCCGACTCGCTGGCGCATCCCTCCGCTCAATTGATCCGGGTACGCATTTTCCCACTCGGTTAATCCAACGAGCGCAAGCGCTTCCCGTGCTTTTTCTTGCCGGAGTCCTGGTGGTACTTGTTGAATCTCCAAACCGAACTCGACGTTTTCTCGTACCGTCCGCTGCGGAAACAGGGCGAAGTTTTGGAAAACCATCCCGAGCTTCTTCCTCCTCACCTCGCGCAAAGCCGATGCCTTCATGTCCACGATCTCTTCCCCGTCGATCTCGATGCTTCCACTCGTTGGATCAATCAGTCGATTACACAGTCGGATTAAGGTTGACTTGCCGCTGCCGGACAGGCCCATGATCACGAAGATTTCACCTTCCTCGACTTCAAAGCTGACCTGATTCACCCCGATAGACTGGCCCGTTTGCTTGTAAATTTGTTCTTTCGTACGTCCTTCTGCCAGTAGCTTCAAGGCCAGCTCGGGCTGCTTGCCGAACACTTTTGTCAGTTGATGAACCTTCATTTTGGGCATGGTATCCCTCATCCTTCGTTTTTTCGTAAATGCAAAAAGCCTGCGAAGTTTCCACACTCCAGCAAAACCAAGCAGGCACGCTTGATTTATACTCGTGTAAAAAATCCGCAGGCTTACATAATACCTGGCATCCCTTTTCAGGACTCCCTGTACTCTGTCTTCCTGATTTCGATTGTCAGCGGTTTATGTCGCACCGACTGCCTCCCAGCGATCCACACGTTTTTCGATAACGTCTGTATGGCGTAAGCTGCTCATCGGTATTTCCATAAAAAATAGGCCGATCCATCCTTTTTCTCCAGAACAAAGGTCCCAAAGAAAAAGCCTGCATCGGCCTATCACACGCCCGCAAGGAATCCCCTTGTTGCGTATTATATGCCTAGACTTTATCCATCCATGACCTTCCCTGCTTTGGCCGACGAGGTTAGCTGACGGGTAGGATGGCAGAGAAGACTTTTCCTCATCCCTCCTGATCACTCAGGATTAACCCCAAAAGATTGGTTCCCCCGCTTCCGAGAATCTCGGAACTAGGCCGTATGTGTTGTTTCTTGATTAAGCTTGATTGTGATTTGATTATACGCTCGCTTCCAGTTATTGTGAACGTTCGTTTAGCACGGTTTTAACCGGACTTTGTCTTTCTTTATGAATCGGATTGGATTAGCTCTCGGTTACTCATTCGATTAAAGGAATCGTGCGTTATTCTCTCTCGCATGTGGGGTGGGGAGGAAACAGGAGAAAACGCTCAGCTTCTTGGAACACCTGCGAGGGAGCTTGGGTGCCCGGCTCCGTGAAAAAAGCGAAACCGCGTCCAAAGTAGTCCATCAGGATGTGGCTCAGAGGTGGACGCTCAAGGCAGTTTCTCTTTTTTTCACTGCGCCTCGGTAGGTGTGTCCAAAGATCTTCGCTTATTTCTCCTGTTTCCTCTACGAGCTGTTGGGAGTCTACATGCATTTAATGAAGCACCCCCTTGAATGCTGCTTTCAAGATGTAAACAATAGTCGCTTGGGAAG
>NZ_JABMIU010000012.1:0-190006 GCF_013332495.1 Brevibacillus sp. HB1.2 | reverse complement strand
GAAGAAAGGGAAAGAAGAGAACAAGAGCAGAGGGATACTGAGGCGACGGGAAAACCTAATAGACAAAAAATAATGAATGATCTTTATAATAGAACTAAAAATACAAGGGATCAAATAAAGCAAAAAGCGGATGAAATAAGAAAATCAGAGGCATTTAAAAATCTTTCAAGTAAACAGCGAAGAATGTTAGATCAAAAACTAAGAAGATTAGAAACAGGAAATATAGCCTCTGCAAAAGTTGAAATTTCTGGTATAAAGAAAGACTATATTTCTCATAGTCAAATTAATACTTTGGATGATTTATTTTCAGACCTGGATAATTTTACACATCTAAGAAACGATAAAATATTTGAATCATATGTAGAAGATGTTTTTCCAAGGTATCAAGATACTGAAGCAAAAATTTTAGAGGATATTGCTTCACAGATTAAAGACCCAACTATAAAAGGTGAAATTGATTTGTTTTCACATTTTGACGTATGCCAGAGTTGTACGAATTTGATATTTGAGTTTAGACGAAAATTTCCTAATATAAAATTAAGCGTCTATACTAATAGCATGAGATAAAGGGGGGATTTTATATGAGTAGCTATGAAGAAATAAAAGATTCTGTGAATCTTGGGTTTGAAGAATATGTTATTAACAACAAGTATAACACTGCACAGGCGTCTGCAAGAATTCTAGAAGAGGACTGGTGGATATTAAACGAGGACAATTTCAGTAAAACAGCTTTCTTTATATGTCTAGCCTTAGAAAGTTTAAAAATGAATGAAATTGCTGATTTTATATTATTAAAGCTAGATACTTTTTTGGGAAATTTAGAATTTGAAGATTCTACTAAAATTAATGATGTGAATCAACTTCTTCATGATATTAGCTTGTACAAAGAACGTATTGAAACGGATGATTATAAAATAATTGAGACTAATAATACTTGGAAAGGTAGACTTGAATATATTTTGAGTCTGAAACGAGAAGACTTGTAAGCCTTCACAAGGGGTTGTAAAAAATTGTGTACACCTATTTACACCCCTAACAACAAGATCGTACAATACAACCAACGAACCAAACATTAAACAATTCAAACACTTGATACACTTTCAAAGCTCTTTCCCACTTAAACCATGAGTAGGAATTAGCTTTTTTTACGTGCAGAAAATAAACGAAGGAGCTGGATGGCATGACAAAACAAGTACAGGATAAGGTAGGTTTAATTGCACAGGCGGAATCAGAGTATGAGGCAATCGTAGGGGAAGTAAGAGACTACTGCCAGAAGGCTAGGCGGTTAAGAGAGTAAGCCGATGAACTAAGACGATCTGGCAGTACCGATCCGCAAGTAGCAATAGAGATAAGCAAGCTACTGGAACAGGCTGAATACTTTGACCAGTTGGCTAGTGAAAAGGATGGACACTCAAGACTGGAAGCCATTCGCCACTTGGAAGATTTACAGTGGGAAGCAACTGCATTGAAGGGAACGATATAGCAAAACAAAAGCGTATTAGCTCGTCAACAAATGGAACTGGAAGAGACAGAACGAGAAGTTGTACTAATGGTACAACGAGCAAAGGAACAAATACAGGAAACGGAACAGCTATTGGAGTTTCATCGAGCAAAGCTGACTGATTTGGAGGGGAACAGAATTGAGTAGGAAGTTGATAAAAAGATTTGAACCATTAGTAGAGATTATTGAGTCTGCTCACGAGGATGGATTTATAGAGATTGTGGATGATGAGGATATGATTGAATTGGTAATGGAGGATTAGACGAATGGCGCAACTAAGCCCCGAAGCATTAGAAGCACGTCGAGAATATAGAAGACTATACGAACGTGAGTATCGGCGCAAATGGCGGAAGCCGGAGAACTGTTTGAAAGTGAAAGAGTACGAGCGCAGGTATTGGGAACGCAAGGAAATGCAGACAAATGAATAACACATGCAGCTAAACGCTCGTAGGTAGCGCACCCATTCAAACGTACAACCAAGGACTTTTTACCGTAGCAGACAAGAAACCACGAGAGCATCCAAATATAACAGTCACAGGAGGAAATAGCACAATGACGAAACACGTTCTTATGGGAACTGGTACTTCACGAGATCGAAACGAAAGCAGAACTAACACGGATGTACTTTGATTGCTTTACGTTTATTGATAAAACAGAACAGCTTGAGGCATTTCAGTTGCATAAGAAACAGAGGGAAGAAAGTAGAAGGATAGCATGAGAGGAGTCATTCCTTGAAGAAGATGATCAAGAATGGTGAGCAATGTAGTGAAAGCGGATAGATAAACAGCTTGGCGGCAGGGTGCCCTCCCCCGGTCGGGGAAACGATACCCCATGATATGAGGTTAGGCGGTGAAAGGATGGAAAAAAGCCAATGCGGAGCGAAGACGAAAAACGGAGAACCTTGTAAAAAAGCAGCTTTGGCGAATGGGCGATGCAGGTTTCATTGTGGGAAATCAACGGGGCCGAAGAACCAGGCGAAACATAGAGAGAGCCTAAAGGGTAATAAAAACGCCTTGAAGCACGGATTGTACGAAACAATTTGGATGGATACGCTAACCGAGGAAGAACGAGAGTTGTACCATCAGGTTTCAACCGATCCGAATGTACAGGTGGACAATGAATACAGACTTTCAGCATTACGTATCAGACGCATGTTATGGCGCATTCATCAGGAGGAACAAAAGGACAAGCCCAATCCTGCCGAAATCAGAGCTATTGAAGATGCTATCACCAAAGTGCAGATGAATATTGCCGCACTCATTCGGGAGAACGGTAAACTCATCGACATGCAGAAGCAGAAGAGTGACGGAGCCTTAGACCAGTTGGTCGAGATACTGCAACAAGCTAGAAGCAAATTTCAAAGCTGAAGACAGGAGCAAACAGAGCACACGCTTTGTTTCGCTCCTTTTCGTTTTGGGAGAAGTACCCTGCTCCGCATCTACTAGAAGGTGTTTTAGTAGAACCTTTGGCGGCGTTTTTACGGAAATCAAGTAATAATGCGTGTTCGACAAGGAAGGCAGAAGAAATACTGGCACTCGTGTATGCAGATGGCGATACAACAAGAACCTATCAGGAACAACGAGACTTTCTAATCAAAAGTTATGTGAGGGATATACAGTTCAACAAGAAGGAAATCGAGTATGTAGAAGGCGAACTGCAAGGTATGATAAAACGTCTTGACTACCAACTGGAAACGATGCCAGGCATAGATTTGGTAACTGCATCAGCACTTGTTGCCGAAATTGGAGACATTAACCGCTTCCCTAGTGCAGAAAGCTGGTACGTCTTGCAGGAATAGCCCCTGTCAACTTCAGTTCCGGTGGCAAGGGAACGAACAAAAAGAGCAAACTGGGAAATCGGATATTGCATGGCTTGTTTTACAACCTAGCCGTACAGCAAGTACAAGTTTCAAAAGGAAGCAAAAAGTCACGCAATCCACTGTTTTACGAATACTTCAACCGCAAGAAAGAAGAAGGTAAAACGCCAACACAAGCCTTGGTATGTGTGATGCGAAGGTTAGTCAACATCATCTACGGCATGATGAAGAACAAAACAGCATTCAGTCTCCCTGAAAAAGCAGAAAAACAAGCAAGTTGACAGGTGGTTTTGCTAGTATTCTAGCAGCCACCATTCCTTTTCAATAGTATAGCTTTACAACATAGGGGACGGGTGAAGTTCCAAATGTAAGTCATGGAAAAGTATTCCCAACAAGAGTAATTGATTTAGAAACAGAAGGTTTTATTATTGATAAAGTTAAAGTGTTAAGAAGTAAGGAAAAGACCTATGCTGATTATTCATTAAAACCAACAAAACCAAAGTACGAGGCTACTGAAGCACCAGATAGGAGTGGTAATGTAAGATTAAGAGACAATGATACTGAGTATAAAATTCTAAATGATTTGGCATCTAGACTTGATAAATTGCCAGATCCATCAAAAGCTCGTGGAAAAATTAAATTATTTACCGAATTAGATATATGTGGAAGTTGTGGTAGAATTATAGAAAAGTTTCACAAAGATTATCCCAATATTGATATTGCGGTAATCCATAATGGTGATAAGATAGTTGAACCATAAGGAAATTATTGGGAGGACATAAAGTGAAACGAAATTATGAGGCTTTATTTGGAGCTTTTTATGAAAACTATTTTTATTTTAAAAGTGAGAGAATGAGTGGTCCTGAAGCTCTTGCTTGCACATGTGAGGCATACTTCGGTATGGATAAAAGAGGTGAAATGGAAAAAGCAGTATTGTTTATTGCGGAAGGGAGAATTCATTTAACACATTCGAAAATTTTTGTTAAATCGAAACAAAAGATAATTGATGCATTAAATTCTCTAGATTTAAATAAGTTACAACTTGAAATAGCTCCAGATGATTATCAGGACATATTAGAACGAAGAGATATGGTGCTTGATGGAATTGAAAGTATACCTGTAGATTATAGTCCGAATACAAGATATTACTACTTTGAAATAGATAAGGAAGTTAAAAATTACTTTGGGATTTTATTCAATGAGAAGAAAGATGCAATTGAGCTTGTTGAGGAAATAATGGAACGATTCGAGCGTGAATGTAGGAGTACATTAAGTGAAAAAATAGTTGTTAGAACAACACTTGCAGAACTACTTATCAGATATAGAATTAATGCTAAAGGGGAGTTTTTGAAAATAAAAAATGAATTAGAGCAATTCGATATGAATGATGTGGGGGAACAATTGTCGGAAAATGAAAAGTTGGATCTTTCTATGCGAATTAGGGAAGTCTTATCTAAACTTCAAAATTTATAGATCAATTTGTTTTTTCAACGATGCGTTTTTAGAATGATACAAACAACAACGCCACAATGCGAGCTAAACGCCGTGTTGTGGTTTTTTATCTGCCTTTATTATCCAAACAATCCAATCATACAAGCGGCGGCTGTTCAAAAGCCCCACCCAGTGCCGAATGAGTAGGGCAGATGAATCTAAGTAGACTTAACTCAAGTTGTATTCGAATAAAGACTTTTTTCATTTTATTTGTACGCACATCAATGCTTTGTCTTTATACCCTAAAAAGTGCTATTCCGATACATTAAACAGGTCGATTATGGTCAGATACCACATGATTGACCTGTTTTTATATGCAGATGATTTTGTACCTCATACCCGAGCTCGAATTAACCATCCTAATAATGGTGTATTTTGAGGATTCGGAGACAGCAAGAGGTTTTGATATGGCAGAAATAAGAGCTGCATTACCGAATGGAACAACACTTAGTATAAAACGCGGACCAAACGGATGGAATTGGGATACTATGGATACATAAATGATTCTGAATAAAGCAAAACAAAATGTACTCATGAAACCAGAGTACGTAGAATTATTAAGACAAAGAGATTAAGCGGCGCTAAATATGGCATGGATGAAAGAATCTGCTGAATTGATGGGAGGTAGTTTTAATGTATACAAATAATAGTGAGGAAAGAAAGTTCCTATATGTTAAACCCTACTTCGTTGGAGTGATTGTAGACACAGATAATGGATTTGACTGGTTTGAGAACGACGAGAGAGGTCAATTAGGGAGAATAATAAAGGAGAGTAACTTTACTGACCTTATATGTGAATTGGTTCATATTTTCAAAGAGGGGCTGCCAAACTACTACGAGCTTTCTTCACTTTTTAGTATGAAATATGAAATAGTACAAGGACTTTTAATATCTCGTTTTGGATTAGAAACTGCTCGAAAAGAGAAAGAAGAGTTTGAAAGACGGTTTGGTAAAGGTAAAGCAGGTATGGATAATGGAGACAAAATTATTTGTAGAGTCGAAAACGTTGAACGTAAAGATCAAGATATATCTAAAATAGAAATGGATATTGACATTGAGTGTTTAAAAATCAATGACCTTTATTTATTTGTCAACGAAATACCAGATCTGAATGAATTGAAAACCAACATAGAGGCAAAGTTTGATGATATTAACATTACTGTTGGTAATAAACTAATCGTCAAAGATAAAACTTATAGGATTTTTGTTTTAGAAGATGAAAATAGGATGACTGGGCATTTTCAGGGATAGTAGACTGTCGGCCCAGAGTCTGTCAATTACATGGAAAGAGGGGGGATAGTGGATGTTAACGCAACAAGAACTAAATAGAATGATTGATGATCACCAATTATGGATCATTGAATCAAAATCTAGAGGCACACAACTGCATTTAGAGGATGCTACTTTAATTGAATTGAATTTAGTTGGTAGGAACTTAATAGATGTGGTACTGGTAGGCTCAACATTACAGAAATGTTTATTAACTAATACTGATTTTTATTATTCTAATCTGGCATCAATTAATCTTTTTGAGGTCAGTATGAATGGCGTAATTTTGACAAAGTCGAATTTGGATTACTCGATATTTAAGCAGTGTGATGCATCAAACTCTAAGGTTATAAAAGCTACGTTTTATGAATCAGTAGTAGAGGGAGTAAATTTTTCTAATTCTAGTATGATGAAAGTAGGGTTTATGTATTCTAACCTTAAAAATGTAAAATTCATTAATTGTGATTTATCGAGAGCATCTTTTAGGAATTCCATCCTTCAAGATGTAAACTTTACTGGTGCTGATTTATCTGAAGTAGACCTATCAAACGTAGAGATAAACAATGTGAATTTTAATGGGGCTTTTTACAATCATAAAACTAATTGGTCTGAAAATATAAGTTTAGAACAAATGGGAGCTATTTTCAAAGATGAATAGCAATTGGGACACTGGCAAAAATTTTATGTAAACCCATTTACTTTCCCAACAACAAGATCGTACAATACAACTCACAAACTAAACACTAAAACATTTGATAAAATTTCAAAGGCTTATTCCAAATCGAATGACGAGGAGGAGTGAGTCTTTTAAGCATGTCCAAAATTAATGGAGGAAAAAAATGGCGAGCAGGTATAGGAAAAGGTAGGATGAATTGCACAGACACAAAGAGAGTGTGAGGCAATCATGGATGAAGTGAGAGGAGACTGTCAGCAACCACGAGAGTTACGGAGAGATGAAGATACTGGTAAGAATTCCAATAGGCCGATTCTTTTTTCTGGACGAACAAAGGCTGCCGAGTTTCTCGACAGCCTTAAAATAGGGGAGGGAATTTCCTAATTCTTCTTTTAATCGCAGTTATTAATTTTTCAGCTCGGTAATCATTTTTGAAACATGTTTTTTCCTTCTCGTTTCCATTCACTTGAATCTTTTTGCTTAGCGTGTCACTTGTGTTTATCGCTATTTTCCACGACCAGTCACCTCCCTCAATTGAGAAGGGTACCTACCGTATCCCAAAAAGAGGAAACAGCTGCTTACCGCTTAATCGGCAAAGAATAGTAACCAAACGCTAAATCAATCAAGGCACTTGCTTCTTGACGCTTCAACAAATCTTTTGCGCGGAATGTGAAAGAGCCATCTGCGCTTATCTTCGTATCCGGATCGACGATGCCTTGTGAAGCAAGAATAGTGATCGCATCTGTTGCCCATGCATCGGCTTTGTCTTGCAGCTTCACTTTGCTGGTAGCCATCGGTTCTAGCTGCTTCAAAGTTTGGATCATGACAGCAGCGGTTTGTCTTGAGATAGGTGCCGAAAGGTTCAAATCAGGGATGCTTGCGGCCAATTGCTTTCTATTGATGGCTTCATCCCCGGGAAATCCGTACCAGCCATGTGCTTTGATCAGAGCGTCAATAAATTCGCCTTGTGTCATGGTCCCTGTAGGATCAAATTTACTTCCTGTTTTTGCTCCCATAATGGAAAGTGCGCTGAGATTGTTGATATAGGTCTTATAGCTACTGCTATTAGATACGTCTGAGTAAGTCTCTTTCCTATCCATTTTTTGTGAATGGGCAACGGCATGTGTGACGTTATTTGGCGTGGAATAATAGAAGTATGTAATGTTACCGTTTTTCTCTTCCTTGAACGCGATTTTATTGCCTTCCTCATCTACAAACAGCAGCGGATGAATCATGCGTAGCTTTTGTTTTCCACTTGTAGCATCTTCCAGCATGAGTGAGCCATTCTCGTAGGCAATAGAAGTGCGGGTCCAAAAGCCACGCGTATTTTCGTACAGTCCGATATATTTTTGGGCATCCTTTTCACTCAAGGGCAAATACACAGGCTCTGCTTTTTCTTTTTCCGGGAAATAATGATCCATGAATTCTTTGAAAATATCGGCTCTCATGTCCGAATCATTGTTGTAGGACATATAAAAGGCGGTTTTTTGTTCAGGGATCAATACGATCAGGGAAGCATGTCCAGGAATGTTTCCACCCTTGAAAACAACGTGCTGACCATTTGCCAGCTCTCTATAAAGGTTTTCAAAGCCTACTGTCGTGACCGGCATGTCCTTTTCCGCGAAAATCTGGTAAGAATGCATCAAGTTGATGCTTTTCTTGCTGACGATTTCCTTGCCATCAAATTTTCCGTTTTGCAACTGCATGATCAAGTAATTGGCCATGTCTTCTCCAGTTGATAGAATGCTTCCCTGCGGAGCACTACTTGGAATGAATCCTTCTGCCGGATGTGGCTCGCCATTAGGTCGGTAATGAGCAGCCATTCTCTTCAAGAGCTCAGGCTTCAAGCGTACGCTACTCGAGGACATTCCGAGAGGCTTGAACACTTTTTCATCCATATATTCGTCAAAGGGGATTCCACTTGCTTTTTCCACGGCGTAGCCAGCGAGTAAGAATCCTGTATTATCATACGAATAGACCTCGCCAGGTGGTCGGATGACGGACGGCATATTATTCTTTGAAACGAATTCAGCCAGCGAGATGTCCTGCTCGATGTATTGTGGACCGAGAAAGGTAGTGATGTCAGGAGAATCGAAGCCGCTTGAGTAAGTAAGCATGTCGTACAGAGTGAGCGGTTTTCCCGTCTTATTGGGAATCTTTAGCCCGCCGAGATATGCCTCTACATTATGATGCAGGTCTATTTTGCCCGCATCGACTTGCTGCAAGACGGCCATGGCGGTAAAGGTTTTCGTTACAGAGCCAATTTGGAACACCGTGTCTTTATCAACAGGGATATTCTTTTCCTTGTCAGCGAAGCCATATCCTTTGTTCACGAGAACCTTGCCATCACGGACGACAACAAAGTTGGAACCATTCACATTAAATTTTTTCATTTTCTCTGCAAACAGTTGATCGGCAAACGCTTCTACTTCTTTGGCATCCAGAGGTCCTTTTATGTTGTTGGCAGCAATGGAAGCAGTCTGATTTATTTCCATTGCACCGAGCGGCTGCGTGCATGCGGCAATCAAGGTCGTGGAGAGAAGAAAAATCGTGAGACTCATTTTTTGAAAAACCTTTTTCATGTGGGATTCTCCTTTGGGTTTTGCTAATACGTTTTGGCGCACCGACTCCGAGAGTGAGCGCTTAAGTACAGTATGGCAAAGCTCGCGTCATATTCGGTAGTTACTTTGTGTCATATGACATTTTGGCACTCGCTCATGTCATGCTCAGCGGATTACGGAGCAAATGAAAAAAGCTGCCGAGTTGCTCGACAGCCTTAAAGTGGGGGAGAGTAGCTATTAATCTTTCAACTCGGTAATTACTTTTGAAGCACGTTTTTCATCTGGGGTAGGGAACATTTGATATTGATGCTGAAGCTCGATTTCCTTCTCATTTAAGTCACTCGAAACTCTTTGCTCAGCTTGTCCCCTGTGTTTATCGCTATTTTCCACGACCAGTCACCTCCCTCAAAGGAGTAGGGTATACAACAAGTCCCTACTTTATCCCAAAAAGAGGAAAAGGGTGCTTATCGTTTAATCGGCAATGAATAGTAACCAAATGCTAAGTCAAGCAAGGCACTGGCTTCTTGACGCTTCAGTAAATCTTTTCCGCGGAATGTGAAAGAGCCATCTGCGTTTACCTTCGTGTCAGGATCGACGATGCCTTGTGAAACAAGAGCAGTAATCGCATCTTTTGCCCATGCGTCGGCCGTGTCTTGCAGCGTCACTTTGCTGGTTGCCACTGGTTCAAGCTGCTTTAAATTTTGGATCATGGCAGCAGCGACTTGTCTTGTGATTGGTGCCGATGGGTTCAAATTAGGGATGCCTGCGGCCAATTGCTGTCTAAGCACGTCTTCACTCCCGGCCAAGACGTAATGGCCCTCTGCTTTGATCAGGGCGTCAGCAAATTCGCCTTGTGTCATGGTCCCTGTAGGATCAAATTTACTTCCTGATTTCGCTCCCATAATGGAAAGGGCGCTGAGGTTGTTGATATGGGTCTTATAGCTGCTAGTGTTAGGGACGTCTGAGTAGGTCTTTTCCATTTCCATTTTTTGTGAATGGGCAACAAGGCTCATGCCGTTCATCGCTGTATAATAGAAGTATTTGATGTTACCGTTTTTGTCTTCCTTGAACGCGACTTTTTCTCCTGCCTCATCTACAAATAGCAATGGGCGAATCATTCGCAGCTTTTGTTTTCCGATTGCCTCACCCTCAAGCACGAGTGATCCATTCTCATAGGTAATAGAAGTGCGTGTCCAATAGGCACGCGTATTTCGATACAGCCCGAAATATTTTTGCGCATCCGCTTCACTCAAGGTCATGTAAACAGGCTCAGCTTTTTTTTCTGTTTCTGGGAAATAATGATCCATGAATTCTTTGTAAATATCAGCGCTAACCATTGAATCATTGTTGTAGGACATGAAAAAGCCGGTTTTATGTTCCGGGATCAATACCATCAGGGAAGAATGGCCTGGCATGTTTCCGCCCTTCAAAACAACGTGCTGACCATTTGTATACTCTGGAAAATAGTTTTCAAAGCCTACGGTTGTGATCGGGATGTCATCCGCGAAAACCTGGTGCGTATGCATCAAATCCAAGCTTTTCTGGCTGACGATTTCCTTACCGTCAAATTTTCCGTTTTGCAGCTGCATGATCATGTACTTTGCCATGTCTTCTGCTGTTGATATAATGCTTCCCTGTGGACCATCAGTTGGAGCGTGTCCTTCTAGCGGACGTTGCTCGCCATTAAGATCGTAATTGGCAGCCATTCTCTTCATGAGCTCAGGCTTCAAACGTACACTGGTCGAGGCCATTCCGAGAGGCTTGAACACTTTTTCATCCATATACTGGGCAAAGGGGACTCCACTTGCTTTTTCCACGGCGTAGCCAGCGAGTAAGAATCCTGTATTATCATACGTATAGACTTCGCCAGGTGGTCGGATGATGGTCGGCATGTGCTTTGGAAGGAATTCATCCATAGAGATGTCCTGCCCGATGTATTGTGGACCGGTAAAGGTAGTTTCGTCTGGCAATTCGAAGCCGGGTGTGTAGGTGAGCAAGTCGTACATGGTGACTGGTTTTCCTGTCTGATTAGGAATTTTTAGCCCACCGAGATATTCCTCTATATTTGCATGCAGGTCAATTTTACCCGCATCGACTTGCTGCATGGCAGCCAAAGCGGTAAAGGTTTTCGTTACAGAGCCAATTTGGAACACCGTGTCTTTATCAACAGGGATTTTCTTTTCCTTGTCAGCAAAGCCGTAGCCTTTGTTCACGATGACTTTGCCATCACGGACGACAACAAAGCTGGAACCAGTCACATTATGTTCTTTCATTTTTTTTGCAAACAGTGGATCGGCAAACGCTTCTATTTCTTTGGCATCCACCGGTCCTTGGGCAGCAATGGAAGCAGCCTGAGTGGATTCCACAGCACCGAGCGACTGCGTGCATGCGGAAATCAAGGTTGTGGAGAGAAGAAAAACGACGAGACTCATTTTTTGTATCACTTTTTTCATGTGCGATTCTCCTTTTTGTGTTGGCAACACGGTTTGACGCACCGACTCTAAGAGTGAGCGCTTGAGCACAGTATGGCAAAGCTCGTGTCATACTCGGTAGTTACTTCTTGTCATCATTTTTCCGATATACTAAATAGTTGTTGTCTCTGTGATGAAACGACATGACTTGACATGCCAAATGACGTTTTGGCACTGGCTCAGAGAGGAGTTAGTTTCGTTTAATCGGCAGCGAATAGTAGCCAAACGCTAAATCAAGCAAGGCACTTGCTTCTTGACGCTTCAGTAAATCTTTTGCACGGAATTTGAAAGAGCCATCTGCGCCAACCTTCGTATCAGGATCAACGATGCCTTGTGAAACAAGTGCAGTGATCGCATCTTTTGCCCATGCATCGGCATCTTGCAGCTTCGTTTTGGTGTTTGCCATTGGTTCAAGCTGCTTCAAATTTTGGATCATGACAGCAGCGACTTGTCTTGTGATTGGTGCCGATGGGTTCAAATTAGGGATGCCCGTGGCTAATTGTTGTCTAATCCCGTCTTCACTTCCGGCAAATACGTACTGGCCTTGTGCTTTGATCAGGGCGTCAGTAAATTCGCCTTGTGTCATGGTCCCTGTAGGATCAAATTTGCTTCCTGTTTTTAGAAGGTATTCATCCATCGAGATTTCCTGATCAATGTATTTTGCATCGGTAATGGCAATGCCATCAGGCAAATCGATGCCACTTGTGTAGGTAAGCAAGTCGTACATGGTGACCGGTTTTCCTGTCTTATTAGAAAGCTTTAGCCCACCGAGATATTCCTCTAGCGATTCTCCTTTTTGTGTTGGTAACACCGCAGCGACTCCTAGAGTGAGCGCTCGAGCACAGTATGGCAAAGCTCGTGTCATACTCGGTAGTTACTTCCTGTCATCACTTTTCCGATTTACAAAATGTTTTTGATGAAATGACATGACTTAGCCTGTCATATGACATTTTGGTACTGGCTCATGTGACGCGCAGTGGATTACGGTAAGGGCAGACCGTCATCATCGTGTCGGAAAAGGTATAGATAGGAGAGAATTAGCTTAGATGAAAAGGGCGATTATGCGTAACGTTCAAAATGGTATCTTTTTGCTGTTTACATTCGTCTCGGGAGTATTTTATTTATGTTTTTACTTGGTCAGTATCATGCTTGGCTTGGCCTTGTCATTTACCGTAGTGGGAATTCCTTTGCTCACCAATGTGTTGCGTACAACTCAAACCTTTGTCCAGTATGAACGTATTCAGACGAAGATTTATACCGATATTTCCATAGAACCGTTGGCAATGAGACAAAGAGCAGTGGGAAATCAATGGAAGCAGGCAAAAGCGGAATTAACGGATGAGAGAAACTGGATATCCATTTATTGGCTGATGAAGAAATTTGTCATAGGCTGTATCTGCCTGGTGGTCGGAGTACTTATCTACATTGCACCCGTATGTTTTGCGATCGTACCGTTGCTCTATCATTTCATAGAGATAAATTTTTTAGGGAGCGTAGTGGATTCAGAGCTGAAGGCATTGCAAATCATGAGTTTAGGATTCATACTCATGATCGGGTGCTCCAAGATTGGGAACGGACTGGTAAAATTAATTGGAGGGTATACTCGCTTGATGTTCAAAGCAATTAGGAGATGATGGTTTGCTAGAGATCGTAAAACAATGGGCATGGTATGACTGGGTGATGCTTTTTTTACGTCTGCTCATTTGCTTTTCACTCACCGTTACGACAATACAATGGGGAGATTCTCTTACGCTGCCCTTATGGATTGTTATTTTGTGGCAAATAATGGTGTTTTCCGTCCCGTGGATTTGTTTAATGCTGAGCTATCGTTACTATCTGATAGCTGAAATGCTCTTGTTTGGCGGATTATCGATTTATCTCACGTCTTTGTTTCCGGAGGCGTACCTTACTTTTTTGATGCCAGCTTTTTTGATTGCCGCCAATAGTGCGGAGAAATCGTTTCGCTGGTCGGCTCCCATTACGATTGTTTTCCTTCCACTGCTGATTGTGCTTTTCTCGCGGAAAATTGATGTGTTCGAGATTTTTCCGCAAGTCGGGCTTGCTTATGTGTTGGGGTTTGCCTTTCATTTGCTCATTGTCAACCATCGGCAAAATGAAATTATTCGCAAGCAAAACAGTGTGCTGGAGCAATACCTCACCCAAATCGAGAGAGTGACTCTGCTGGAGGAGCGGGACCGACTCTCCAAGGACCTACATGATACAATGGGGCATTCCTATGTCTCGATCATCATGGGGCTGGAAACCTTGCGTCAGGATGTGGTGTCGCTGGAAGGGACGCAAAAGCTCGACTCCCTTTTGAAGCTTGCGAGAAACGGCATGAAGGAAGTGAGAGGGTACTTGCATCAGATGGGGTCACCGCAAGAGACGCTTCCCTTCGTTCATTCGCTGAAGCAGCTTGCGGAGGAGTTTCAGACACATGCAAAGGTAAATGTACGGTTTCGTGCGATCGGAGAAGAGTATCCTGTTGGTAAGCAGGTGAAAATGACTATGTTTCGCTGCTTACAGGAATCTTTGACGAATGCGGTACGCCACGGGCAGGCTACGGACATCGTCGTTTCTCTCTATTTTGAGCCGCAACAGACGAGGCTGGAAGTACAGGATAACGGTCACGGGATGGAAAATTGGAAGGATGGTTTCGGGATCACGACGATGAAAGAGAGGGCCGCTCATTTGCAAGGAAGAGTATCCGTATACTCAGAGCGGGGAGAAGGAACGATCATTACTTGTTTTGTGCCGAGGCTGGTAGAGAGCGCGGATGAAATCATTCGTTTGTTTATCGTCGATGATCACTCGTTTATTCGGGAAAGCTTGCGCACCATACTCGAGGGACAGCGAGACCTGCGGGTAGTCGGGATGGCAGAGGATGGGGCGCAGGCTATGGAGCTGTGCGAGGAGCTGGAACCAGACCTGGTGCTGATGGACTTGGAGATGCCGAATATGGACGGGATCACTGCGACAAAACGAATCAAGGAAAAATGGCCCGGTATTCGTGTTCTTGTCCTGTCTACGTTTCAAGATACTGAAAAAGCCAAGGAAATTATGCGCAGTGGTGCAGACGGCTATCTCTTGAAATCGATTGAATCACGTGAGCTTGCGGAAACGATTCGCCTCGTCCATCGCGGTGGTACGATGATTGCACAGGACCTGTTTCATAAAATGCTGGATGCACAACCAGTAAACGAACAGGAAGATTTACTCGTTGCATCGAAAATAAGCGAAAAAGACGAGAATGTTTATGGTTTAACGAAGCGGGAGCAGGAGATTTTGCAGATGCTCTCCCAAGGCATGCGCTATAAAACGATCGCTTCCAAGCTGTATTTGTCAGATGGGACAGTGCGTAACTATGCGTCTGCCTTGTATGACAAGCTCGGTGTGCGGAATCGGGATGAAGCGGTACAAAAAGGGCAAGAGGAAGGACTTCTGTAACGTATGACAGCCAGGGAGAGTAGCCCTGGCTTTTTGCTTTTCCTGATTAGGTAGTTCATTGTAAATATTTCTTGTTCTGTTAATATAAAGCGTGGTGCAAATTATGGAAATCTAAAGAGACAGAGCAAGGAGACTATCAAGGAGAGTATTGGTGGAGGAAAACTATGAAACGATGGATGGCAGCATTGTTAAGCCTTGTGTTAATCCTGACGGCGCAATCTAATACGGTTCAAGCCAAAGGGAACGACACAAGAGACGTTTACGAACAGCAGTATACACGTATCGGGGAGGATTACCACATCCTGAACGATAATGTGCTACTGTCGAAAAAAGATGGAACCGTATGGACTTGGTACATCTATGGACATCCTTTGAGTGCTTCAGATCCATTCTATGAAGCCAAGCTGATGCAAATTCCGGGCTTGCAGGATGTCAAAGAGATGACAGTCAAAAGGAAGTCGGCCCGGGGTAACTATATTGTTAACTATGCGGCGCTAAAAAAAGACGGTACGGTGTGGTATTGGGACTCCGCCCCCGTCACTACCCTTGAAACGAGTTCTGCAAGTGTTCCGCGGCAAATCAAAGACTTGAAAAATGTAACGTCACTAGTCGCCCATTATACGGGTGCCTACAAAGTCTTGTTCGTCTTAAAATCAGACGGTTCCGTATGGAGTTTGGGAAGTGAAATAGGTACCACTAAGGGTGGCTCACCTACTACAGTCCGAACAAAGCTACTAGATGATGTCGTATCCATAAAAATGGCGAATGGCATCGTATTCGCTGTGAAAAAGGACGGTACGGTTTGGAGGTGGAAGGCAAACTCGTATCCGCCGAATAACCGCTCGAAAAACACAAGTCCAGAGCAGATGAACGGATTTGCTGATATCGTCAAGATAGAGCCGGGCATTTCTACCAGCTATGCTTATATGAAAGATGGCACAGTCTTGTCTTGGTCAACCGCTGACACGAAAAAATATCCTTTGTATTTGCATGCAGCAAAAGACGCACGAACGATGGTCCAATTGGATTCCATTCGAGATCGGAATATCGACGAAGCTTATGCCCTCCGAGAGGACGATCAGCTTTGGTCAGTGGACAACAACCATAAAGTTTTCCCAGAGCTTACAGACATCGCTTCTATACACCATAGCGACTTTTCACCACCCAAAAGGTATTACTATGTAGTAAAAAAGGATCAGACTTTGTGGGCTTGGGCAGATTCGATTGCCTTGCCGAAGCTAGTTGTTTTCACGGGAGAAACGGCAACTAGCAATCGCCCAGTGAAAACAGACAAACCAACAGCCGAACGCCCTAGGACAGCAGACAAACCAACGGGCAATCACCCTGGAGCAACAGCTCAGCCTGTGATACGAACTACCCCGGAAATGAGTCTCTATCCGTATATTACGATGCTGCAACCTGGGAACAAACAGTTCATTGCGGTAAATAATTTGCTTCCCGGGACAAAAATGGCGTACACCATTGACGATCCGAGTATAGGAACCTTATCGAATGTGAATGGCACACAGGTCGTAAAAGCGAACAAACCCGGGCAGACCATTGTACGGGCAACTGCAAGCAGAGCTGGTTCTCCGGACGTGACCGCTTCCTTTTTGTTGTACGTCGTCGACAGTAACACGTTGTCCGAGACGTACTACACTGCCGTCCGATCGGTACCTGTCGCTGACAGACAGCGTCCGTTTATTGTGGAGGGACTGACCCAAGCAGGAGAGCTTGTGATTACAGCCGCAAGCAGCGAAAAGCCAAAGCTTGTTGACGGCCAACTCGTCATTACTTCTGACTTGATTGACCGCGTAGCTGACAATGCGCGAAAGGCTAAGACTGCGGTGGAGCAGACGCTATCGGAAAACAACATTGCTCTTGCTAGGGAGTTGATCGTGAATGGGGAAATTTTGTCGTTGCCTGACCAAAATGGTTTTACAATCAAGCTTTACAAGGATAGCTTCACGAATCGTAAGGATGTCGACTATCTTACCGTCCATGCGGGGGATGCGAAACTGACGTTTAACCTTGCGACTGTAAATCGCCTGTTCCATTCGCTCCCGGTTATCGTTATTCGCTTGGTCGAAAACAATAACGGCGGATATCACGTACAATTTTTAGATGAACAAGGGCAGGAGCTTTCGAACGTATCAAGCAACATCCGTCTCATTCTGCCTGCAAATCAGGCGGACGCGACAAATAATAGCGTGTTCTATTCGAATGGGAAAAGCACGCAGCCTATCGGTGGAAAGTTCAATCCGTACAATAACGGCATGGAAGCCGAAATAAACCGTTCCGGAACGTATTTCGTGGACGATAATACCAAAACGTTCCCTGATGTTGACAACCGGGATCCTGAACTACAGCAAGCCGTACAATTTCTGGGATCGAAAGGAATCGTAACTGGGAAAGAAGATGGCAACTTTGAGCCTGATTCACCGCTTACCCGTGCTGAGTTCACGGCGATGCTGGTAAGAGCTTTTTACGCTTTGGACGAAACAGCGACGGAGAGCTTTTCAGACGTGAATCCGCCACAATGGCATGTTCCATTTATCGCTTCATCCGAAAAAAAGGATATCGTGAAAGGTTATCCAGACGGCACATTTAGGCCGGATCATACCATATCCCGGGAAGAAATGGCTGCGATTGGCGCAAGATCATTACATGAAAAGAAGAATTACTATTACCCTTCGAATACAGAGGACTACTTGAATCAATTCACAGACCAACACACGATTTCCGAATGGGCGAAACCAACGATGGCTTTGGCTGTGAAACAGCGCTTGATCGATGTTCCTGCGGATAAACAGATTAGAGCTGGCGAGGCTGTCACTCGCGGGGAAGCTGCCCGAATGCTATATCGATTATATTTGCAGCTTTGATACTGTTCATAAATTGCGAAAGGCTTATTCCAACTTGAATGATGAGGGGGAATGAGTCTTTTTGCATGAGAATAGATGGAGGATTTTTAACCCATTCGGAGGTATTTCACAAATCCAAAGAGTATCTTTTAAAAGAATTGGATCGTTTGGATATGCAAAAACTAAAGGAAAAACTGTCACTGGAACAATTCGATGATGTGATGACAAGAAAAGCCTTGTTATTAGAAAAAATTGAACAGAAGCCAATTGCATATCATTTAGATACGATAGTTTAAGTGGAAATTTTCAAACCCATCCCCTAAGAAATTTGACAGCTATTTACATATAGTTGTATAGTAAACTACCAAATGTAACCCCTTATATACATAAACAATTCTTCTATCAAAACTCCACGAGGAGGAATGACACGATGGAAATGTCTATCACAAGAGGACTCTCAGAATTAAAATTACTCGATAAAAGAATCCAAAAAGGAATCAATGAAACGACTTTCATGTCTTCCGCAATTGGACCTAAGCCAGTAACTGGTTATACGTCAACAGAACTGTATGTGGAAACGACAGAGCGAAACTACCAATCCGTTGTTGATCTAATAAAAAGAAGACAAAACATTAAGTCGCTGATCGTCGAGTCCAACGCAAAGACGATGGTAACGATTAGCGGCAAGAGAATGACAGTGGCAGAAGCAATCGAGCGAAAAACGTCCATTCAATACGAGAAATCACTGCTGGAGAAAATGAGAAGAGATTACAACCATGCAGTCACGCAGGTTGAATCGAAAAATGAAGAAGTACAGCTACGATTGGAAAAGCTGCTCGAAGCGAACTTTGGCAAAGACTCCAAGGTGAAGGATACGGAAATGGAAGCGATCTCCAAACCGTTTAAAGAGCAAAATGAAGCAAAGCTCGTAGACCCCTTGAAGTTGAAAGAGAAAATGGATACGCTTAGTAAAGAAATCGATGAGTTTGAGTGTGAAGTCGATTTTATCTTAAGTGAATCCAATACGATTACCAAAATCAATCTTGTGGATTAACAGTGTGGTTTGCTAGTCATTTGAATAGCTGATAAACGAGAGTCCCTTGCCTAGTGGGTTAACTAGGCCATCCTACAAATTATTTGGCGAATACGAGGATGAAAGCTCAAAGATGAACGTTCAGATTTCAAAACTTACGGGTCAAAGCTCTTTAGGCTCAAAGGTTAGGGTTCAAGATGTAAGAATCGATGAAATCTTGGGGTATTGGTCCATAAAAGTACACTCTCTGGACTTTTCAGCAACCACCAAGCTAAATGGTTAGCAACTAGGACTTATTCGAAGTAGAGATATGTTGAGAGAAGATTCTCAGCGTACCTCTACTTTTTTATTTTATAAACGAAACGGTTAAGAGATAGAAAAGATATGTCGATACAAATAGGAAGAAAAGGTAATAAATTGATTGTGCAATACAAGGAAAGTCAGGGAGTGAAGCAATGGAATTTGAGTTTCATGTTACCTTCAACGATCTACAACTTGATGAAAAGGAAGCTTTTATCGATCTCTGCCAATCGGAACAAGTAAAGCCGGTCATGATCGTCTTGGATCAGGGAAATTACATCAATCAACCGATGATAACAGGAGTAATCAAACGACCTGATTTTCATGAAGTGAATAAAGAGATGGAAAAGATTGCAGCTACGTTTCAAAACAACGGTTTTACCATCGTCCGAAAAAAAGTAGAGATTTCTCCAAAAGAAGAAACGTATTTTCACCAGCCCATCATAAACTCGAAGCCTTACTTCGAATGGCATGGAAAAGTACAGGTCGATGATGTCACCGCGTTACGAAATTTATGTGAGGGTCATGGTGGACATATTTCGAGAAACTCTTTGAATGCGAATGGAAAAGTGAGATTTATCACCGTCCGAGAATATGAGAGCCCGAAACAGTTTTACGATCGAGTAGAAAAGATACATACCATTTTGCAAGCAAATCAGATCGGGCTAATCAAAGAACAATATGAACTATGTATTTATGACAGCCGCGAAGAACTGGACAGCGGCTGGATTTCCTAATTTTTAGATGGAGGATCATGATGATTACGTATGATGATGTAGCAGAGTTGGAATATGAAGCGAGAGAGCTCGTTGTTTTGGAAGCACTGTTGAGAAGAATTGCTCTAGTGAATATGCCCTTTGTATTAAAAGGCAGCCTTCTAACCAGACAATATTTGGACAACCGCCAGATTCGGGATGCAGATGATATCGACTTATTGTATGCGGGGAAAATCAGGGACGTCGAACATGCCCATGAAGTATTTACACAATGGATGATTCAAGTAACCGAAATGGATCTGAACGACGGCGTCGTGTTTAGAAGTTTTCGAAAGAATGCATTTTGGAGATATATCGACTACGCTATGGCAGATGATTTTCCGACGATCAATACGGATATTGCCTATTATTTCAAAGGTCAAACAAGGGAAGCGGATGACTATAATGAGCTGAATCTGGATATTTCGTTTCACTTGGAAATGGATGCAGACCCGGTTCCGCTCGAGTACCAACCTGTCTTTGGAGAAAGCTTTCTTGTTCCGTACACTGTGCCCCTGTCTATCCAGGTTGCTTGGAAGCTGCATCAAACAATCGTCAGGCCGAGGTTTAAAGACTTGTACGATTTGAAATTTTTACTCTCTCACCCGTCCTATGACAACGATGCGCTCAAGGAAACATTACAGGCGCTCGTGAACGAATGCAGTATCGATCCATCTATTAAGAAAACGGATATGAAAAAGGTGCTTGTTGATGATTTACAGCCCATATACGATTCATTATCCTACGATTACGACTTGAGAAAATATGCTGGCGGCATGGATCGTGGCCTTTATTTTACGCAGTTTGTCAGTGAGTTGCGTAAAAAGATGGATTTTGCAGGGATTAATGGGTATGCGTTTGAAAATTTGCCAAGTCCAACACCGAAAAAATTGTAACAGGATAGTAAGTAAAGTAGGCTTATTCCGTCTGTCTCGGTAGAAGGAATGAGCTTTTTTTATGGGATACAAGGTTAATGATGAGATTGGTCGGAATCATTCACCATCATCATTCATGAATAATACCCTACATTAACCCAATTTCTTTAGAGCAAATGTGTCTTTTGAGTCAATGGGATGATCCAAACTGTACATGTAGGGGAGTAGCGAATGAGCGAAGGTAAACAGAAAGATAAGAAAATCATTTTTGACTATATTGTTGTAGGCACCGGTCCAGCAGGTTCTGTTATTGCAAAGAAACTAACAGACGATAAAAAAACATCCGTTCTCGTATTGGAATCAGGAGAAAATAATGATAGGGACACGCCAATTAGCAACTCAACGTTTGCCTTAGAGCTGGAGGAGCTGTATCTTCCTCAATATTTTTGGCAAGGAGAAGGAGTACCCCAGGAAAAAGTAAATGAACGAAGTTTTGAATGGACGACGGGTCGATTATTGGGTGGAGGCTCTTCTATTAACACACAGCAGTATGTAAGACCTACCTCAGCAGTTTTTCAACAATGGGAGAAGTTGTTGGGACCTCTTTGGTCTCCAAAGAATGCAACTCGCAGTTTCCGAAAAATGGAGAATTACAATGGGAAGACAAACAATAAAGAGGTTCACGGTTATAAGGGATTGATCGACATTCGGCAAGCACCTGAAAATCCAACACCCATGTCCAAAAAGTTAGTGTCAGCCATCGAGAAAGCAACAGGATTTCGAAAAATTCTCGATTATAATGACCCGAAAACTCCCCTTGGACCCTTTACGCGTTGGCAATTATTTCAGCAACCCAATGGACGGCGAGAAAGTGCTTCCACCGCTTTTTTATCATCAGATATCATGACTACTGCTGGTCAAGGAGTCAATGGTCGAAAGCTGCAAGTTTTCTTTAAATCAACAGCTCTTCGGGTATTATTTAAGAATAAGCGAGCAATTGGCGTTGAATTTCTCAAAGAGGGTAAACGCGTACGAGCCTACTCTCGGAAAAAAGTAATCATCTCAGCAGGCATCCATAGTTCTCAGCTTTTAATGCTTTCTGGAATCGGTCCCGCCAAAATGCTTAAGGACGAAGGAATCCCAGTTGTTTTCGCCAACTCCCACGTTGGCAAAGGCCTTAGAAACCACACGCTCAACTTTGCTGAGTTTAGTGCCAATCCGAAAGATAACCCATTGCCTGATGATGATCCAAATGCGCTTTTTTCAGGTGGCGCCTTTTTGCCAGATCCCACTCCAGGCTCAAACAAAACTCGTCGTGCAGTCCAACTGATTGGAATCGGCTCAAAAGGGAAACTGACGATAGCTATCCTTTTCCTAAAACCAAAGAGCCGTGGTTCCATAAGTATACAAAGTAATGATCCGTTGAAAATTGTGCTGGCTGATGAAGGATATCTCAATAATCCCGCAGATCTTGAAGCAGTTAAAAACTGCTATAAGGTATATATCAAGAAAATAGCCGCACAATTAACCGCGATCGATCGATCATACCGGCTTATTTCACCAACTCTAGACATCATCAACAATAATCGCAAGCTTGAAGAGTTCATCAAAAATAATTTTGACCATAATCATCATGAACAAGGTGCGCTTCGCATGGCGCCTCTTAGCAAGGGGGGAGTGGTGGATAGCCAAGGTCAAGTCCATGGAGTAAAAGACTTAATTGTTGCTGATGATTCGATTATTCCATTCACGGTGGATGGCAACACGTCTGCACCAGCCTACCTTATTGGAAATACAATTGCGCAGCAGCTCTTGAAACAAAACTCGCGAGATAATATGAAAAAGTGAAATTAGTAATGAAAATAGTAATATCCCGTGAATCCGCAATTGTACGGAGATTCAGGGGATATTATTCATGGATTGCCGTTGTACGAAATCTCGGGTTTTTGGTTTGTAGCTACAGCGAAAATCTAGGACGATAGTATCGCGTCTTTAGATGCCGCTGTATTCTGTTATTGGTTGATTAACCCAAAAAGGCAATAGAACGCTTCACTTTCCTGGCGAATGCAATGGGATTATCAATTGATTCCCAATGAATATACATAAGACGCGGGTTTTCAAAGAGCCAGTGATTATGGACTGCTGTTACCTTTATCCCGTTTTTGCGAAGGTTTGACAACAAACGGTTTACCTGGTTTTGGAAGAGAGCCGTTTCCCCTAAACATAGGGCACGTCCTGAACTGTTTAAGGATTCGAACGAGAACAGTTGATAACGGACCAATGGGGATGTGGTTCTTCTGCCTAATATGGACGCATTGAATATTCTATTTCTGGAGACGAAACAAACGGGACCTCTCGTAATTTCATGCTCTGTTCCACCTAAAATGGCAGAAAATCGGTTACACAGTCTTCTAAACTGGGGACTTGCCTTTGCTTTTGCCTTTACTTTGCCCATATCCGTCATCCTTTCGATTATGATGAAATGAAAACTTCATGGCTCCACCATGTTAACCCAGGAATGCGATGGACTCTTTGGTTTTCCTGGCGAATACGATCGGATTTTCTATCGCTTCCCAATGCATATACATTAAGCGCGGGTTTTCTTTTAGCCAGTGGTTGTGAAGTGCTGTCACTTTAATCCCACGTTTGCGGAGATTCGACATCAAACGGTTCACCTGATTTTGGTGAACGGCAGTCTCGCCCAAACAAAGGGCACGACCCGACTTATCAAGGGATTCAAACGAAAACATTTGAGCTCGAACTAAAGGGGAAAGCGTTCGTCTTCCCAAGATTGTTTCTCGAAGATTTGTAAGCCGCATGACAAAACAAACAGGCCCATTATCAACTTCCGACTCGCCCCCTAATATTCTTCCAAATCGGGCACAGAGCCTTTTAAATTGGGGGCTAACCTTCGCTTTTGCTTTATTCGCCATAGTAATCCTCCTTTTGTCAATCTAGAAATATCTTATGAATGACAGAAAAAAGGGAAATGAGTAATCTGTGGCTTTTTTACATGAAAAAGATACAGATTTCATTCTAGGTTCTAGTTATTCTCCCTAATCAAGCTTCTGAAGATTTTCTCGTAGCGGAGTTTATCGGATAAATATCATGACGATGCAGTATTGTTTGGGAGTGAGACAATCATCGTTGATCACGTAAAACTTGAATATTGAATGGAGGTGACCAGTATGTACAAAGAATTAGATGTTTTCATAACAGGCTGCCAAAATACTGTTGATTATTGGTATGACTATGGCTGCATAATAGCGTCTGACATGCTAGCGAAGTTCAGCCAAAAGGATTGGGAAGACTTGTCCAGTCATGTGCTGATGAAACCGTTAGAATGGCAGCGAAAACTCGCATACTGTATGGACAGTTCTTGTAACGAGCATGAACTAAATATTCTACTATCGTTGCTGGATACGGATGATGAGGAACTTTTCGTGATCTGTGTAGATACGTTGAGAAGCTTTACGACTCTAGAAGGGAAACAAATGATACGTGACAATCCTGCCATGCTCGTTCGCGTAAATGAATTGCTTCCCAGAGCTGGCGTTGCGACTAGGAGAGTATTAGAGGATTTTCTTGTGAAAATACATGGCTAAGTTAGCTTCATTACTTAAGTTGCTAAATTACGGAGAGCTGTATTTAGCAGTACAGGGAATATTCTTGCCAATGCTTTATTTTTTTGTATAAGGAATGCAGTGGAAATAGGGCGAGGAAGTGCAATTAGAGGGATTGAACGGAGTCTTCCTGTTGAATACAGCCATGTCTGTATGGGAAGTGAAAAGAAGGGAGGGAAGATTCTGCTAGCGGTCTTTATCTCGCAAGCGGAATACGAATGGAAATGAATTTTTTCGAGCTTCAATATTTGATAGCAGACAGCTTCTATACCGAGGTATGCGTGAATGGACGTACTTACGGACAAGCTGCGGGTATTTGTCATCTCGCTTTCGATCAATACATCTATTCCGATACGATTCTAAGTATCGTAGCTGTATCATTACTAACCAAATTGATGGTAAGGCATGACGTACCACTATCCGAAAGTGATCGAGAGGATATGCTAAGGGTCTTACGTTTGGCAAAAGAGATGGATTATCGGCCAATGTTGTCTGAGGATGAAACGGAATATGTAGAAGAGTATCTTTCGCTCGTTCGTCAGAAATACGAGGAAAAGGACTGACGAAAGATGATAACCCAAAAAGAAATCAATCAGATGATTGATAAGCATGAATTATGGCTTAGTGGGGAGAAAACGAAGGGTGTACAGCTATATGTTGAGGATGGCATTTTCTCAGAACTAAACGTAGCTGATAGATTCTTAATCGATGTCATGTTGGCAGGATCAACAATAAAGAAATGCACATTAGCCAATACAGACTTTTATTATTCTAACCTTGCGTCAGTCATTTTTTTAGAAGTGAGAATGAGTGGGGTTATTCTGACAAAATCAAATCTGGATTACTCCATAGTAAAAAATTGTGATGTGACTTCTTCGAAATTAATTAGAGCGACCCTTTGTGAAGCAGAAGTGGAAGGAGTTGATTTTTCCAATTCAGATATGATAAAGGTTTGCTTTACGGATGCAACTCTGAAAAATGTAAAGTTTATCAATTGCGATTTAACATGGGCTTCCTTTCGTAATGCAAGCCTGCAAAATGTTGATTTTACCAGTGCAGACCTTTCTAATGCAGATTTTACAAACGCTACGATTAAAAATGTAGATTTCACCAGGGTGATTTACAATGATAAAACCAAATGGCCTGAGGGCAGCCGAAGGAGTATCTAGAAGGTGGTACAACACTTGAAAAAGATAAATAATGACTGGAAGCATCATTTCATCAGAGGCGTTTTCATCAATCAATCTAGAATATTGAAAAGCATAACGATCATCCTTACAAGAGAAGGTGTTGTATTTGATGAAGTTTGCATGATTGCGACATACGGTAATTTCGATACCGATGATCCTGAGCGATGTGCGATTGACGAAGTTGTCCTGAGTATGCGATTCCACGGGTTTCCAGAGGAAGTGGCCTATGTAACATATGGCGAGTACTTGAACTTAATCGAATGTGGTTTGGAAGAAGTCATGGACAAGTACGAGGAAGCTGCGAAGGAAGAAATTTTACAGGCACTAGCAAAAGCAAGAAATGAGTTGAGGAGTAATGGGAGTGTGAGTCAGTTATGAAACTGCACCTCAGGAATGGAGAGTAAACTTGCTTTCTTACTCCGGGAGCAACTGTGATTTTGCTATATTCAAGTGAATGATTATACAAATTACATACGGAGCCAGCATCACATATTCAGTAGATGAGCTCATGAAAAAATGATACCAAGCAGGCTAGAAGTTCCTCGAGAAATAATGAACGAGACGGCGTCTGGTATAGAACCGAACGATCCACCACATACTACAAACGCTATATCTATACCATGAGAGGTGGAGCGTCCGGATGAGTATGACAATGAGTCGGCCAGTGACCGATGTACTTAATAAACAGGTTGCCAACTGGTCTGTGCTGTATATGAAGCTGCATCATTATCACTGGTTTGTCAAAGGCCCGAATTTTTTTACCCTGCATGAAAAATTTGAGGAGCTATACAACGAGGCAGCCAAAAATGTAGATGAGCTGGCGGAGCGGCTGTTAACGGTTGGGGGCAAGCCTGTTTCGACGCTGAAGGACTGTTTGGAGCAGGCTTCCATTAAGGAAGCGACAGGTGGAGAGTCTGCGGATCAAATGGTTGAAGCGGTCGTGAGTGATTTTACACTCCTGATTAAGGAGCTCCAAGAGGGCATTACAGCTGCGGAAGCAGGGGACGATGAAGCGACTGGGGATATGTTCTTGGGGATTATGGACAGCTTGCAAAAGCATGTGTGGATGCTGCAAGCCCACTTGGGAAAATAAGGATAAATTCTTTTGCTAGCAAAGCTGATGCCATGGGGTATCGGCTTTTTTTCTATGTGCTCATGAAGGCAAAAGTGCAGGGCTAGTCTGATTTGGGACAACCCCCTTGTTCCCAAGAAAGACATGCTGGTGTAAACTAACCTTGTGTGAAATAGAGAAAGCACTTTCATGATGGAAAGGATGTACATTCCCATGGCATCACCCTATGTTACATTTAATCGCGAGCAGTGGAGTGCTCTGCGGGCTTCCACGCCGTTGACCATATCTGATAACGAGCTTTCCCTTTTGCAGGGCTTGAACGAGAAAATGTCCATGACAGAAGTCTCCGACATTTACTTGCCGTTGTCCCGTCTGCTGAATTTGTATGTCGGGGGCACGCAGGAGCTGTACCAGGCGACTCACACTTTTTTAGGGAACCAGGATGGCAAGGTTCCATTCATTATCGGTATTGCAGGTAGTGTGGCTGTAGGCAAAAGCACAACGGCTCGCATTTTGCAGACGCTGCTGTCTCGCTGGCCGAATCATCCGAAGGTCGATTTGGTAACGACAGATGGATTCCTGTATCCGAACAAGGTTCTAGAAGATAGAGGAATCATGAAGCGCAAGGGATTCCCAGAGAGCTATGATTTGCGGCGCTTTATCAATTTTCTATCCGATGTAAAATCGGGTTTGCCTGAAGTGAAAGCGCCTGTTTATTCCCACCTTGTGTATGACATCGTACCAGATGAATGGCAGACCGTCAGACAGCCTGACATTTTGATTGTCGAAGGCTTGAATGTGCTGCAACCGCCTATAGGTGACGAAAACGATGCTCGTATTTCCGAGGTCATTGTTTCTGATTTCTTTGACTTCACGATCTACGTGCATGCGGAAGAGAAGCACATCCTGAAATGGTATGTAGAGCGGTTCAAGCTGTTGCGTCAGACCGCGTTCTCCGACCCATCCTCGTATTTCAAGCGTTACGCGAGTCTGTCTGACGAGGAGGCGACTGAGGTAGCCACCGGTATTTGGACGGAGATTAACGGAGCCAACCTGCGCCAAAACATTTTGCCGACGCGTGTTCGCGCTCAATTGATTTTGGACAAGGGGCAGGATCATATGATACAAAGCGTGAAGCTGCGCAAGCTGTAGATAAAAAGGTGGGAGACGGTTGTCATGAAAGTGATTAGTGCCTGTTTGATCGGCTGTGAATGCCGTTACGATCAGAAGTCATGCTTAGACCAAGAGCTGGAGCAATTGCTCCGGGAAGGAAAGGCTATACCCGTCTGTCCTGAACAGTTGGGAGGCTTGCCAACACCACGACCGCCAGCAGAAATCATCGGGGGGACTGGAGAAGATGTTCTGGATGGTAAAGCACGCATCATAGACAACACTGGCCGAGACGTCACCGAGGAATTTTTGATGGGGGCGAACCAAGCGCTGAAGCTGGCGAAAACGGTTGGAGCCACATCTGCCATCTTGAAAGAAAACAGTCCGTCCTGTGGAAGCTCCTTCGTTTACGATGGCAGCTTTTCCGGGAAAAAAGTGCCGGGTGTCGGGCTGACGGCGGCGCTGTTTCGCAGAAATGGGATTGAGGTAATCTCTGAATCAATCGTATCCAATGAATAAAAAGGGGGGACGCGATGGAAGCGTCCCTCTTTTTACGTCCCTCTTTTTGTAACTACGTTTTACAACTCCTTCAACAACCTCTCCAGCTTCTTCTGCTGTTCTTTCCGTTTTTTCTTCGCAATGCGGTCTTCTTCCTTCAGTGCCAGTACAAGGGAAAAGCACATCAGGACCATGATGACGGTAAAAGGCAGCGCTGCCACAATGGAGGCTGTTTGCAGGCCTTCTAAGCCGCCGCTTAACAAAAGAACGATGGCGATTGCGGATTGGAGGATGCCCCAGGTGATTTTTACCCGATTCGACGGGTCCAGGTTGCCATCAGAAGACAGCATGCCGAGCACGAAAATAGCTGAATCCGCCGATGTGATAAAAAACGTGATGATCAACAGAACCGCAACGACAGCGAGAATGTATCCCATAGGCAACTGCTCCAGTGCGAGGAATAGCGCAGTCGAGATGTCACGTTGTACCGCTGCCCCTATAGGCGCTTGATCAAAAATTTCGAGGTGAAGCGCAGTCCCACCAAACACCGAAAACCAGATGAAGCTCAACAAACTCGGAACGAGCATCACGCAAATGACGAATTCCTTGATCGTGCGCCCTTTGGAGACGCGTGCGATAAACATGCCGACGAACGGCGCCCAGGCAATCCACCACGACCAGTAAAACAGCGTCCAGTTGGCTACCCATGTCCCTTGTGTAAAAGGGGTCAGCCGCAAGCTCATCGAGATGAGATTGTTCAAATAACTGCCGAGCGTGCTGGTGAAGGCGTCAAAAATAAACGAGGTTGGTCCCAATACGAGCGTCAGCAGGAGGAGCAACAAGGCCAATACCAGGTTCGTATTGCTCAAATACTTGATTCCCCGATCCAGTCCTGTCGTAGCCGAGAGCAGAAATAGTACCGTAATAATGGAAATGATCACGATTTGCACGGTGGTGTTGGAGGGCAATCCAAAGAGGTGAGACAAACCTCCGTTTATTTGCAGAGTTCCGAGGCCAAGTGAGGTTGCGACACCGAATGCTGTGGCGATGACAGCCAAAATATCGATCCCTTTTCCGAGCGGTCCATGTATGCGCTCACCGAGCAGCGGGCCAAAGGTGGAGGAGATCAAGCCCTTCGCTCCTTTGCGAAATTGAAAATATGCGAGAGCGAGAGCGATGAGAGCGTAGATCCCCCAAGGATGCAGGCCCCAGTGAAAAAATGCATAACGCAGAGCGGTTTGTGCGGCTTCGGTCGTTTGTCCAGTCACACCTGCTGGTGGAGAGAAGTAATGAGAGACGGGCTCCGCCACTCCCCAAAAGACAAGACCAATTCCCATCCCAGCAGAAAACAACATTAGCAAACCAGGTGGGGAGCGAATATTCCGGCTCGTCATCGTCGCTCCCCAAAGGGATTTGTCCGTATCTGCTAAAGGCAAGAAAGATACAAAAGATCAGAAAACCGAAAGTCACGATTAAATAAAACCAGCCAAAATTCGTCGTGGTCACTTTCAGTACATGGGAAGCCGCAGAGGCGAAAAGCTCAGGAGAAATCGCGCCGAACAGCACAATGACAAATACAATGACCAAGGATATCAGGAAAGTCATCTTTATCCTCCCGGGAATCTACAAGAAATGGTAATAGTTTATCATCCCGCGGGATTTCCAAGATTATTCCGGATGTGACCGCCCCTGAATGGAGTTACGATGAAAACGTCTCGATAAACCGATTCGCCGCTTTGGACAGATGGCGTCCAGACTGCCAGACGACAGCAGCGGAGGAAAAAATGGAAGTTCCGGAGAGTCGAATCCCGCGAATTTGTTCGCTCTGATGAGTTTCCCATGCCGAGATAGGGACGATGGAGGAACCGACCGAGGAGGCGACCATGCTGACGATGAGAGAGATGTCCGGGCACTCGCAGATCACGTGCGGTTCCACGCCTAGACGGGAGAATTCCTTGATAATCAAGTCGTAGATGCCCAATCCTGGTGTGCTCGGCATGATGAGTGGAAGCTCGGCGATCTCGCGCATTTCGATTTCCTTGCGATCGGCATAGGGGGAGGTGGCCGGAACAATGAGCACAAAATCCTCTTCCTCCAACGGAATCATGGTGCAGTTGTTCAAGGAGTGGGGGAGGCGTACGATAGCGACTTCTATGGTTCTGCGCTCCAGCCACTGATTGAGAAGCTGCGTATCGCCTTTCCAGATTTTATACGTAATGAGCGGATATTTTTGCTGAAACACACGAATTTGTTCTGGCAGGCGATAGGCCGAAAGTGCACTGACACCGATGGACAACGTCCCCCGAATGCCTTCGCCTGTTTCTTTGACCTCAGAGAGAGCTTCCTCCATTTGATGAACGATATTGAGCGCCTGCTTATAGAGGGTGGCGCCTGCTTCTGTCAGGACCATTTGTTTGCCCGAGCGTTCAATGAGCATGACCCCGAGCTCTTCCTCCATTTGTTTCAGTTGCTGACTCAAAGGCGGCTGGGCCATATTCAGTCTTTTAGCCGCTCCTGTTATCTGACCTTCCTCTGCTATGGCGATAAAGTAACGCAGTTGCCGAATATCCACACGCAATGCCTTCTTTCCTTACGAGAATGGATCCATATGAAAACGATATGAAAATTAGATTTTATGGATATTTTTCATATTGATGAAGCTATGATAGCATGTTTTCTGTGAATCTTCACTTCATGGAAAAGACATAAAGGAAAGAAGGGGAAATCCGTGCGTACGTGGATGGAAAAGCTATTTCACCTGCGCGCTTACGACACGACGTTTCAAAGGGAACTCATCGCCGGATTCATTGGCTTTGTCACCATTGTCTACATTGTTGCCGTAAACGCTTCGATTTTAAATGATGCTGGAATACCGATGGAAGCAGGCATTCTGGCGACTGTATTGACGGCATTTATCGGGTCACTTCTTATGGCCTTTTGGGCAAATGCTCCTATTATTCTGGTTCCCGGTATGGGGATCAACGCCCTGTTTACGTATACGTTATGCCAATCGATGGGCCTCACTTGGCAGGAAGCATTGGCTGCTGTTTTTGTTTCTGGTCTGATTTTTACTGTGATTGCCTTTACCAAGGCCGCAACGATATTGTCCAATGCGATTCCCTCTTCGCTAAAAGAAGCGATTACCGTAGGGATTGGGTTGTTCTTGACCTTCATCGGTCTGCAAAAAGGCGGGCTGATCGTCATGAACCCGTCTACATTTGTTGCGCTGGGTGACTTGTCCAGCCCGCATGTGATCGTCACGCTGATTACTTTGATTGTTACGTTGATTTTGTTTGCTCGCAATGTGCCAGGCAACTTCTTGATCGGAATTGCGGTTGGTACAGGACTTGGCTTTTTGTTCGGGATTGTCGAGCCAGGAGGGGGAGGAACGTTTTCGTTCGCGGATTACGGAAGCGTATTTGCGGGTTTTTCCTTTTCTGCTATTTGGGCGTTGCCATTTTGGATCGCGACCTTCTCATTGGCGATGGTCATCGTCTTTGAAAATATTGGCTTGATTCATGGGCATACCTCGATGCTTGGACAGCCGCAGAAGTTCGGCCGTTCGCTGCAAGCCAATGCGTTGTCGGCTGCCATCTCTGGCATTTTGGGAACCAGCCCGACAGTTTCGACGGTGGAGACCGCGGCAGGAATCGCAGCAGGAGGACGGACGGGGCTGACCGCACTTGTAACAGGCACCTTGTTCTTGCTCTCGCTCGGTTTGCTGCCTGTCATTAAAATGATTCCGGATGGAGCCATTGCGCCAGTGCTCATTATCATCGGCGCACTGATGCTGCAAAATGTACAGAATATCAATCTGAAGGACTTCTCGGAAGGCTTCCCTGCCTTTTTGATCATCGTGATTATCCCGTTGTCCTACAGCATTGTAGATGGAATTGCGTTTGGCTTCGTGGCGTATCCGCTCATGAAGCTCGCATTGGGCAAACGACGCGAAGTGCCTGCGCTCATGTACGTTATCGCGGGATTGTTCCTGCTGAATCTCATGCTGCCGATATTCGCATAAAAGAGTAGTTTTCCCTCGACTTCGGTCGGGGGTTTTTTGTTCTGTTCTCTAGAAAGTGATGCAAGCAATGTGAAATAATGGATGGAAGGTTATAGAACAGGAGGCTCTTCCATGATCCATGAAATGACGTTTCAATTACGTACTACTGATTTCGCCAAAGGACTAGCCTGGTACCAGAGCTTTTTGCAAAGAGAGCCGGATTTTGTTCCTCATGAAGGATTTGCTGAGTGGGAAGTCCTGCCTGGTTGTTGGCTGCAGCTGGCAGAGGGGACGCCAGCGGAAGGAAGCGGTCCCATGCGATTTGCCGTGGTCGATATCGAGACGGAAAGAGAAAGACTGATCAAAGAGCTGCAAATCGAACCGTTTGAAATTTTCCAACGGGAAGAAGTACCGGTCAAGTGGGGGACGTTTGCCGATCCATGGGGGAATCGCATTGGTCTTTTCGAGTACTTGGATCCTACTGAAAAAGAGGAAAAGTTAAAAAGGCTTGCGAAGCTATAGTAAAGTAAAACCTCAAAAACAATGAAAAAGTCCCTTGCCAATGAGAGCGGCAAAGGGACTTTTTGTGGAGAGATGTGGATAGATTATCGTTTTACAAACGTAAACGCTTGTTTTACTTGGTCCAGAGACATCATCAGAGGGATGAATTTCTTCCCTTCTTTGCTTGCTGGGTCAAATACGGTGTCTTGTGGCAAGCTTGCTACATATACCGTGTTGGTTGCTTGGTTACGTGCAATTTCGTAGCCGACTGGTGGCTCGTCCGGGTTGTTCAATTTCTTCCAGTCATTCAGGTCAAACGCGGTGATAACCACAACAGGTGTACGATCTTCGGCTTTCTCAGCATTGAAGATGAAGCGGGTTACACTCTTTGCTTCTGGCAAGTATTCGTCTGCATTTGGGCCAGTTTTTTCTTCAACTAAGATGTTGCCGTTCCAAGATTTTGGACCTTTAAAAGCAAAGGCAGAGTCTTGGCTTTTGAAAGTATCATGATAGACTTCGAGAGGTTTTACAGCTGGTTCGAAGTTGGCACTCATCAATTCCCATTTGGTTTGGTTCCACTTCCATTTGGATTTGAGGTAGCCGCGAACATCTGCATTGTAATCACCAGTCAGACGCTCTGTGCCTTCCAGTACGTAGAGACCATTTTTGTTGAGATCGATTGGTTTCAGTTCTACGAAGTCCGCTCCGACTACACCTGCTTTGTTTTTATCCAGACCTGGCAGGCCGAGTTCTTTCGCTTTTCCATCCTTAATGTTGTAGATGTGATTGGTTGTGTAGCCACCGCTTCCGCCAGTGCTTGCAGTAACCATGATCTCGCCTTTTTTATCGTAAGTGAAATCTTGAACGGAGAGCTTCGGCTCGTAGCCGTCGTCCTTCACGTCGATGTTAAAAGATTTCTTCGTTTTGCCATCTGTTACTTTGATAGTGAGGTCCTTCACGTATGGGCTGTTTTTCTCTTTTTTCCCGTACAGAACGACTGTGTCTGCGGTCTTGTCACCCGTTACGTCTGCTGTTTTTTTCGTAATCTCTTGCAAGCCTTTTGGTGTAGCAGTTGTGTTGCTTGCATCTGCTGTAATTGCATACCCTCCAGTGAAAAGTACGGAAGTAAGTACAGTTCCTGTTACGAGTTTGTTCAAGTGTTTCATGTGTTTCATGTGATGAATCTCCTCCCCAGTCTTGCTGACTGATCATGATGTAATGTGTAGTGTGCTGTATCTAGTGCTTGTCCTTGCTACACGTTCATTATGTACGATAGTGTGGATGCATTGGTTACAGACTATCGACATAAATCCTACAAATCAGTAACAGGTAAATGTTAGTGGGCTAGGAGGTTGCTCGCTTCTAGGATTAATGACCGAGAAAATATATTTGATTTTAGACAGACCTGTCTGTATACTAAGTCCAAGGAGAGCGGATGCTCCTCCACCAATATTCAACAAACGAAGGGAAGATCGACCATGAGCAAAGACATTCGACCACCGTTTACAAAGGAGTCTGCATTGGCAAAAGTGCAGTTTGCTGAGGATGCCTGGAATTCTCGCAATCCGGAGCGGGTATCTTTGGGATACTCCGTTGATTCCAATTGGCATAATCGCACAGAATTCTTTACCGGCCGAGAGGCTATCAAGACGTTTTTGACAAATAAGTGGGCTAGAGAGCTGGACTACAAACTTAAGAAGGAACTTTGGTGCTACACGGACAATCGGATTGCAGTGCGTTTTGAGTACGAATATCGTGATGCAAATACAGGTCAGTGGATGCGATGCCATGGAAATGAATACTGGGAGTTTGCCGAGGATGGCCTCATGAAGAGACGGGATATGACGGGGAATGATTTTCCTATCAAAGAGGCGGATCGTAAATTCAAATAATGGTTTGAACTATAAAAAAGAAAAAGGATGATAAAAAATGAGTAAAGACATTCGACCACCGTTCACACTTGAATCCGCGTTGGCAAAAGTAAAATTTGCCGAAGATGCTTGGAACTCTCGCGATCCGGAACGCGTGTCACTAGGGTATACCGTTGACTCCAACTGGCGCAACCGCACAGAGTTTTTTACAGGTCGCGAGAATATTAAAGCTTTTTTGACGAAGAAATGGGCAAGGGAGCAGGACTATAAACTCATGAAAGAGCTTTGGTGCTACACGGACCACCGGATTGCGGTTCGTTTTGAGTATGAGTACCGTGATGCAGAAACTGGTCAATGGATGAGATGCCATGGGAATGAGCTTTGGGAGTATGACGAAGACGGTCTTATGAGAAGACGAGATATGAGTGGAAATGATTATCCGATAAACGAAAATGATCGGCGTTACAAATAATCCTCGGGAAATAGCAGCGTGTTCCTGAACCACCGGAAATGAGGTGAAAACGATGACAGTATATTACAAAACAGAAATTGTGGACGGTCTCGCCATTTTTTATCGGGAGGCTGGGAATCAAGAGAATCCGACCATTTTGTTGCTCCATGGGTTTCCATCTTCTTCTCACATGTACCGCAACTTAATTGCCGAGCTCTCTAATGAATACCATATCATTGCACCTGACTATCCTGGTTTCGGTAACAGTGATCAGCCTTCTATGGCCGACTTTGCCTATACCTTCGACAATTTGGCGGATGTTATGGACGCATTTGTCGAGCAGCTCCCATTGAAGAAATACAGCATTTATGTCCACGATTATGGGGCGCCAGTCGGATTCAGATTGGCTATCAAACATCCAGAACGAGTCCAAGCCATTATCTCTCAAAACGGAAATGCATACGAAGAAGGCTTGCTATCTTCGTGGGCTCCCGTACGGACGTATTGGGAAAATCCAGCTGATGATGCCTCTATCAACAATGTTTTAGGTCTGCTGAAACCTGAGTTCACAAAACAGCAGTATGTAAACGGGACACGCAACCCGGAAAAAATCAGCCCAGACAGTTGGAATTTGGACCAATATGTGCTGGAGCGACCTGGGAATAGTGAGATCCAGCTTGCCCTGCTCTATGATTATCAAAACAATTTGAAACAATATCCGAGTTGGCATGAGTATTTCCGGACCTACCAGCCTCCGACATTGGTTGCTTGGGGAAAAAATGATATGTTCTTTGGTCCGGATGGGGCGTTGGCTTACCAAAAGGACTTAAAAGATGTTGATGTTCATCTGCTCAATACGGGTCATTTTCCTTTGGAAGAAGATTTGGAAATCAGCGTAGCGTTAATTAAGCGATTTTTAGGTGAGCGAATAAAGGAATTGGAAAGCGGCGTGCAATAACAGCTGAACGGTGACCCGTGGGATGGGCTCTTTGAAAAACTGGCTCTCTTGCGGGTCCGTTCAAAGATTTTTATAGATCATGATTGACACGTATACTCCAGTTGGATCAACAAATGAATAAAATTGGACTTTGCATACGAAAAATAGATGTAATCCACCAAAAGACTAATAATGGAGGAGCCATATGAAAGCGAGCGACCTTGTGGTGCAATGTCTGGAGGCTGAGGGAGTTGAGTACATTTTCGGCATCCCGGGTGAAGAGACTATTGATCTTATCGACTCCTTATCGCGGTCATCGATTCAATTTGTAGTTACGCGGCACGAACAAGGAGCAGCCTTTATGGCAGATGTGTATGGTCGACTCACGGGAAAACCCGGCGTGTGTCTCGCTACGTTGGGGCCTGGCGCGACGAACCTGATTACAGGTGTGGCTAATGCTCACTTGGACCGCTCGCCATTGATTGCCATTACTGGTCAGACAGATCGTAGCCAGCTGCACAAAGAATCACATCAAAATATAGATACGATACAATTATTCAAAGGAATTACAAAATACAATCAGCAGATTTCATCCGCTCACACAATTCCAGAGATTATCCGTAAGGCGTTTGCTCTGGCAACAACCGACAGTTTTGGCGCTGTGCATCTGCAGCTGCCTGTAGATGTTGCTCGGGATACGGTAGTCGGCTCACCACTTCCCATTGGAAGAAAAGCAAAAGTTTGTCCCGACAAGTCCTCGCTGCACACAGCCGCACAGTTAATCATGGAGGCAAAGAGACCAATCATCCTAGTAGGCAACGGTGCGGTTCGTAGTCGAGCGTGGAAAGAAATTCGACAATTAGTAGAGAAAGCGAATTTGCCATTGGTCAATACTTTTATGGCCAAAGGTTTTCTGCCTTTCGATCACCCGCTGAATCTGTTCACAGTCGGCGGAAGTTTCGATCCTGATGGTTTGCTTCCTCTGCATGAAGCAGATTTGGTAATCGCCATTGGATTTGATTTTGTTGAATTTGATTCGAAATTCTGGAACGAGGATAAATCGCGTAAAGTACTGAGTATTAATACCACCTACGCTGAAACTGATGCTCATTTTCCCGTTGAATTAGACCTTGTGGGTGATTTGCGAGAAACGATTAAGGCATTATCGAACCTGTTAAATCGGAGGCCCGAACCTGTAGACTATGAGAAGATTCGTGTACGTAGAATGAAGAAGTTGCGGGCCATCCCATCAGAACAGGATCTGCCTCACAAGGTGATGTGGACCTTAAGCAAAAAGCTGCCGAAGGAAAGCATCGTGATTTCTGATGTCGGCTTGCATAAGATTTGGGTATCATTCTGGTACCAGCCAGAACTTCCAGGGCAAACGATTATTTTCAACGGTCTTGCATCAATGGGAGCATCGCTGCCTGGCGCTTTGGCAAGCTGCTTGGTCAAGCCAAACTGTCCTGTGGTTATCATAACGGGAGACGGTGGCTTTCTAATGAATGCTCAGGAGCTCGAGACCGCAAAGCGCTTGGGTCTGAGCTTTACTATCATCATCTTTAATGACCAGCGGTATAGCTTAATAGAGAAGCACCAGTGCAATGCCAATCTAGCGGTTACACAGATTTCTTTTACCAATCCGGATTTTAACCTTTTTGCCCAAAGCTTTGGAGTTGCGTACAGACGTGTTACAAATACAGAGGAGTTTCCTCAAGCTCTTACAGAGGCAGTAGATAGTGGAGAACTGAATTTAATGGAGATCGTTATAAGGAACCCAATTAGAGAGATAAAATAACGTTATTCGCAGAAAAAAAGCCGAAAAATTAAATTTGAAATTATATATACTTGTCTGTATAGTAATGGCGAGGAGACAGAAGGATGAGGGGGGACCAAATAATGAGTGACTTCATTTTAGAACAATTAGGATTTGCTCGACGTCAAACGATTAATTATGTGAGAGAAATGAATGACCGCGATGCTGAAATCATTCCTGTTGGGTTGAAAAATAGCATAAAATGGAATGTAGGACACATATATGTCGTTCAAGAAAAATTCGCTTTTCAACTTTCTGGAAAAGAAGTTCAAATGCCCTCGAATTTCAAGACTTTATTTGACCCAGGAACTCAGCCTTCTAACTGGGATATTAAACCTCCAGCATTGTCAGAGCTGATTGAACTATTGACGGCGCAAATGCTAAGGATCGAATCGACACTTTCGAACAATTTGAAAGAAGCGGTAGAGCCTTCCTATAAATCATCTACTGGACTTTCTTTCACAACAGTTGAGCAATTACTTGGCTTTTCCCTATACCATGAGGCAATGCACTTTGCAACGATCAAAAATATTGGGAAATTAATCGCCAACCTTCGCGTTCATTAATAGAGGAGGAGAAGGCATGAGACAAAGAAAAAAAGAGCAAATACTGGATGTTGCCTCATCCTTGTTTTATAAACAAGGAATTACTGCTACGGGGGTCGATCAAGTTGTAGCAGAATCCGGAGTAGCCAAAATGACGCTGTATAACAACTTTCCTACTAAAGAGCATTTGGTGATAGCTTATCTTGAGACAAGAGATTCCCTTTGGAGAAACTGGTTCGAAACTACAGTTTATAAGAAGGAAGTTACCCCGTCGGAGCGTTTGGTTGCTCTATTTGATACATTAGAAGAGTGGTTCTTGCAACCTGACTTTCGTGGGTGTTCCTTCATAAATACGGCTGCAGAATTTAATGAACCTACTCATTCGTTCCATCAAGTATCTTTAAGACATAAGTCACTATTAAAAAATTTTATCAAAAAACTTGTTCAAGAAGCTGGAGTACGGGAGGAAGAGGAACTAGCCAATGCGTTGTATCTTTTGATAGAAGGCAGCATTGTTACTGCAATGATCGAGGGAAATCACGAAGCAGTTCATCATGCTCGCAAAACGGCTCAGAAGCTCGTAAGTATCTTTCTAAAAGAAGCATCAAGCGGCGTGGAAGAGGGTATTCATTAAAAATCGGCGGACATCGATTTTTATTAATGCCATATCCATAAATGGTAGTTTTTACATTGCATTCAGGATAAAATCGACTAGAGGCCTATGCATTGTGATACTGGCCTCTAATAGTACCCATTGATAAGACCATCGCCCTTAGTGATGGCTTTTTTGCTCTGGCTTTTCATTGTTGATAAAATAAAAGAATGCAAGTAAAATGATTGAATGCTCAAAACGGGCCGCGGTTCGTAAACTCCCGCGTTATCAAAACTAGGAGGAAATCATATGTTTAATTTTTGGATCGGAGTGCTTTTTGCTCTGGTGAACTTCGGGCTGTTCCTGCTCTGCTACCGACTGTTCGGCAGAATGGGACTGTACGCGTGGATCGGGATGGCTACCGTGCTAGCCAACATCCAGGTGGTCAAAACAATCGAGATGTTCGGCTTGGTCATGACGCTCGGCAATACGATTTATGCTTCTATTTATTTGGTAAGCGATCTATTGAACGAGAAGTATGGGGAAAGAGAAGCGAAAAAAGCCGTATGGTTCGGCTTCTTTACCTTAATTGCGGCAACGATCATCATGCAGCTTGTGCTGGTGTTTGAACCACAGGAAACAGATATTGCCCAAGGTTCCTTAGAGACGATTTTTGGCTTGATGCCAAGAGTGGCATTGGGTAGCTTGTGTGCGTATTTTGTCAGCCAATTTGTCGACGTGAAAATCTATTCGTGGCTGAAGCAAAAATGTCCAGGTCGTAATCAGCTCTGGATTCGCAATAATGGAAGCACGCTCTTCAGTCAATTGCTCGACTCGGTCACCTTTTGTACGATTGCCTTTTTGGGAGAATTCCCGATGGACGTATGGTGGCAAATCCTGTTGACTACCTACCTGATCAAGTTTGTCGTATCGGCAGCTTCGACGCCGGTTCTTTATATCGCACGCAGCATGAAAGTGGACGAAAGCTAATTGACAAAAACAAAGAAAAACCGCCAAGGACGATGGAGCTTGGCGGTTTTTGTTTTTACAAGTTTAGAAGGATTATACAAACTTTACATCAAATTTACATAAGGTTCAGGTTATACGTTTACCATTTCATAGTAGATACTTCCGAATGATGTGAGGAGGAATGATGCAAGAATGTTGAAAAAAAGAAGAAATGCTTCCAAATGGCCGAAGCTGGCGCTAATGGCCGCGGTCATGATGGGAACCGTTTTACCGACCGGGTGGATGCCACAGGCAAAAGCCGCGCGGGCTGATCATGTGGTGATCAGTGAGGTGTATGGGGGTGGGGGAAATTCTGGCGCTCATTACAAGAACGATTTCATTGAGCTGTACAACCCGACAGATACGGCTGTTTCGCTTGTAGGGTGGTCTGTTCAGTATGCTGCTGCTACTGGACCCAGCTGGAACAAGACCGATTTGACAGGAAGCATAGCTCCCTATGGGTTTTATTTGATTCAGCAAGCAGCAGGAACGGGCGGTGTAGCAGACCTCCCTGCTCCTGAGGTTACGGGAACGCTTGCAATGGCTGGAGCACAAGGAAAGGTCGCATTGGTTAGCCATGCTACGCCTTTAACCGGGGCGGATGTATCCTCTCAACCAGGTGTTGTAGATATGGTCGGATACGGAGGAGCAAATTCATATGAGGGCAACTCTCCTGCACCAGCTACTTCAAACTCGACCAGCACCCAACGCATAAGTGACGCCAGCGGTATCGTACCGAACGGAGGAAATGGCTGGGATACCAATAACAATGGCAACGATTTTATCACAGGAGCACCTACCCCGAAAAACGCACAAAGCCCAGTAGAACCGCTGCTACCAACAGATGCGACCGAAAAGCTGAACGCTACAGAACTTATTTTTGATCATACTGATCCTATCCAAGCAACAATTCGCGGCTATGTCGGTCAAGGGCGGACTATTAAGGTTTATGCGAGTCAGCCTACAGGAACAGGTAGCGACACTCCTTTGGCACAACAAGATTCGGATGCTTCCGGGTTAATCGAGCTGACTTTTACCAATCCCGATCCAAATGCGCAGGGAGTCTATCTGACTGCAACGGAAGGGAGTAAGAAAGAGAGCACGAGCATCGAGCTGAGGCCAGCGGTAGCCAGCTCAGCTTTGATCCAGGGAAAAGTCAGCCTGCAAGCCGTGAATGGTGTGGGCGAGCTGCGAGGAGAAGCTGGAGCGGCAGCAGGGAATGCGAAACTGCGCGCATACGATCCGCAAAAACAACCGCTTTTGCTTAGTAATAAAGAAACAGGAATCGCACAGGCAAACGGGTCATTTTCCTTTACGATTCCAAACATCGATCAGCTGGATCATATTCTCGTAACGCAGCAAACAGCTGGGGAATATGGCAAGTCGTTTGAGAGTCAGGAAGTCAACATCACCAAGTCAGCCTTGGGTTCGACGACGATTGCTGAAGCAAGAAACACCCCTGTAGGAACGAACGTGATTGTCGTTGGAACGGTGACGGCGATGTTTGAGGCGGGCGGACAAAACAACGTCTATTTCCAAGACGATACGGCGGGACTCGTCCTTCGTGCGCCAGGATTGACTGGCAAAATTGAAGTAGGAGACAAGATTCGCGCTACCGGAAAAATGAATGACTATAATGGGCTGGCACAGCTCGAAGCAGCTACTAGCAACGTGGAAATCGTGCAGAAGCAGGTTGGCGTGCCTAATCCACAAGTGGTGATTTCTACTGATTTTGCGGCTGCTACAGGAGAGTCTTTGGAAGGTAAGCTGGTGACGGTAAAAGTAGTCACCGTCAAATCAGTAACGAGCGGCAATTATACGCTGGAGGATCAGCACGGCAAGTTTGTGTCTCGTCCTGCTGCCACTCTTCCGCTTCCAGTGAACAAGAGCTATGCCGCTATTACAGGCGTGGTCAACTACGATCGCAATGAATACAAGCTGGTTCCGCGCACTGCCGCTGATCTCGTAGAGGACGAGAATAAAGTCCCTATGGTTACAGCGAGCCCAGCAGGTCCTATGGTGACACAGGGAACAAAAGTCACGCTTTCAACGACGATGGCTGACGCTACGATCTTCTATACGATAGATGGTTCGACACCAAGCAGGGATAGCCAGAAGTATACGGGTCCGATCCAGATTGATGCGGATACGACCGTTTCAGCCATAGCCGTCAAGGATGGTTACACAGACAGCAATGTAGCGACCTTCCGCTACATGATTCAAAAAGAAAACATTCGCATTCATGACATTCAAGGAACGTCGCACCGATCATCGATGGCCGATGGAACAGTGAATAATGTTCCGGGAATCGTAACGGCTATCGTCAGAAGCGGCAGCAATGTACAAGGCTTTTATATGCAAGACCCGCAACCGGACGCAGATCCATTTACCTCGGAAGGTATTTATGTTTATGAGCCAAAAGCAGCGGTCAGCCCGGGCGATGAAGTAACCGTTAGCGGAACCGTCAAGGAATACGTGCCATCGAACAGAGCGGGTACAGACCTCACGCAGACGCAAATTGATGCGACCAACGTTGTGATCGGCGCTAGACAGGCACTCCCAGACCCACTCATCCTGGGCAAGGACAACTATGAATATCCGAAAGGAATCATCGACAACGACAGTCTCGGTAAATTCGATCCAGACCAAGACGGCATCGACTTCTGGGAAAGTCTCGAAGGCATGCTGGTGCAGATCGACAATCCAATCGTAGTTGGCGAAACCAAGACATTTACCAATCCACGTGCAACGGAATTTGTCGTCATCGATGATCAAGCCCATCCGAGTCAGCCACGTACACCAGCCGGTGGAGTGGTGCTAGCGGCAAATGATTTTCACCCTGAGCGTATCACGGTATCGGACAAACTCGAATCGATTACCGGAGAGGTAAAAGTCGGCGACAAATTTGACGGCCCACTGGTAGGCATCATTGACTACAGCTTTGCGAATTACAAGCTGTTCCATACAAAACCATTTACGGTACAGGCAAGCCATTACGAGCAGCCAGTGACGAGTATTTCCCCAAAGGAAGACAAGCTGACAATCGCTTCGTACAACATCGAGAATTTTTCGGCTAATACCGATTCTGCCAAAATCAATCGCATCGCCGAGACGATTGTGGACAACATGAAGGGGCCGGATATCATCGGTGTGGTGGAAATGCAGGACAATAATGGGCCAACGGACAATGGGCAAACAGATGCTACACAGTCTGCGGACGCATTGATCAAAGCGATTGAAAGCAAAAACGGCCCGACTTACCGATACACCGATATTGCGCCACAGAACAATCAAGATGGTGGACAGCCAGGAGGAAACATCCGTGTCGGTTTCTTCTACAATCCAGAACGGGTACAGCTGGCAGAAGGAACGCCAGGAAGTGCGACAGATGCGGTGCAAATCGAGAAAAGAGATGGCGTGGCGCATCTTTCTCTCAATCCAGGGCGGGTAGATCCGACAAACGAGGCGTTTGCTTCGAGCCGTAAGCCACTGGCTGCGGAATTCGTTTTCCAAGGTGAGCCTGTCATTGTCATTGCCAACCATTTTAACTCCAAGGGTGGAGATCAAGCGCTGTTTGGAAAAGATCAGCCGCCACAGCTGGTGAGTGAAGTACAACGCATGAAAATTGCCCGTGTGTTAAACAACTTTGTAAAAGAAATCCATGCGGCGGAAGCGAAAGCAAATGTTGTGGTGCTGGGTGATCTCAACGATTTCCCGTTTTCGAATCCGGTGCAGGAATTGGCAGATGGCGTTTTGACCAATATGGTGGAGACACTGCCAAAGGGTGAGCAGTATACGTACGTGTACCAAGGGAACTCCCAAGTCTTGGATCAAATTTTGGTCAGCAACCATTTGGAGGACGACACGAAGGTTGATATCGTTCACATCAACGCTGGCTTGACTGAGAGAGAGGGACGCGTGAGTGATCATAATCCTGTCCTTGTACAGCTGGACTTGAAGGATCGTGGCACGCCGGAAAGAACAGCACAAGAAGTGGCAGAAAGCATTACGCAGCTCACACAGCCAGCAGCGGGTGAGACGCGCTTGAAGCTGCCAGAAGTACCTTCAGGCTTTACCATCGCGATCAAGTCGTCTAGTGATCCAGCGATCATTGCGCAGGACGGCAAAATTACGCCGCCAAATCGCCAGACGAATGTAGACCTGATTTTGGAGGTCACACGAACATCCGACCAATCGACAGCAGTGACGAAAGCATTGACCGTGCTGGTTCCAGCTAAGCCGGACTCACCACCGCCAGTTACACCGCCGGACAGAACACCGACACCGGACTCGCAGCGAGATTTGAATAAGCAAGCAGCTCAGGTCATCTCCGCAAGTAACGAGGAGAACGCCATTTTAGGACAGGTGGATCAAGTACTCAGCCATCTGGAAAAACTTCTAGATGCCCAGCAGTGGACGCCGACTGAGAAATGGGAGACAGTCACTGATACGATCGCGACTGTACTCGAGGCAGTGGCTGAGCAGGCCGAGCGAGGAACCATCAGTGAAGAGGCACTCCAAGATGTGACCAAGAGCTTTTTGGACAAAGCATTTGACCCGCTTACAGAAGAGGGCATCGAGGATGAAGAGATTGCCCGTCTGGCACTTGCCTCCTTGACGAGCTTGGCGAAAACAGCGCTGGAGCCGCTCGATGAAAAGGATATTTCCAAAGAGGTAGCCAAGCATGTCCGTACACTGGCGGAAAAGCTTTTGAAAAAGCTTGGCACTATCGTCATTGAAGATGGGGATGAGATCAAGGCAGATGACGAACAAGTAGATGAACTTCTGGACATACTCGGGGAATTCATGAAAGCAATCGAGTCCGTGAAAGAAAAAATCGGCTTTGCTCCGGTGTTGTTCATTCAGGTGGAAGAAAGCGATGACGATGCGAGCGACACGCGTTCTCGCAAGGAAGAATCTGATCCGACGGTGACGCTGGAACAGCAGCTGGTTGAACAATTGAAGAAAAAAGAGGTAGGCATCCGTGTAACTTTGGACAGCGAAGCATGGGTAGAGGTGCCGGGTGCATACTTTGCTGCTGAGCGTGCACGAGAGTTTGCCCTCTCCCTGACAAAAGCAAATGAAAACGGCTGGAAGGGCGTGCCGAACCCGGGTGAAGCTTATCAATTGCAAGCGTGGAGCAAGGGTAAAAAGCTGACAAGCCTCGGAAAAACAGGCTTTACACTCGGGCTACCCATCGCTGAAGATGCAAGCGAAAAGCTCCAAGCCTACTCGTACCGGAGTAATATGTGGAGGCCAGCTATAGGACTGAAAGGAAAACCAGTCAAAGTGGTAAAAGAAGGCGATGTAGGGATCTTTACAGTAGTGACGGCTTCCTCTTATGTAGTCGGTGAGACTGCCCTGAAAAGAATCGAGATCAAACCGAAGTCTCTCAAACTAGCACAGGGTGAGGAAGCACAGCTCGAAGTTACAGCTATTCTCGGGAACGATGCAGAAGAAGACGTTACGGATGCAGAAGGAATCGAGTTCAAATCGAGCAAGCCCGATCAGGTAGAGGTGGATGAAACAGGTCGGATTCTCGTTTTGGAGGATGCCAAACCAAAGACGAGAGTAACCATCACGATCAGCTATGCTGGCAAGACAGCCAATGTAACCGTTACGGTTAAGTAGCAAGAGAAAAAAACGGGTTGGGAGATAGCTTCCCAGCCCGTTTTTTGTTGTGGAAATGGATTAGATACGTGCCATCCCCATCACTTTTTCAACTTTGTACAGCATCTCGTTCGCGACCTTATTCGCTTTGTCTGCCCCGGCAGTCAGGATATCATCCAGCTCAGAGGAGTGGAACAGCTGCTCGAAGCGTTCTTGAATCGGACGCAATGTTTCTACGACAACTTCTGCCAACTCGGTTTTAAATGCGCCGTAACCCTTACCCTCGTACATCGCTTCGATCTCATCCAGAGTTTTTCCGGAGCAGAGGGAGTAGATGGTCATGAGGTTAGAGACAGCAGGCTTTTCTGCTTTGTCATAACGCACAACGCTGTCGGAATCCGTTTGCGCGCGCTTGATTTTTTTCGTGATGGTGTCTGCATCATCCAGCATGGAGATGAAGGCACCTTGGTTTGGATCGGATTTACTCATTTTCTTGGTGCCTTCAGCCAGGGACATGATGCGTGCCCCAGTCTCCGGCAGGCGAACTTCTGGAATGGTGAAAATGTCACCATAACGGTTGTTAAAACGAGCGGCTAAATCACGAGTCAGCTCCAGATGCTGCTTCTGATCCTCGCCCACAGGGACGAAATCAGTGCCGTACAGCAAAATATCAGCAGCCATCAATGGAGGATAAGCCAGCAGACCGCCTGGAATGGATTCGCCGCGTCCATCGGATTTGTCCTTGAATTGGGTCATGCGCTCCAATTCACCCAAGTAAGAGGTACACAGCATGATCCAGCCGAGCTTGGCATGAGCCGGTACTTCCGATTGGACGAACAGCGTCATTTTGTTCGGATCGAGGCCAACGGACAAATAGAGAGCCGCGAGACGACGGATGTTTTCGCGCAGGACAGCAGGCTCTTGTGGAACGGTGATCGCATGCTGGTCTACGATGCAGTAAAAGCAGTTGAACTGATCTTGAAGCGGAACGAAGTGCTTCATTGCGCCCAAGTAGTTGCCGAGTGTCAGAATGCCGCTCGGTTGAATGCCGGAAAAGATGGTTTTCATGGGAAAGCTGCTCCTTTCAATGTTAGATGCGAGTTTAGAAAGTTGAGTTCAAAAAGTCGACTTTTCGATGCCACATAAGCTTTCAGGACTACTTCGTGATCAAAAGTCGATTTTTTGAATGTCCGCTTTAGAATACAAAAAGGTCCATCCGCCCTGGACAGGGACGAATGAACCGTGGTGCCACCCTTGTTATTTCACGTACGGAATCATCCATACGCAAAATCTCTTTGATCCGTACCGTTTCTGTGTCAGACAGCTTGATACGGTGTCCATTGTAACGTACGGACGTAACGCCAAAGCCTACTGCCGCCATGAGAGCGGGTTCGGTTTGGAGCTCGGAAGCCCATTCATCATTTCCTTAACACTGATTCGCACCAACCATCAGCTCTCTGAAGTCTCGAAAAATGACTACTCTTCTTCCTCATTGCCATCAAATGATACCCTTTGAGCAAACATTTTACATAGAGTGGAATAAAAAAGCAAGTGGGTATTGACAAGGAAATCCAAAAGATGTAAAAGTAACTCAAGAGTTATATAACTTTCGAGTTACTTTTGGAGTGAGAAAATGACCAATGACAAATTGTCGAAAGGGGAGCAGAGTCGCGGTCGGTTACTTGCGGCGGCAGCTTCTGAGTTCGCGGCAAAAGGCTTTCATCGTACACGGGTGAGTGACATCGTGAAAGCAGCAGGCCTGACACAGGCGTCGTTTTACCAGTATTTCGACAGCAAGGAAGGCTTGTATCAGCAGTTGACGGACACATTTGCCACCAAGCTGTGGGAATTGGCGGACAGCGGTCAGAAGGTAACGGTCTTGACGAAGGCAGATGTCTTCGGTCAAGTACGGGAGAATCTGCTCGCCTTGTTCCGATTTTTTCAGGAGCAGCCTGAATTGACCCGGATCGTACTGTATCAGGCGGAAGAGGGCGAAGAGCTGCATCGTAAGCTGGCTTCAATTGTTGCTGTCAACCTGCGAAAAAATCAGAGTGCTGGGCACGTCCGTGTCGAGTTGTCTGTGGAGGTGGCGGCAGAGGCAATGATCGCAGTCGTAGACCGTATGACGACGCGGTATTTGCTGACGGGCGAGAAAACAGCGGAGCAGCTTGCGGACGACGCAGTATCTTTTTTGGCATATGGAATTTTGCAGGCAAACGAATAGGAAGAGGGTGCTTGTATGCTGGAGCTGTCCCATCTGATTTGGCTGTTTTTAGTCGTTTTCATGGTTCATGATTTCGAGGAGATCGTGATGGTAGAAGGTTGGGTGCGAGCAAAAAAAGACCTCATTAGACAGACAATGCCAGAACGGCTAATGAAGATGATGGAGCCTTCGCTTTCGATGAGTACAGCGCAATTTGCGGTCGCAGTCTCTTGTATTTTCGCCGTTTTATCGGTAGCGGTGATCCTGACTGTCACGACGCTTTCGACTGGAACGTACCTCCCGTTTTTTCTAGTTTGTCTGCATGTGATGTTTCTCCATGTTTTCATGCATGTTGGTCATACCGTTGTCCTTCGCACGTACACACCTGGTGTGGTGACGGCTGTGGCATTCGTTTTGCCATATAGTTTGTATACGTATGATCGATTGCTTGAGGCTGGGCTTGCGACGTGGCCGTTGATATGGAGCACGTTGCCGTACAGCTTGCTGATCATTCCTGTTTTATACGCGGCACACCGGATTGGGGAGGCAGCAGGTAAAGTGATCCCCCGATGAGAAAAAGAAAGGGAGTATGTTATCCTAGTAGTGGTTGTTCAAAAAGTTGTTTTTTTGATCACAGAAGCAGTCCACAAGTAGGAAGAGATTGGTGTGAAAGAGGGAATTTTGTTGAAGCTGCGACTAGGCGTAATAGGCGCGGATGATTCACTTGCCATCATCGAATCAGTCATGCGAGAGTTTCCCGAAATTGAATACTTGCCGATTGTCTATTGGAAAGAAGAAGAAATCCTCGGTCTGATCTTGCCGCATGTGGATGAGGTGGATATGTGGCTTTTCTCCGGACAGGTCCCTTATGCCATGGTGAGCGAGTCAGGCAAGGTCCAAGTGCCGATGGCTTATGTGCCTCATCTCGGTGCGAGCTTGTACAGAACCTTGCTTCATCTGTCCCATCAATTGGGAATTCGGGTGGATGAAGTGAGCTTTGATACATTTTCACCAGAAGAACTGGAGCATTTTATGGACGAAGCGGGTATCGATGGTGGTTACAAATGGCTCAAGCATTATGAGGGAGCAATCTCAGCGGATGAACTGGCCGATTACCACGAACAGCTTTGGAGAGCAGGCAAGACTAAGGTGGCTGTCACCTGCTTGCGGACAGCAGATGTAGAGCTGGCACGGAGAGGTGTCCCTGTACATCGGGTCGTGCCGACACGTGCAGGCGTGATTTCGGTTATTCACATGCTTTTGCGTACGCACGAAATGCTTCACTTCAAAGATACCCAAATTGCCGTGCAGATGATGGAGATCGATCCATTTCGTGAGCTTGCCGGTGGCAACTTTTCCACAGATGAATGGCAAAATGCCGAGATCAAGACGATGGAAAAGCTGTTGCGATACGCGAAGTATTTGCAAGGCTCACTGAAGACAGCAGGTCCCGGACGATACGTCATTTATACAACGCGGGGTAACCTGCAAGAAGTGACTCGTGACTATGCGACCATGCCGGATTTGGAAGAGCTGTTTGGCATTCGTGCTGATCTGGTGACGTGCGGAATCGGGATCGGCAAGACCGCTTATGAAGCAGAAATCCACGGGGGCGCGGCTTTGTTGCACGCCAAAGAGCGCGGTACAGGAAACTGGATGGTCTTCTTTGATGACAAAAGTGTCGTGGGGCCGCTTGGCCGTGCTGAACAGATCACCTATCGGTACGACTCAGAAAAGCTGCAAGAGCTCAGCCAGCTTACCTCTCTCAGTGTCATGACGCTCGCCAAGCTCTACTCCATACTCAAAAAGCGAGGCTCTCAGGAAATTCATGCGACAGAATTAGCCTCGTATCTACAAATTTTGCCACGAAGCGCCAGACGCATCCTGATTGAACTGGAGTCAAAGGGACTCGCACAGGTGATCAGGGAAGAAAACCCGCACCCGCGGGGTAGACCGCGCAAGGTGTATCGGATCGTATGGCAAGGGCAATTGTAATAAATTTACCAATTAATCATTTCTTTCGGGAAATGATTTTTTTGTCGTTAAAAAATTGTTCTCAAATTCACATTTATGACAAATAATAAGAGATGTAAACAACTATGAACTTACATAAAAAACAATATTTTCCAAGGAGGAGTTAACAAGTATGAAAAAATCGGTTTTTGCAGTAACACTCAGCTTCGCATTAGGTAGTTCTACCTTCCTGCCGCTAGCTGCGCAGGCCGAATCCGAAAGCATCGTCTATAGCGCTGAGTGGGATACCCCCGAATTTATTGGAGAAGAGTTCGAGGCAGAAGATCTGGATGGCGAAGACAAAGTTTGGGGATTCCTGGAGCAACATCAAGATTCCTTCCGCATTGACGGAGAAGTGAGAGATCACTTTAAAGTGCTTGATGAAGTGACAGACAGAGAGACAGACATGACTCACTACCGCGTACAAGAAATGTACGAAGGCATCCCGGTCTATGGTTATCAGCAGACGATTCACGTAAACGAGGATGGAAATGTAACGGCATTCCTCGGTAACTACGCGCCTGACCTGTCAAACAATGATAAGCTGACGGAAAAACCAAAACTCAAAGCAGATAAAGCGGTTAAAGAGGCCATCAAGGATTTGGAGGATGAGATTGACAAAGAAGTGAAGAAGTTCGAGGTGAAGCCAAAAGGGAACCTCTATATCTACATCCACGAAGATGAATCGTATTTGGCTTACGAAGTGGAGCTGAATTTCCTCGATCCGCAGCCAGGGCGTTGGAAGTATTTCATCGATGCAAACACTGGTGACGTGATTAACAAATACAATATGCTCCATGAGGTTACAGGAACGGGTACGGGGGTACTTGGTGACTCTAAGTCCTTCGAAGTAACGAAAGTAAGCAATACAAACTACACGGCGAAAGATACGACTCGCGGTAAGGGAATTGAGACGTACAATGCACGGAACAGATACACCCTCCCAGGCACGCTTGGCTCTGATACCGATAACAAATGGACAGATGGAGCACTTGTAGACGCGCATGCCTATGCACAGAAAACCTACGATTACTACAAAAACGCACATAACCGCAACAGCTATGACAACAACGGTGCGAAATTGATTTCTACTGTCCATTACGGTAGCAACTACAACAACGCATTCTGGAACGGCGTGCAAATGGTATACGGGGATGGAGATGGCAGCGTATTCCGCCCATTGTCTGCTGGCTTGGATGTCGTCGCACATGAATTGACACATGCCGTTACAGAAAAAACAGCTAATCTGATCTATCAAAATGAGTCCGGTGCGTTAAATGAATCCATCTCTGACATCTTCGGGGCAATGATTGACAACGATGATTGGCTCATGGGTGAAGATGTATACACACCTGGAACGCCTGGCGACGCACTGCGCTCTCTCGAAGATCCAACAGTTGCTGGTGATCCTGACCACTACAGCGATCGCTACACAGGTCCAAATGACAACGGAGGCGTACACACTAACAGCGGTATCAATAACAAAGCAGCATATCTCCTCGCAGAGGGTGGTTCACACCACGGTGTAACGGTCACAGGCATTGGTCGCAATGACACAGCAAAAATCTACTACTACGCCCTAACAAACTACCTCAATCCAAACTCTAATTTCTCCGCTATGCGACAAGCAGCTATTCAATCCGCAACAGTTCTTTTCGGTGCTAATTCCCAACAAGTAGAATCAGTAAAAGATGCGTATGATGCAATTGGAGTGCAATAATCAAATAAAGTATTTTGTTACACGAAATATTTGTCATACTATTTGAAAAATTGCTTTGCTCCTATTGTGGGGCAAGGCAGTTTTTTGTATGTTGAGACAGCAGTGCATCTAAAGCAGAGAAATTTAATTGTAATAAATTTACAAAAAATAGTTTTCAAATTCAGAATTATGATAAATAATAAAAGATATAAACAACTATAATTTACATAAAAAACAACATTTTCCAAGAGGGGGTTTAACAAGTATGAAAAAATCGGTATTTGCAGTAACACTCAGCTTCGCATTAGGTACATCCACCTTCCTGCCGCTAGCTGCGCAGGCCGAATCCGAAAGTATCGTCTTTAGCGCTGAGTGGGATACCCCCGAATTTATCGGAGAAGAGTTCGAGGCAGAAGATCTGGATGGCGAAGACAAAGTTTGGGGATTCCTAGAGCAACATCAAGATTCCTTCCGCATTGACGGAGAAGTGAGAGACCACTTTAAAGTGCTAGATGAAGTGACAGACAGAGAGACAGACATGACTCACTACCGCGTACAAGAAATGTACGAAGGTATCCCGGTCTTTGGTTATCAGCAGACGATTCACGTAAACGAGGATGGAAATGTAACGGCATTCCTCGGGAATTACGCACCTAACTTGGCAGATAACGATAAGCTGACGAAAAAACCAAAGCTGAAGGCAGATAAGGCAGTAAAAGAGGCTATTAAGGATTTGGAGGATGAGATTGACGAAAAAGTGGAGAAGTTCGAGGTAAAGCCAAAAGGAAACCTCTATATCTATATCCACGAAGATGAATCGTATTTGGCTTATGAAGTGGAACTGAATTTCCTCGATCCGCTACCAGGCCGTTGGAAGTATTTCATCGACGCAAACACTGGTGACGTGATTAACAAATACAATATGCTCCATGAGATTACAGGGACGGGTACAGGAGTACTAGGTGACACCAAATCGTTTGAAGTAACGAAAGTAAGCAATACCAACTATACGGCGAAAGATACGACGCGCGGCAAGGGAATTGAGACGTACAATGCACAAAACAGATATACCCAACCTGGTACTCTAGGTTCTGACTCGGATAACAACTGGACAGATGGAGCAATAGTCGACGCTCATGCCTATGCTCAGGCAACCTACGATTACTACAAAAACGCACATAACCGCAACAGCTTTGACAACAAAGGTGCGAAAATCATCTCCACAGTCCATTACGGTAGAAACGATAACCGCGCATTCTGGAACGGCGTGCAAATGACATACGGGGATGGAGATGGACGCAGATTCGGCCCATTGTCCGCTGGCTTGGATGTCGTTGCTCATGAATTAACTCACGCTGTCACAGAACGAACAGCCGGTCTGATCTATGAAAACGAGTCTGGTGCGCTGAACGAATCCATGTCTGACATCTTCGGGGCGATGGTTGATAATGACGATTGGCTAATAGGTGAAGATGTATACACACCAGGAACGCCTGAAGACGCACTACGCTCACTCGAAGATCCAACCATTGCTGGCGATCCTGACCACTACAGCAATCGATACATGGGTCCAAATGACAAGGGAGGCGTACACATTAACAGCGGAATCAACAACAAAGCGGCATATCTCCTCGCAGAGGGTGGCAAACACTCCGGTGTAACGGTCACAGGGATTGGACGAGATGACACAGCAAAAATCTACTACTACGCACTAACAAACTACCTCAATCCAAACTCTAACTTCTCAGCGATGCGACAAGCAGCGATTCAATCCGCGACAGTTCTGTTCGGTGATAATTCCCAACAAGTAGAATCAGTAAGAGATGCGTATGATGCAATTGGTGTGCAATAATCACTAAAATATTTTGTGATACGAAATATTTGTCATACTATTAAAAATTGTCTTGCTCCTATTGTGGGGCAAGGCAATTTTTTGTATGTTGGTGATAATTAGTCGCGGGTGTATACGAAGTTAGAGAGGAGTACCACATGGATCATTTCAAAACCATATTGAGACACCATTATGATATAGACGCTGTTGATGTTACCCCTCAGCAAGGAGGATGGTCGGCGCTTGCTTATAAAGTCATCAGCGACCAGCGTTCCTATTTTTTGAAGGTCTATGAAAAAAGCAGAGCATCTACGCCCAAGTGGACAGCGCTGATCGACAAGTATGTCCCCATTATCCAGTGGCTATCACTCCAAAGCAGACTACAAGGCAAAATTCCAGTTCCACTGCTGACTAGAACCGCAGCGTATAAACATGAAGACGACATGGGAATCTATCAACTGTTTGCCTATATTGAGGGGAAAACCATTGGGAACCAAGCGTTAAACTCGTTGCAAGTTCGCCAGTTAGCAGAAATCATAGCGGAGTTGCATTTGTACGGAGAAGAAATCCCGGTCAGTACGGCTGCCATCAAGGAAGACTTCTGTATCCCATTTGCCAAGCAGTTTAGAGAAATGCTGAACGAAGATATCCACCCTCTGCCTGATGATGTGGATGAAATCGTCAAACCTTTTGCCAACATATTGGCTACCCGCATGAATGATTTGGAGAGGATTGCCGAGCAATTGCGAGGCAGTGAGGTAAAAATGAAGCTTTGCCATACGGACATTCACAACTGGAACCTGATGCATTCTGGTCAGCAGCTCATTCTCATAGACTGGGAAGGATTGAAGCTGGCTCCGGTAGAAGCCGATCTGATGTTTTTGGTAGATCAGCCTTTTTTTGAAGAGTTTATGGCTACTTATCGGAAGACACATACAAATTATGTGATCAATCGGCAAGCGCTGGAGTTCTATCAAATTCGACGTATATGGGAAGATATATATGAACTGTTAGAGCAGCTCTTGTTTGATGAGCAAGAGGAACAGGACCGAGTAGAGACGATCCGGCATTTGGAAGGGGAATTGAGGAAGATTGATGGAGGTTAACATGATCGACGTTACTTACCTGAAACAATTATTCCTAAATAGAAGGGAAGATTTACATCTCAGATTGGGTGATATTGGTGATTTGCTGGAGTATGGAACCCATAACCCGAATGACGTTATAACATTTACAGAGTATGTCTTAGACCTTGCGATTGCAGAAGAAAGCTTTGTTGTAAAAGAAAGTTTGTTTCATCTACTTATGATTGCAGTAACCTTTCAAGGAATCGCAAGAAATGTAGAATGGGATCCATTAGCAAACGTTCTGCCTACACTAGACGACGCTATCCTCGTTTATGCATTAGCCATCATTGGTTGTTCAAAAAAACGAAAATTTATAAAAGTAATTGAGCCATACTTACATTCTCCTACTGAATATATTAGGCAGACTGCGGCAGAAGCGTTGGAGGAAATCAATTATAACGTAGAAGAATCTCCATAAGGAATATAAGGAAGATTGCTGGGGGGTGGGATAGCTTCTTGACAGGTTGCATCGAGGTGGTTATTGTGGACATCTAAAGTCTTTGATCTGAACGTATCCCCCAGACTCTAGCGGAGTCCTTATAAATGGAAAAGCTTTTTTTTGGATGTGGGATACGAATCAGCGAAAGTAGAAGAGATGGGAAACACCATCATGACAAAAGTTTCTTTTCTATCTGAACCTAAAATCGAACAGCTATTGAGAGAAGCTGGCTTTACGCATATAGGCAGGTTTCATTCTACGGGACTTTTTGGGGGATGGATTTGCCATGCGGAATGAATGGCGGCGGCAGTCTAGGACTTTATTTCGAGGTCCATGGCTACCGCCTTTTCAAAATAGACAGACTATTATACAATTAAGGACATAACCGTTAATCAACCGTTATTGGCTCTGTATAGAAGGAGGAGTGGCGCGTCATGATCAATTCGGATCGATTGTGGGATCGTTTGGGACAGCTTGGCAACATTGGGAAGCAAGAGGCGGGCGGCATCACGCGGTTGTCTTTTACGCCTGAGGAACGTGCGGCAAAAGACCTCGTCACAGGCTTTATGAAGGAAGCAGGTCTCACCGTTCGCGAAGACGAGGTTGGGAACTTGATTGGGCGAAAAGAAGGGAAAAATCCGGCCGCCCCTGTCGTTTTGATTGGCTCGCATATCGACTCCGTACCAAATGGCGGCGATTATGACGGTCCACTTGGCGTACTGGCTGGCGTAGAAGTTTTACAGACGATGCAGGAACAGGGGATCGAAACAGAGCATCCGATCGAAGTCACCGCGTTCACGGATGAAGAAGGAACGCGTTTTGGTTACGGGATGATCGGCAGCCGCGGTATCGCGGGTCTGATCAAGCGAGCCGAGCTGGAACAAGCAGACAAGAATGGGGTCACGATTGCTGAAGCCATGCGGAAAACGGGGCTTGATCCGGACCGCACCAGTCTCGCGGCGAGAACTCCCGGAAGTGTGAAAGCGTATGTGGAGCTACATATCGAGCAAGGCAAGGTTCTAGAGAGCCGCGGGCTATCTGTCGGGATCGTGACAGGAGTGGCGGGTCCGCTCTGGTTGAATTTCGTGCTAGAGGGAGAAGCCGGTCATGCTGGGGCAACGCCGATGAATTTGCGTTGTGATCCGATGGCAGCAGCCGCTCAGGTGATGCTTGCTATCGAGGAAGAAGCGGGACGGACTGGAACCAGTGTCGGGACGGTTGGAAGGCTGCAAGCATTTCCAGGCGGAGTGAATGTCATTCCTGGACGCGTCGAGTTTTCGCTTGATTTGCGCGACGTGGACGAAGCGATCCGCGATGAAGTGGAACAGCGCATTTACGAACAGGCAAAAGCGATCTGTGCTGAGCGCAATGTGACATTGAAAGTAGAGCTGCTGCAACGCATAACTCCTGCTGTTTGCTCGGACGATATCCAGAATGCTGTAGCCGAAGCGTGTGAGGTTGAAGGCTTGGAAGCATTTAGACTACCGAGTGGCGCAGGGCATGATTGCATGCAACTAGTTGAGCTGTGCCCGGTTGGCATGATTTTCGCTCGTTCCAAGGACGGCATTAGCCACAACCCGGCAGAGTTCACGACAAAAGAGGATTGCGCGAACGGAGCCCAAGTACTGTACCGCACCGTTTTATCCTTAGCAAAATAGGCATAAGAAATAGTAAGTGGGGGAGCCACGTAAATCAGGAGGAGAGCGGCATGACAGCAACGGCAGTGGTAACGCTTAATAAGGCGGTCGAAGAAATCAAGGATCAGGTAATCGCGTGGAGACGCTATTTGCACGAGAACCCTGAATTATCCTTCCATGAAGAAAAAACAGCACAGTTTGTATACGAGACACTGCTTACCTTTGGCAATCTGGAAGTGTCCAGACCGACGAAAAACAGTGTGATGGCCAGATTAATCGGTTCCGAGCCCGGAAAAGTGCTCGCCATGCGCGCTGATATGGACGCATTGCCGATTACGGAAGAGAATACGTTTGAATTCGTATCGAAAAATCCAGGCGTCATGCATGCGTGCGGACACGATGGACATACTTCCATGCTGCTCGGAACGGCAAAGCTGCTGTCAGGGATGAAGGATCAGATCAAGGGAGAGGTTCGTTTCTTCTTTCAGCACGCAGAGGAAGTATACCCAGGCGGAGCGGAGGAAATGGTACAGGCAGGTGTCATGGACGGCGTAGACATGGTGATTGGTACGCATCTGTGGTCGACGATGGAGTTTGGGACAGTGGGTATCTGCCCAGGTCCAATGATGGCAGCTCCTGATACATTCTGGATCACCGTTCTTGGAAAAGGCGGACATGCGGCGCTTCCGCATGAAACGATCGACAGCATCGCGATTGCATCACAAGTGGTGACTAACCTCCAGCACATCGTATCCCGCAATGCGGATCCGCTCGATAATCTGGTTCTCTCTGTCACACAATTTGTGGGGGGAACGACACATAACGTCATTCCGGGTGCTGTAGAGATTTGCGGGACAGTCCGCAGCTTTGACAAAAATCTGCGCGAGTCCGTTCCGGGACTCATGGAACGCGTGATCAAAGGCATTACAGAAGCACACGGCGCGGGGTACAAGTTCAAGTACGAATTTGGCTATCGCCCGGTTATCAACGATGCCGAAGTGACGAAATTGATGGAAGAGGTCGTAGAAGAATCACTGGGAGCAGAATGGGTAGAGCATATGCGCCCAACCATGGGTGGTGAGGATTTCTCCGCCTTCCAACAAAAAGCGCCAGGCTGCTTCTTCTACGTTGCTGCCGGAAACAAAGAAAAAGGTATCACTTATCCGCACCACCATCCACGTTTTACAATCGACGAGGAGGCGCTCGAAGTCGGCGTGAAAATGTTCGTCAACGCGGCAAGAAAAATCGTGATGTAAAGAGAGTGGCACACATGCAAAAAGAGCTTCCAGTCAAGAGAGACGGGAAGCTCTTTTTGGAGTGCGAAAGTCGGTATCAGACGTTAGTGGGTGAGTTCTTTTTCTTTGGTGTGAAATGATTTTTGAATCTGCGAAATTTGTCCGGCATGGATACCCGTGTGATACATGAGGCGACCCAATGCTTCTAAAGGAGTAGAAGACCCCAATGGGGTTTCAACGGGTTTGTGCCAAGCTTCCTCAGGTAAGTCACGCATCGCATCGATCAAGTGTTGGTTGGAAGCGGTCATGAAATCAGCGAGCTCTTGCACGTTGGTAAATGCAGCTTTGGTTCCGGCAGGACCGCTTTTCGTCAATAGCTCTACGTCCGCTGGGATGCTCCGACCGAAAAACCATTCGGCAAACATGTACTCGACCTCAGCGCTATGGCGCAGCATATACCCGATGGAGACTGCATTCATGCTCAACCGCAAATCTTGTTCGGGCAAGCTTTTCGCAGTCTTGTGAAAACGTTCCTGGATGGTGAGCCAAAGTGTCAATGCGGTTGAATAGGTCATGAATGATGCTCCTCCGTTATTTTTTGGATGTGTGGCCATCTCGGTTGACGTGGACAAATTTATCGGCTGTCAGGTCAATGTCGTAAGCCTGACCGAACCCAGCTACATAGCGTCCCTCTGATGGTGTTAATTCGAACAAGGAAAAATCAAGGCCACGCAGCATATCCATCATGTTTTTTCCAAATGACTGTGCAAACAGCTCGAAAATCTCATCGTAACCCGCATTACCCAAATTCAGGGCCGAACACACGAAGCGGGCGCGCTGGCGAGCAAACAGATTGGTCGCTTTCGACTCGTCTTCAATGAGCATGACATCGACTGCCGGATTTTCTTCCATGTAGCGATAGTGGTTCGCAATTTTACTAATGTAGATGTAAAACTTTCCATCGTATTTGACGAACGGGGCGTAGGAGAGAAACGGTTTTCCATGCTCGTCGACTGTGCTTAACATGAGTGTCTTCATGTTCGCAGCAAACGATTGGTACTGGGCCTTCATCGCTTCCTTATCCATCGCTTTCATACGAGCACCTCACTTGTTTAGTTTGCTTTTTTCAGTATGTGAATCCTGGGGCTAGAGCTGTCTGGCGAGTACTGAATCTCGGTTTCGACGCCGTACACTTTGCGAATCAGCTCCATCGTAAGCACATCTTGAGGTTTTCCAAAAACACGCAGGCTTCCGTCTTTGATCACACAAATTTTATCGCTGTAGGCGCTGGCGTGATTCAAATCATGCAGCACCATGACAACCGTCAGTTTCAAATCCTGATTCAGCTTGCGAACGAGCTCAAGCACATCCAGTTGATGGGCGATGTCCAAATAGGTAGTTGGCTCATCGAGCAACAAGATTTTCGGTCGTTGAGCCAAAGCCATCGCGATCCATGCACGCTGTGCTTCCCCGCCAGACAATGAGACGAGGTAGCGGTCCTTGTAGCTGAGCAAACCGGTTTGTTCCAAAGCCCACGTGACGATCTCATAGTCTTCGCCACTCAGGCGCTCAAACCATTTTTTATGGGGAACGCGACCATATCCGACCAGCTCTCCTACAGTCACGTCTGACGGGCACGTGTTGGATTGGCAAAGCATGCACATGATGCGAGAGATTTGCTTCATACTCAGGCTGTTCAATTCTTGATCCGCAATACATACACGGCCGCTTTTACAAGGAATCAGACGTGAAATCGCTTTGAGAATCGATGATTTTCCTGAACCGTTTGGCCCAATGATCGAAACAACCTCTCCTGCTTGAATATCGAGGGAAAAGTCATGGACGATCGACTTCGGACCGTAGCTGATGTTCAACGATTGCACCTGTAACATGTCACATGCCTCCTTTTCGCATCAAGTAAAGGAAATAAGGTCCTCCCACGATTGCCATGACAATCCCGGCAGGAATCTCCAAAGGAGCGAATGCAGTTCGACCAAACGTATCGGCTACAAGCAAGACAAGAGAGCCAAGCACGAGGCTAAACGGCAAGCTCAGACGGTAATCAGAGCCGACGAGCATGCGAGCCATGTGCGGCACGACGAGTCCGATAAATCCAACAAGGCCGACAGTCGATACCGAAACAGCTGCCAGATAGACCGCGATGATAGAAAGAGAGAGGCGCAAGCGATGCAAGTTCTGCCCTAAATTGTGAGCGACTTGTTCTCCGAGGCGTAAAATGTTTGCTTGCCTGATCGATAATAGCGCTGCGATCCATCCGACGAGCGAGTAGGGAAGCATCACCATGACATCGCCCATGCCTTTTCCGGACAGACTACCATTCATCCATTGCAGCGCACCCGGTAGCTTGTCACTGTACAAGATGGATAATAACCCGATTGCTCCACCGAAGACAGCATTGACGGCAACCCCCGATAAAATGATGCGCACAGGGGTTAATCCGCCCTGTTTTTTCCAAGCCATGGAGTAGACCATGCCTGCTGCTACTCCGCCGCCAATGATGGCAGCTAGGGGTACCAGGTAAGAATAGTCGGGCACGACCAGCATGATGAACAGCACCGTAACGGCTGCCCCGCTGGATACGCCAGTCAAACCAGGATCGGCCAGCGGATTTTGCATGACTGCTTGCAAGAGGGCACCCGATGCAGCGAGATTCGCTCCAATCAATAGTGCGAGAAAAATACGCGGAATCCGGATATCCCACAGAATGGTTTGACTAGCGGCATCGCCGTGTCCGAGTATGGCTTCTATCGTTTCGGTAAGAGAGAGGCGCACGCTCCCCAGACCAATGGAGAGCAGTGCAGCTACAACGAGCATGATGCAAGCTGTCACCAAGAGAGCTGCTTTCTTGCTCGGAATGTTCTGGGTCACTGGAAAAACTCCTTATTTGTTATACAGGATGTTCGCGAGCTCCTCGTAGGCAGCCGGGACTTTTACCAGGGAAGCGATCCCAAATGTGCTGTAATCGAGTGCTTTCATTTTGCCATTTTTGAATGCACTCAGTTTTTCCCATGCGCCGTTTTTCTTCACGTCTTCTTCGAATTTTTTGGTTACTGCGCTCGGATCGCCATGCGCTACCAGTAAAATGACATCGGGATTGGCAGCTACGATCGATTCCATATTGAGAGGCACGTATGTATCGGTTTGTTTCAGGACATCGGAAGCGACGTTGGATGCGCCGAGATTGCGGGCAAGGCTTCCGACAAACGTATTTTCATTCATGACCATAAGGGCCTCGGCTGAACCGAACAAGAACAATACTTTGGGAGCGGATTTCCCTTTGGTTGTGTCGATGATGGTTTTTTCCTTTTCCACGATGGATTGGAGAAACGCTGTTGCTTTCTCTTCCTGCTTGAACAGGCGTCCGAGTACGACGGTAGACAGTTTGAGCTCGTCGATTGAGTCTACAGGTAAGTAAGCAGTAGGTAGCGCGGCGGGCTTGAATTTTTTATCGATGCTCGCTTGGATTGAGGTAGGGCCGAGAATGATGTCAGGCTGAAGCTTCGCGACTTGCTCCAAATCAGGCTGGTGAGAAGTGCCGATACGCGGAACATTGTCGAGGGAGGCTGGCAGCTTGCTGCTTGTCGTCGGTACGCCTACGGGAGTGACACCCAGTTCGTTTAGTATCTCGGTAATCGCTACGGAAACGGTCACGACTTTTGTAGGTGGCTGGGTTTTGAATTGGGAAAGTAGCTCCTCTACTTTCGTTTCATCTGCGCTGATTGTATGAACGGCTTGTTGACTTGATGTCGACGAGTCCGACTGTGAGCTGGTAGCAGATTGTTGTGTTGGTGTGGCAGCTTCGGGGGACGTGGAATTGCTGCATCCAACTACACCTGTCAGTAGTAAAGCAATCATCCCGGTTTTCCATCCTGCGTGTTTCAATGTACGTAGCCTCCTGAAAATTTATGATAATGAGAATCAATCTCTTTTGAATTGATTATGATTATATAGAGAATGATTACTATTATCAATAAGAAATTTCCATAGAAAAGAATGGCGAAAACAGGAGAAAAACCGCGGAAAAAAGAGGAAAAGTAGAGGGGGGTGAGATAAGAGCGAAGGCTGCCCGGAGCAACTGGATGGAGCGTATAGCATGATGATCTGGTTATTTCGTAAGCGAGACGTCCGGGCATCCTACGTCAGCTGGCAGTGAGAAAAAAGATAGCGATCATATAAATCTTGCAGCCGTTTAACGAATCCGAAAAAGCTTCTGCCAGATCGATGTTTTCCGTTCAGCGTCTCTAATTTTGGCTAACTCGATTTTGGCATCCATAATATCATTCATTGCCTTGGTCAAGCGGCGATCACGTTCTTTCAGGTTGTTGGTAATATAGGTTTCCTGCTTTTCTACACGTGCTAACAGCGCTAAGTAGGCGGCGTCTTGTTGCTGGACATGGGAAGCCAAGGCATGTAGCTTTACATCCAGCTCATCAAGGGCAGCAGTATGGTTTAAAGCCGGATATGAGGAAACAGGGGGAAATGTAACCGCAACGGCCGTTTCCTTTCGGGCAGGTTCAGGTGAGCTTTGCGTAGCAACCATTCGGGCAGCTTCATCTTGTGGAATGAGTTGATCCTTTGTTAAGCTGTAAAACCGCTGAAGGCACGTAATATCTACCTGCCTGTACTCCCGACGATTCTGACTATCCCGCAAAAACCAGTAGCCGTGCTGTTCTAAGAGCATGCTCCACTTGCGCAAGGTGCTCGCCCCAATACCTAGCAGACCCGCAACATCTCTGCCACTGTACGTTCTCTCCCGCGCCAATAATTCGATAACCTCTCCCATGGAAATCCCTCCTCTACAAAAGTCCGCTCATCTCTTGCTATACGGTTTCTGTACGTGAAAATGGTTTTCCTTGTGGAATCGTGCGACAAAATCTCACAGTGTTCGTAAACGGATGGCTGTTTTAGCGTCAATTTGTCACCAGACGACAAAGTTGTTGAAAATGGGGACAAATGACGGACGGGTACAAGTACATTTTCTCTTTGACTCCGCTTTTGCTTAGTAGGGCTATGCCAAATGTTCATAGGATGCATGAGAAGGAGGGATTAACCATGGCATTCAAAGACCAGGTAAAAAAATTCGAAGGCAGAAATGTTAGGGTTGCCACTGTAGAAGGTACTTTTTTCGGTCGTCTGGTACAAGTAAAATCGACCACCATTATTTTGGAAGAGCGCAATGGTAATCGTCGCACCATTATTCGTGATTCGAAAATTATTGCCGTTACAGAGCATGACGGCGACGATTGCTAGGTACTGATTGTAGAAAATTAGGATTTGTTTCTCAGGCTGTCGAGTGATCGACGGCCTTTCCTATTCTTTACACCCTGCGGCATGGTAACATAAAAGGGACTGAAAAAACGCTGCTAATAGAGGGGGTACCACTATGTTGGATATTCGGTTTCACGGACATTCTTCCGTGCAGGTTACAAGTGAAGGGCATTCAATCATGATTGATCCATTTATTTCAGGAAGCCCAGTGGCAGCAACCAAGCTGGAAGACATCTCTGTTCAGTACATCCTTCTGACACATGGACACCAAGATCATATTCTGGATGCGGTAGAGCTGGCCAAGAAAAACGATGCGACAATCGTTGCAACCCATGAGCTTGCTACCTATTTGAGCTGGCAGGGAGTCAAGACCATCTCGATGAATCTGGGAGGCTCTGTCAAACTGCCATTTGGAAAAGTGAAAATGACACAGGCGTTCCACAGCTCCGGTGTCGTACTGGATGATGAGAAACAAATCGTGTACATGGGAATGCCAGGGGGCTTTGTGATCGAGCTGGGAGGAAAAACGCTCTATCACGCAGGGGATACAGGACTGTTCGGTGACATGAAGCTAATCGGAGAGCGTCATAACATCGATTTGGCGTTCCTGCCGATTGGAGATGTGTTCACAATGGGACCTGAGGATGCACTCGTGGCAGCCGAGTGGGTACAAGCCGACTTTGTTGTGCCCATTCATTACGATACATTCCCACCGATCAAGCAGGATGGGGAAGCATTCGTAGCCGAGTTGGCTGAGAAAGACATCAGAGGCAAGGCATTGAAACCAGGCGAGACATTGCGTTTGCCATAACTCGATCTTGATACATAGAACCGTTAATCTAGGTGGATGAGATTAGCGGTTTTTTTATGGAGTTGCTATGTATGTGGCTGCGGTGAGGAGAAGAATATTTCCAGTCTAGGCTCCAGGCTCCGTCCTGCTGGGGTCAAGACTGGCCGCTCCGAAGGGATTTGCGGGGAAACGCAAAAGTGGTAGCCGCTCCGTAGCTCGGGCACGTTGCGTTTCTGTTGCCCGCAAATCCCTTCTCCGCTGGGTAGGACTTCACAAGTCGCTACGTCTGGAAATATTCTTCTCTGTCGGAATTGAGCACATTCTTCAATCTTTTAAGGCATTTAAGATCCGTTTAACACGGAAAGCTCGTAGAGGAAACAGGAGAAATAAGCGAAGATCTTTGGTACACCGACCGAGACGCAATGAAAAAAAGAGAAACAAGCTCTTAGCGACCACCTCTGAGACGCCTCTTGAATGGACCACTTTGGACGCGGGTTTCGCTTTTTTTCATGGAGTCGGGCAGTCAATCCCCCAGCGGGTGGGACAAGAAGCTGAGCGTTTTCTCCTGTTTCCTCCCCAGCACTACAGCAACAACTAAAGAATCCTATGTTTGTAGCTACGGTGGGGAGAAGAATATTTCCAGTCTAGGCTCCAGGCTCCGTCCTGCTGGGGGCCACGACTGCCCGCTCCGAAGGGATTTGCGGGGAAACGCAAAAGTGGTAGCCGCTTCGTAGCTCGGGCACGTTGCGCTTCTTTTGCCCGCAAATCCCTTCTCCGCTCGGTAGGACTCCACAAGTCGCTACGTCTGGAAATATTCTTCTCTGTGATAACTGATGAGGCTCTACCATCTTTTAAAACTCGGATCATACGGAAAGCTCGTAGAGGAAACAGGAGAAATAAGCGAAGATCTTTGGTACACCGACCGAGACGCAATGAAAAAAAGAGAAACAAGCTCTTAGCGTCCACCTCTGAGACGCCTCTTGAATGGACCACTTTGGACGCGGGTTTCGCTTTTTTTCATGGAGTCGGGCAGTCAATCCCCCAGCGGGTGGGACAAGAAGCTGAGCGTTTTCTCCTGTTTCCTCCCCAGCACTACAGCAACGTACCAGTTTTTTCCCATACGAAAAAGAAATCTCTGAAACTAGCATGAAAAGAGAACGACCACTCATAGATATAGAAGAGAAAGAAAAGTAAAGAAAGAAGAGGAAAGGGTGACTTCCTGGATGAGATTGGTGCACAATATTCTTCTATTTCTTGCAGGAGTGGTCGTTTATTCACTAGGTGGTCTTGCTTTTCCAGACGGTGGGGCCTGGTATGCTTCCCTTGCCAAGCCCGATGGAACACCGCCACTCTACTTGTTTCGTATCATCTGGCTCATTTTATACGCACTCATAGCATGGTCGTTACTGATCTTGATTCAAACGAAGCAAATAGACCGCGAGCTTTTGCTTCTATATGGAATCAATTGGTTTTTTCATCAACTTTTTTTCGTCTTGTTTATCGGTTATCAACTGCTCGTGTTGGCTGCGCTGGATACCATTCTGGTGATGTTTTCGACATGGGTGCTCATTCGCGCCATTCGTCCCCACCATAAAATCGCATCCTCGCTGCTCATTCCCTATTTCATGTGGAGCGTGTTTACCATGTGTCTCGCGATTGGCTTCTGCCTACTCAACCTGTGAGCACAAAAGCAATTACAGACCCTCGACGAGTCGGCTGGCTCGTGCTGTCGCTTCTCTCTTTATTTCCTCCCAATAGAGGGTTTGGAATTGGCGCTGATGCATCAAGATTTCTCCGTTCACAATGGTTGTATCTACATCGGCTCCCGTCGCGCTGTATGCAAGCAGGGCAGGAATGTCATGGACAGGCTGCAGATGCGGTTTATCCAGATCGATCAGGATGAGATCAGCTCTCTTCCCAGCTTCCAGAGTTCCGACCTCGTGATCGATCGCAAGCAGCTTCGCACTTTCAATAGTAGCCATGCGCAAGGCTGCTTCGGCAGGAAGTACCGTCGGATCACTGTGCTTGAGCTTTTGCATCCAAGTCGCGGCTTTGATCTCGGCAAACATATCGAGAGTCGTAGCACTGCCAGCACCGTCTGTTCCCATCCCGACAGTGACCCCAGCCTCGATCAGCTCTCTGACAGGGGCGATGCCGCAGCCGAGCTTCAAATTGCTGACAGGATTATGTGCGACTCCGCCTCTCATCCCGCGAAGAAGTGCGACATCCGAGTCATTCAAATGAACAGCATGCGCGAGCAAAACGTGCGTGTCGTGGAACATGCCCAGTTCATGCAAATACTCCGTGGGAGTCTGATTGTACTTGGCCCGGATTTTCTCTCCTTCCTCAATCGTTTCAGCCAGATGGATGTGGAGCGGGATTTGGCGCTTGCGGGCAAGCTCGATGACTCCTTGCAAAGGCTTCGGCGGGCACGTATAAGGAGCGTGCGGACCGAGCATCGTCGTGATTCTGCCATCGCCAGCCCCCGTCCAGTTGTCGATGAGGTCTAAGGCTTCGGCCATTCGTCGTCCTCCGTCATCCTCGAAAAAGACCATGCCGCGAGTCAAGGAAGCGCGTATACCGGAATCAAGTACCGCTTGGGCAACAGCATCCATATGCACGTACATATCGGCAAAAGCGGTCGTGCCAGAAGCGATCATTTCCGCGATTCCAAGTGTCGTTCCCCAGTAGACATCTTCTCTTGTCATCCGGGCTTCAGCCGGCAGCATCTTTTTGTCCAACCAATCCATCAGCTTGAGATCATCGGAAAAAGCACGCAGCAAGGACATGCTGGCATGGTTGTGCGCGTTGATGAGACCGGGCATCGCGACTCTATTTTTAGCTAGTATGACACGGTCTGCTTCCTCTTCAAGGGATGGTCCGATTTTGGCGATTCGACCATCCACGATCCAAATATCCCCGAGAAATGGCTTCTCTCCCTCAACCATCGTCAATATCATGCAGTCTTTAATCAATAACGTTTTCATGGAAAAATCCTCCTTTTTATTCCTGTTAGCGATGCAAGCGTAAAGCCTGACGCCACGAGAAAGTCAAGGAGGGAATTTTTAGAAAAAGAGAGAACAAATTCAGAAGAGTTGTGCTGAGCTTCGTGGTTTTGAAATATTGTTTATTAGATAACAATTGACGAGAGAAATAATGCTACATAAAATATAGATAAGATTTGGGGGAAGAAAGCGATGTCACATATGTTAAATGGAGGGCTTGTCAGCCTACAAGCAATCTTGGATCAATTGAAGCCTTCGGAGCGAAAAGTCGCTGATTATATCCTGGCTCACCCGGAAGATGTCGTGAAGCTTTCTGTCCAAAAATTGGCGGAATTGAGTGGGGTTTCTGAGGCGACGATTATCCGTTTGGCTCGCTCTCTAAATATGAAGGGATATCAGGAGCTAAAGCTGCGCGTCGCAGGAGATTTGACGAAACAGACGGCGATGGGCAGTTATCAGGAGATTATGATGGAGGGTTCAGTTGAATCGATTATGCAAGCGGTCAGCTGGAACAACATTCAATCCATCCAAGATACGCTCTCCGTCTTGTCCAACGAAGAAGTAAAGAAAGCAGTCGACGTGCTGTCAGTAGCGAGGAAGATCGATGTCTACGGCGTCGGTGCATCGGCAGTCATCGCTGACGATATCCGGCAAAAATTTTCGCGGATTAACTTGTGGTGTGAGGCTTATTCGGATTTTCACGCACAATTGACGTCGGCAGTCACTTTAACGGAAAAAGACGTGGTTATCGGCATATCTTATTCAGGACAGACCGAAGACATTATTCAATCGTTGACGGAGGCCAAGCAGCAGGGAGCGACCATCATTACCCTGACCAAATTCGGACCCTCGCCAGTAGCCGAACTAGCCAACATCCGGCTGTTCACCAGCTCGGTAGAAAAAAGCATTCGCAGCGGAGCCATGGCTTCACGCATTGCCCAATTGAACGTCATCGATATTTTGTTTATTACCATGATCAGCAGGATGCAAGAGCAAGTCATTCCCCTGTTGGAAAAATCAAGGCTTGCTGTCAGTCGGACGAAACGCTCATCGACGTAGGAGAAGGGAGGGAAGACATGGACGATCTGGAGCTGCTATTGCAAGGATGGGTGGACAACGGTTTGCTGCCGGGAGCTGCCTTGCGAATCGTACGTGATCATCGTATCTGGTATGCGTGTGATGTCGGAACGACGAGTATCACCAAAGACCAGCGGATGACGCCGGATACCATGTTTGACCTGGCGTCGCTCACCAAAGTGACAGCGACGCTGCCTGCTATCCTCTTGCTCGTGCAGGAGGGAGTGGTAGCGCTAGATGATCAGATTGGCCGATTTTTTCCCGATTGTCCCGCTGATAAAAAGCGGATCACACTCGCGCAACTGCTTGCGCATACCTCAGGAATGCCAGCAGATTTGGCAGAGAGAAGACGCGATAGCGCGATCGATTTGCCAGAGTTGTTGTATGCGCAAGAATTGATTCACGAGCCAGGGACCCAAGTAGTTTACAGTGATTTGGGCATGATCTGGTTGGGCCTCGTTATCGAGCAAGTAACCGGAGAGCGCTTGGACCAGTTTGTTACCCGACGCATCTTCACCCCATTGGGCATGGTACATACCGTCTACTGTCCAAATCAACAAATTTATCGGAATATTGCGTCTACTGAGTATTGCAGACTCACCAACGCCTACATTACAGGCGAGGTTCATGATGAGAAAGCATTTGCGATGGGAGGGGTTGCCGGACATGCTGGACTATTTTCAACGGCTGACGATCTGTGCCGATACGCGATGAGCTGGTTGTACCAAGATCCTCGAATATTTGCGAGCGAATGGTACGAACTGGCGATTCGCAATCATACGGAGCAAGCAGGGGGGAGTAGGGGCTATGGCTGGGAGCTCAATCAAGCATACACCACCTTGAGCTGTGGAAGCGGCTTGCATCGTAAGAGCTTCGGGCATACGGGCTTTACTGGAACCAGTATGTGGATCGACCCGGAGCAACAGTTTGCTGTCATCTTTCTCACTAACGCCGTTCATCTAGGCCGCAATCATCAGCTTCGGCAATTACGTCCGATTTTGCACGATGCTGTTACGGCCCAGCTTTTTCAGACCTAAGAGAAGAAAAAGGGGAGGGTTTCGCATGAAGCAATTTCGTTTGCGCTATGTAGCTTCAATGGTGTTGGCTGCAGTTATGGTGGTGACAGGATGTAGCAGTGGAGGAACCGAAACAGATTCTGGCGGCGGGCAGAGTGGAGGACAGCAGGTAACACTCTCGATGCATAGCTGGCGTGTAGAAGACACGGAGGGCTACAAAGCCATCATCAAAGCTTTTGAGGCAGACAATCCGAATATCAAGATCGACTTCAAACCATTCAAAGCAACGGAGTACAATACCATCCTGAACACGGCGCTCCAAAGCGACAGTGGTCCAGATATTTTGCAACTGCGTCCTTACGCTCCAGGGATTACCCTAGCTGAAGCTGGACATCTGGAGCCTCTCGACAATGTACCAGGAATATCTACCATACCAAAAGACGTCCTCGCAGCGGCCACAGGTAAAGATGGGAAAGTCTACGGTGTCCCACTATCCCTGAACTCCACCCAATTTTATTACAACAAGAAAATCTTCGAGCAAAATGGCCTTCGGGCACCGAAAAGCTGGGATGAGCTGATCGCGACAGCCAAAACATTGAAAGAGAAAGGAATCGTCCCGATCTCTTTCGGAGCAAAGGAAGGCTGGCTCCTCTCTCTCAGTCATGGTGTGATTGCTCCAGCTAGCTACAACGGAACGGACTATCTCGACAAGCTGCTGAAAGGAGAAAGTGACCTGAAAAGCGCCGAGTTCCTCCAATCCGTGCAGCGTATGCAAGCACTTATCCCTTATTTCCCGGAAAATTATGTGGGTCTCGAATTGAATGATATGCGGACGTTGTTCGCCACGGAAAAAGCAGCGATGTTCATCAATGGCAGCTTTGAACTGGAAGGAATCAAAAAGCTCAACCCCGATTTGCCACTTGATTTCTTCCCGATGCCAACCGATGACGGAAAACAAGTCCTGACAACCTGGGTCGATGGTTCCTATGCCGTCAATGCCAAGTCCAAACATAAAGCAGAGGCATTGAAATTCATGGAATTCATGGCGACGAAAAAGTTCGGGGAGCTATTCGCAAATCAGTTCAAACGAATCAGCGCGGTGCCAGGTGTATCGACTGACGATCCGTTGGTAAACAAGATGGCAGAGCTGTCCCAAACAAGCGCCACACCTTATTTAATGGTCGTCAACTTCGCGGAAGGAAAACCGACCACGAAGCAAACATTGGAAAACGCCCTTCAAGGCATGTATTTAGGCAAGCTCACCCCTGAACAGGTCGTAGAAGAAGTACAAAAGTCGGCGGCTACCTGGTTTCCTCCCTTTAAAAAGTAGAAAATAGCAGACGGAAAGGGGGAGTGGACCCGAGTGGGGTTCACTCCCGGCTTCTGAATAGGCCGCGATGATTTTCGTAAAAAAGGGGTGGGGTATCATCGAGACGGTAAATAGGAAAAGCATTCGAACAAAGGGGCAAGGGAGCTGGCTGATTCACTTATTTCCGCTGCCCGCACTTGTTATTTATACGTTGTTTGTCGTGTACCCGATCTTTTCGGCATTCTTATACAGCTTGTACGACTGGAATGGCATCAAGCGCGGGGTTTTTGTCGGACTGCAAAATTTCATTACGCTGTTTACAGTAGAGCCTTTCAACGAAATGTTCTGGAATGCTTTTCGGCATAACGTCTTCTACTTTGTGGTCGAAATGATTGTGCAAAATGGGATAGCTTTCGGACTGGCTTTTCTCATCTATCGCAAAATACGAGGTTCCGGGTTCCTCAAGATCGCTTATTTCATGCCAAGGCTGTTGTCTGTTATTGTAATTGGATTTTTATGGAAGTTGATCTTAAATCCGAATTACGGTGCACTCAATACATTTTTGGGAAAAATTGGTCTAGAAGAGTGGGCCAGACCATGGCTCGGTGACCCGGATACAGCGCTTCTCGCAATTATTTTGATTAACTGCTGGTTTGGCATAGGCTTTGCCATGCTGATCTTTTTGGCGGGACTTCAGTCGATCCCGGAGGATTTGATCGAGGCGGCAAGGTTGGATGGGGCAACAGGCTGGCGGATGCTGTGGAAAATGATTTTGCCGCTGTGCATGCCAGCGATCACGATTATGACGATATTTACGTTCATTCAGGCGTTTGAAGCGTTCGAGCTCGTCTACGCCATGCAAGGCTCGATGGGTGAGCCGTTTTATTCGACGGATACGCTAGCTGTTTACTTTTATCGTATGGCGTTTAGCAGCGGAGCTGGGGATGTCACACTTGGACTCGGTTCGGCGTTGGCTGTCGTGTTGTTTTTTATCGTGGGATCTGTGTCGGCGCTGTCACTCTATTTGATGAGGAAACGAGAAGTCCAACACTAGTTGCGTATTCCTGAGTGGAAAGGAGGATGCGATGTGAAGATGACTGTAGGTGGGAGAGCTGTATCTTATGTGCTGGCGTATTTATTTGCGTTAATCGCGCTATATCCGATCGTACTGATGATTTCTTCTTCCTTGAAAACAAATATGGAGATATTTGCGAGTCCGCTCTCGCTTCCGAAGGCGTTTAGCCTGGATACGTATAAAAAGCTGTGGGAAGCCGTGCCTTTTGCTGATTTTTTATGGAACAGTGTATTCGTCAGTGCCATGTCTGTCATGTTGATTACGGTTTTTTCAGCGATGGCGGCTTTTTACTTGTCGCGATTTTCTTTTAAATGGACAGGGGGGCTATACTTCTTTTTCATTATTGGCCTGATGATTCCGATCAAGCTGGGGATCGTTCCTTTGTTTTTGCTGATGAAAAATCTCGGGCTCTTGAATTCATTGTGGTCGCTGATTCTGATTTATACGGCGAGTGGTATCCCGATCTCTGTTTTTATTTTGACGGGCTTCTTTCGGACGTTGCCGATTGAGCTGGAGGAAGCGGCGCGGATTGATGGGTGCAGCCATTTTCAGGTGTTTTGGCGCGTGCTCTTGCCGCTGATTCGTCCGGCCTTGGCTACGGTAATCATTATTAATTTCATCCATGCGTGGAACGACTTTTTCTTCCCGTTGATTTTCATTCAAGAGGAAGCGCTCAAGACGATTCCGGTAGGCATGATGGTGCTGTTTGGAGAATATGAAACGGATTGGAGCCTGCTGTTTGCTGGGCTCACATTGTCTGCCTTACCGATGATCATCGTGTTTTTGATGGCATCGCGGCAGTTTATGGAGGGGTTGACGGCAGGTGCAGTCAAGTAATGCGGAAAAGTGGTTTATCGGGATCGATGGAGGCGGAAGCAAAACCAGGGCAGCGATCTGCAATAAGGCGGGACAGGTACGGGCAATTGTGGTGGGGGAATCATCAAACCCGCTCTCCAGGAGCTGGGGGGATGTGGAAGCTACTCTGCGCCAACTCATTGAAGCTGTGAGAATAAAGGCAGGTGCCAGAGAAGAGGAAGTAGCCGGGCTGTTTATCGGGCTTGGCGGTGCAGATCGTCCGCAGATTAAGGAAAGAATTCAACATGCCTTTGCCGATGAGTGGGGAGAACGGCTGCTGATTGATAACGATGTAATCGCAGCTCTTTATGCGGGAACATGGGGGCAGCCAGGCGTCGTTCTCCTTGCCGGTACAGGTTCGATTGCCTGTGCCTTTTCAAAAGACGGAGCGCGGCACCGCGTAGGCGGATGGGGGTATTTGGTAGGAGATGAGGGCAGCGGGTTTGATTTGGGCAAAAAAGCGGCAATCGCTGTATTGCGCGAATACGATGGGCGCGGTGAATCGACAGTACTGACGCGTATGTTTATGGATCACTATGGCGTAGAACGTCCTGATGAGCTGATCAACCTGATCTACGGGGGAAGCAATCCGCGAATGGAGCTGGCAAAAACGAGTCAGCTCGTGGAACAAGCCGCAACACTAGGCGATGCGGTGGCGAATGCTTTGATCATGCAAGCAGTGGAGGATTTGCTAGAGTTGGCCGATGCTTGCTTACAAAAGGTCCAGGAGCCTGTACCGGTCGTTTTGGCGGGGGGATTGTTAACTGCCGGTACAAACCTTCGGGAACAACTGGTTGCGAGAGCTTCGTTTCAAACAGTGATTCCCACGGTTTCACCTGTCGTCGGTGCACTGGTCGCGGCAATTACGAGGCAGGGCTTGGTTGTTGACGATAAAATGGCAGAGCAACTGCGTGTGAGCGCAGCGGTACTGGAAAAATTGCACATTTAAATTTTCCGGGGGATGGAAACAACAGAACGAATAGGGTAAAATTGGGTGAGAATAGGATTTGAGAACGTTGCAGGCTATTTCCGTAATTTGGAGTAGCCGTTTTCTCGTCCCAGGAGGGAGGGGCACGATGAAAAATTTATTGGACAGTGGATGGAGAAGTGGTCATCTCTATCGTTCCTTCTTTGATCAAATGATTCAGGCCACTTTTCTGCTCGATCAATTTGGTAGAGTTTTTAAAGGCAATCCTGCCTGCCAAGTGTTGAATGGCTACTCCGTAGAAGAATGGGAAGGGTCCTCATTTTGGAAGCTGGCTGTTTCGGAAGAACAGGAAATGGTACGCCTTCAAACGCAGTTTGCGATGAATGGCGATCCGAGACCTTTTTACACCGCTTTTCGTCATAAGGATGGGACAAATATTCCTGTGCATATTACATATGGAACTTTTTGGGAGGAAGGCACGTCTATTGGGTATTATGCGATGGTGCAGAGGCTGCCGGCCGCGTTTGGGGACGGATATGGTTCCAAAAGGTGTAGAGTATTGGATATTTCCGGTGAAGGTGCGTTCATCTACCATGCTGGGGAGCTTCAATACGTCAACCAGGCAGGGATGCAACTAGTTGGGGCTTCCGGCTTGGACGAACTGTTATGGTATCCTTTTCAGTCGTTTTTCCATCCCCGTGATGTACCGAAGATCAAGGGACTCCTCCGCATTTTGGAGCAGGGGGAAACGGCCGCGCCGATTGAGGTTGAGCTGATCCGCTTGGATGGCAGTCGGACGGAGGTAGAAGTATGTGGAACATCCGTGCCGATGCAGGACAAGCCCTCTATGTACATACTGATCCGAGATATCACGGAACGCAAACGGGCGCAAGAATTTTTGCAAAACTCGGAAAAACTCGCGCTAGTCGGGCAATTGGCGGCAGGGATCGCACATGAAATACGCAATCCGCTTACCTCGTTAAAAGGCTTTGTGCAATTAATGCAAAAGGATGGCATGAGAAAGCCAGAGTATTTTTCGATCATGAGCTCGGAATTGGCGCGGATCGAGATGATTGTCTCAGAGCTGTTGGTCTTGGCGAAGCCGCATACTGCGGTGTTTGAAGCCCGCGATCTGACCAACCTGATCACGCATGTGGTGACGCTTTTGGAGACGGAGGCGATTTTGAAAAAGGTCATGATTCAGGTCGTTTTCGAATCGGAAGTCCCCTTGATCCACTGTGATGAGAATCAGTTGAAGCAAGCCTTCATTAACTTTTTGAAAAATGGGATCGAAGCGACCGCAGGGAATGGAGAAATTGTGATTCGACTGCGATGTGAAGATGACCGAGTCGTCATTCGGTTTGAAGACAATGGAGTGGGTATCCCGGCCCATCAGCTGGCGAGATTGGGAGAGGCTTTTTTCACGACGAAGGAAACGGGGACGGGCCTGGGATTGATGGTGAGCCGCAAAATCATCGAGAACCATCGGGGGACTCTGCGGTTGATAAGCACTCCAGGTAACGGAACGGCAGTCGAGGTATGCTTGCCGATCAGCAGCTAGGAGGACGACTGGATGAACAAAAATACGGTACTGACAGCAGGCTTCGCCCAAATCCCCAAGGGAACTACCTTGTACGAGGTTTCTACCATGGTAGGCTGTGTACTCATCATTGATGTAGACGCCGAAGTGATTTGCGATGCCAGCTTTACCTTTGTCATGGACAAGACGAGCGAGTTTTTAGCGAGCTTGCTTGTAGGCAAGACGGTTGCAGATGGAATGCAGGAGATCACAAAGGCGATCCAAGAACGTTTTTTAGCACCTGGTCAGGGAGCTGTCTTGCAAGCCATCCGTGCAGCTATTGAGCGATATCATGAAAAAAAAGCGTAAAGCTACCCAATAGCCGGAGGGTTGAATATGCATGAGAAGCACGACGTTAGAGAAGCGTATGCAAGACAGTTGTTGGAGCGTTATAGCCAATGGCTCAGCAACATAGAAGAAGTCGAGCTTGGCGAGGTTGAAGCTTTATCGCGTGAGGTAGACAGTATGCTGTCGGAACAGGACAGTGTCTTGCATGCGGAGCTGCTGAAGCAGATTGTGGAGCTGCGAAATAAGGTAACCGAAATGATGTGGATCTCCGAGCACATGAAGATATTACACGACCTCAGCCACATTTTTGCGAAAACGTTTGAGGAAAGCAAAATTTTGTGGAAAGCATTCGAGCTGGTCTCGCGTGTGATGCGAGCAGATGCTTTCTTTATTGCCTTTTATGATGAAGGCGACAGTGAGATCAAAATCCCGATCAGCATCGATGATGGGGTCAATTACGGTCCGCTCACGATTCCCTACGGGCAAGCGATGGTGTCCAAAGTGATTGATACACGGGAAACAATCCACATCAAAACGATGAAAGACGAGCCAAGCGAGCCAGAAATGATCCGTTGGGGAAGTCCGGAAGTTGATACGAATACATGCATTTTCGTTCCACTCATGCTAGGGAATCAGATCAAGGGTGTTGTTTCTGCCCAGTCTTATCGCGAATTCGCCTATAAAAAAGAGCACGAGGAACTACTGAAAATCATTGGTTTTCAGGTAGCAAGTGCTATCGAAACGGCGCGTTTGTATGAGCGAATGTACCAAATGTCGTTTCAGGATGAGCTGACAGGGATTGCGAACTATCGTGCTTTCCATCGTGATTTGGAAAAGTTGCTGAGTGAAGAGGATGCGTCTGTCTCTTTGATTATGCTGGATTCAGACAGCTTAAAAGCGGTGAACGACCATTATGGTCATCATGCAGGGGACGCACTGATTAAGCAAATTGCCGAAGCGATGAAAGAAGTGGCGGGACCAGATGATACTGCCTATCGTTATGCGGGAGACGAGTTCATGCTGCTCTGCCCAGGATCGTCCCTAGAGATAGCGGAGGAAAAAGCGCATGCCATTCGGGAGTATTTGCGCCTGCGCCCCTTAACACAGGACGATTGCTGCATCTTGATTGCGGTCAGTGTCGGCATTGCGCGCTATCCTCAAGACGCAAACACGGCAGATGGCTTGAAGCGGGCAGCAGATGAGGCACTGTACCGCTCCAAGCGCAAAGGAAAAAACTGTACGACCGTGTATGCAGCCGGCTAAGCTTTCTGCCGACGCATGGCAAATAGAAACGTCAAAATTGGCGAGATCCACAGGTAGATGACGTAAGGCAAGTATTCCAGTGTGGATACATGCAAGGTAGCGGTAAAGAATGCACCACTTACCCCCCATGGAATGAGTGGGTTGACGAGTGTCCCGCAGTCTTCTAGAGTACGAGACAGTCGTCTGCCCGCCATTCCGCGAGCTGCGAATGCTTCACGGAACATCTGTCCAGGGAGTAGGATGGACAAATATTGTTCTCCTGTCAGTAGATTCACGAGAATAGAAGAAGATCCGGCAAGTCCGACCATCTCAGCGTCTCGTTTGATTCGATTGATGAATCCGGAAAAGAGTGAATGAAACACACCGCTGTATTGCAGGATGCCCCCTAAAGACAAGGCAATCAAAATCAAGGCGAGGGACCAGGTCATTGACAACAGTCCACCGCGGTCCACAATTGATGCAACGGCTTCATTGGCGATATTGCTGACGAAGCCTTTTTGCATGACAGTCATCCATTCGACGGGAGAGGTAACGCCTTCCGAAAGAGCAGCTGTGACAATCCCGCTCAAAATCCCGAATACCAATGTAGGCAAAATCGGTTTTCGCAGCGCTGAACATAACAGGACGACGAATGCTGGCAGCAACGATAAAAGGCCAAGTGAGAAGTTTTGTTCCAAAGCAAGCTGGATTTCTTGAATGGCGTCTAGGTTAACACTGGCACTTTGTCCTTGAAATCCGAAGAAAATCGCGGTAATGACAAGGGCAGGAACAGCAGTGCGTGACATGAACTTGACGTGCTCCGATAAGGAAACGCCTGCAATGGCTGCTGCAAAGTTGGTTGTGTCAGAGAGCGGCGACATTTTATCCCCGAAGCATGCTCCACAAATAATGGCTCCGGCTGTAATCAATGGATCAAGTCCGAGTGCAGTCGAGACCCCCATCATCGCGACTCCTACCGTACTAATCGTGGTAAAAGAGCTTCCTGTAACGGAAGAAACGATTACTGTCAGAAACAGGGCGGAGAGTGTGAAGTACTCCGGTGAGATGATCGAAATGCCGAGGTGCAGAATCATCGGAACGGTTCCACTCATCATCCATACCCCGATCAAAATTCCGATTAAGGAAAGAATCAGCATGGGGGCGATCGCGGTTTGAATTCCTTTGATCAAGCCCTCCTCCATTTGCTTCCACGGAACGCCGAACAGGAAGAGAAGAGTGGCAGCTCCAATGGTTGCGAGGAAGAGCGGCATATGCGGCTCAACTTTGCCCCAGAAAAGGGCGGGAAACAAGATTCCGAATACGGTGACAAGCACCCAAATACTTTGCGAAAAAGATAATGGCTTGTTCATAATGGCAACTCCTTGTAAATCAGGCTGAAGCAGTGAGAAGGTACATTTTTACTTTCGTACTTTTGTGCTTTCTTGCTTTTTTGCTTTTGTGCGTTCAAGTGTTAGTGGTACTTTATCCTGAATTACTTGTTTCGTCAACGAAATCGGGTGAATTCGGAATCATAAAATAATTCAGGGTAGTGGGGTTTTAGGATCGACCAGGTAACTTTGAATAGCAGGAAGTTATACGGCGAACTCAGAATATACTATTCTTTGCACCATCCATACTCTGTAAAAATATCCCATTTCATACCAAATGTAATTCTTCTGACTCATGTAGAGGATATGAATAGAAAGTTGTGCAAGGAGTGATCAGCGGTGTTTAGGAACAAAGCGCTTACTACCAAGCCGCAAAGCAATCTAGCTAACGGTAAACTTCCCTCAAACAAGGATATCGACTTAAATGAACGTACTCAATTAATCGGTGGCGCTGCACTAACACCGAAAAAGGCACTACAATTGCAAAAGACTTTAGGAAATCGAACTGTCATACAGCTTATGAAAAGTCTGTCTGGCGGAAAAGAAGATAAAGATGAAGACCCGGCTGAATTACCTGCGATGAAATCCGAATCATCTATGGAGGATGACGACATTTATTTTTCAGGGGATGAAATCGAAGAAAGAGATGAAGAAACAACTTTAACAGAGAGAGAAATGATGGAAATCATTCTGAAAGTAGGCAATAAGAATAAGCAAATACTGGACAAAAGTCCGCGTCCAGTTCCAAATGAAGAGGGAGTTTATCATATAGATGATCCATATAAACGTAAAGTATTTGCCAACTGGAGAACCCAAAATTATATAGAGTCAAATAAATTTCAAATAGGACATCAATATTTAAGCATACAAAATGGGAGGGGCAACTTCATAGCCGCTGGGGGAAACCAGCTCCATTCGCAAAAGACAAAGCGGGACGAAAATATGAAGGAGCCGCCAGCTGATTATGATAATTTGATTGAGGGCATGAAGCAAGAAGGAGCTAAAGATCCAGTTGCAATCATGGTCTACAAATTAGCGACAGGAGGAAAAATAACAGGACATGAAAGAGAAGCAGCTGGAGAAACAATAGAGAAAGAGATAAAGGAAGATACGAAACAAGAAGAAGATCGAGTATTTAAAAATGATAGATTATCAGATGCCGAGCTCTCTGTTATTTTGCTTTATTGCTTGAATCATGAGGTTCCCTATATGAAATGGCGTCGAACATACATGACTGAGTCCCTGCAAAAATTTGTGAGTATTACCGGTATCTCAGAGCTTGCTCGAAGTTTTGATGCCGAAAAAGTGGATGAGCATACCAAAAAAACTTCGAAGAGTCCTTACTCAGCGGAAACGTTAATAAAAATGAGCTTGAAGACACTGATACAGAATACAAGCAAACTTTCGGAGAAAGAGCCTCCAGAAAAAGGACCGACGCAGATTACTACACTGAAAGAGTTGTTTTACAATGGGGAAAATAGTATCTTTCTTGGCGCCAAGACAGGTAGAGGAGCTCAGGTTTTGAAGCATCCGCTCGATTCCAATTACGATAAAGAATTGAAACGACAGATGTCGATATTCCCTAAAAATAAGAAGATGTTTAAAGAACTGCTAAACTCAGTAACTAGAGGAAGAAAAACGATCTCCATAGAGGAGATAGAGCAAATTCGTAAGTCGTCTGAAGCTTTGATCGAAGCCGAGTGGACACGTTACTTAGTGGAAGTTGATACTTTGATTAAGGATATCAATGCTGCCCTCGATGATCACAAAGAAATATCAGACGATAACATCTACGATATGGAAAAGATTATTACCGTTTATGAGGGGTACCTGAGTAAAGTTGATAAAAAAATCAAGAGATTAAATATTGAGGTAGATAGATTTCAAAAGGCAGAGACGAAGGATGAAAAAGTAAATAATAAAATAGCTGATGCAACAACTAAAATAGGCCAGTTAAATGCTGTTCATCTAAAACTAAAAAATGTGATTGGGGAAAAGAAAAAAAGAAAATACGTTATGTACCGTAAAAAAACCAGAAGTGGTAGCGCAACTGTAAACAGTGATAGCACACCCAAGAACAGTGATAGCACAACAGAAGAGATCAAAAAAAAGCAAAAGACAAATTAATAATTAGATTGCCTAAACGGCACTGATCAGTCAAGTCCGCTCCTCCTAAGAGGGGCGGACTTTTTTGATGTGCTTCTTTATAATAAGAACTTATTTAAAATAATTATAAAAAGATATTGACTTTCAAATTATATCAAGTACAATGATAATTGTTCCTAGTTGATAATAATTATAATTTGATAATAAAGAAAGGGGGAGCCGTTCATGTATGATGTCATCATCATCGGCGGAGGACCAGCAGGTGCTTCCGCTGCCATTTATACAGCTCGTGGAAATCTAAAGACGCTCGTCATCGATAAGGCACCCGGAACAGGGGCACTTGCCCTGACACATAAAATCGCCAACTACCCAGGGGTGGAAGGCGAGATGACTGGAAAAGAACTGTTGGATAAAATGCGCAGACAAGCGGAGGGCTTCGGTGCAGAATTCATCCAGACTACGATTTCTGCGGTAGATGTAGAGGATGAGGAAAAAAGCATCTTCACGGCGCATGGTACTTTTGAAGCGAAGGCCGTGATCGTAGCGACTGGTTCCAAAGGACGTAATCGTATGCTTCCAGGAGAAGAGCAATTGCTCGGGCGAGGCGTAAGCACTTGCGCGACATGCGACGGAGCTTTTTATGAAGGCAAGCATGTTGCGGTCATCGGTGATACGGAGGAAGCATTGGAAGAAGCGCATGCACTGACCAAATTTACGGAAAAAATCACTTTCTTGGTGCCGCGTGCTGATCTTCAAGGGGTAGAAGAATTACCTGAGCTACCGAACACGGAAATACATTTCCGTACACGCCCGTTGGAAATTGTGGGAGAGAAGTCGGTCGAAGGGTTGCGCATTCGCACAGCAGAAGGAACAGAAGAAATGCTGTCCGTAGATGGAGTATTCGTCTTCCTGTCTGGCAGCAAGCCGGGTACCGATTTCTTGGATGGACAAGTTCCCCTCGATGAGGAAGGATTTATGATGCTAGATGAGTTCATGCAGTCTTCTGTTCCAGGCGTATTTGGAGCGGGTGAAGTGCGCAAAACACCTGTGAAGCAAGCAGTAGTCGCTGCGGCAGACGGTGCTATTGCAGCTATGGCTGTAGACAAATACATCAACAAGCGTTCCAAAGTTGTCCCTCAATATAAATAGAAGAAAAGGAGAGAAACAATCATGGCACAAGCAATCGTATACTCCAGCACGAATTGCAACTTCTGCAAGCAATTGAAGACGTATTTGACAGAACAAAACATTTCTTTCGAAGAGCGAAACATCGATGAAAAAGAAGAGTACGGCCAGGAACTGAGCCGTTTAGGAATGATGTCTGTTCCCTTGACACTCATTGGCGAGAAGCAAATTTTGGGCTTCAACCCGACACGTATCAAAAAAGCACTGACAGCATTGGAAGAGGCTGCGAAGTAATTTTCAACAGAAACCATATAAAAGGAGAGATTTATCATGACAACACAGCAAACGATTCAACTTCAAGTAGGAAAACCAGCACCTGACTTTCACATGCTTACGACCAAAAACCTCGAGACACTGGAAGAACGTGTGTCGCTGGCTGATTACAAAGGAAAATGGCTGATTTTGTTCTTCTGGCCGTTTGACTTCACATTCGTTTGCCCGACAGAGGTAACTTCGTTTAGTGACAACATGGAAGAGTTCGAAGATTTGGATTGCGAAGTGCTGGGCGTATCCACGGATAGCGTACATACGCACCGGGCATGGATCAAAACACCACGAGATGAAAACGGCATCGGTGAAGTAAACTTCCCGCTTGCGAGTGATTTCAAAAAAGAGACAGCACGAGCTTATGGTGTCTTGGACGAAGAGACTGGTGCCGCTCACCGTGGCTTGTTCATCATCGATCCAGACGGCATTCTGCGCTACCAAGTGGTAACTGACATGAACGTAGGCCGCAGCGTTGCAGAGACGACTCGTATTTTGCAAGCCCTGCAAGCTGGCGGTCTGTGCCCGGCGAACTGGAAGCCAGGACAGAAGACGTTGTAATCAAAAAGGAGCCATTGCTTCTATAATAAAGAAGAGGGACAATCCCACCCGTCAATGCAGACGGAGGGATTGTCCTTTTTTTATGAAAGGAACATGTCGAGATGGAGTTAATGTTGACGATTCCATTCCTCTAAAAGCAGTTCGTTGTTGATACTCATTCCAGCCGCAGAGCCTAGAGCAGCGGCAGTAATCACCTGGTACTGTGTAGTTGCTGCATCGCCTGCACTGTAGACACCTGGTACGCTCGTTTTCCCAAAGCTGTCGACGATGACCGTTCCTGCTTCCGTTACCTGGCAACCTAATGCTTTCGGCAAGTCAGATCCAGCTACGAGCTTGGGAGCAAACAAGATCCCCGTGCACGAAATGCTATTGCCATCTGTAAGCTCAACACGCTGCACCATCCCATCGACAGAGTCAATGCATTCAATCGGGGAGTCAAAGACAGGAACGCGATGCTGCAACAGCTCCAACCTTTGTTCTTCTGTGAATTCATCTGGTCCATTCGTGCAAATGGTGTATTGATTAGTCCAACCAGACAGCATTTTTGCCAAATGCAATGCCTTTTCTCCGTTGGCGATCAAGACGAGTGGCTGGTCGCGTAATTCCCATCCATCGCAATATGGGCAGACAAAAGCACTTTTTCCATACACTTCTGCTAATCCGTTAACAGGTAAAGGGAGATCCTTCATTCCCACTGCGAACAGCAGCTTTTTGCTTTGATAAGTCGTTCCCTGTGCAGTCGTAAGGAGAAAGCTACCATCGTGTCCTGTGATCGTTACAGCTGTATCCTCCACGAAATGGACAGAGGGGTAGGCGCTGATTTGCTCCCTTGCAATGTGGCGAAAATCGCTCGGAGTGATGCCGTCTCTCGTAAGAAAGCCATGCGACTCCCGTGTAACGCGATTGCGTGGACGGCCTTCATCGATAACGACCACACTTTTTCTTGCCCTGCCAAGTACGAGAGCGGCACTCATACCTGCTGGTCCGCCGCCAATAATCCCTACATCGATAAGTTTATTCATGCTTAAGTACCACCTTTATAGATCCTTTATATCTATAATAAACAAATCTTTTTAAGAGTCAAGCTGAGAAACACTTTATATTCTTTTTGTAAATAATCCCTTATGTCGACAAAATCTACCGACTTCCAAATAGTAGCAACCTACCATTTTCACAAGCGAAAAGGAAAAAAAAGGAACGAGTAAATGTACCCAGTCGCCAAAAAATGTGGGCCAGAAGACAGGGCGGGTTGCAGGACTTCCCTACAAAAAACGTAGGACGATGGAGCCGAATCTGTCCCAACATTACAATTTCATGACAAATCTGAAAAAGACACAATAGTGAATTTTGTCTATGGGAACGATTTGCTCTCTATGTTTACAATGACTGTGACGTGGCAACATATCGGAGGTTGACGAGGAATGGAGCCAACAAAAAAGAGAAGATGGCGCTGGATGAGCCTGACTATGCTGTTCGTGGTGGGGGTAAGTGCTTTCTGGTGGTTTTGGGCAGCAGATCGTGTCGAAAGTATGGAGACGAATACAGGTGCTCAATTAAAATTTCGCGCGAATGGCGAGCTGTTCGAGGTCTATCAGAATCAGAAATGGCAGCCCTTTTTCGCGAAAGGCGTCAATCTGGGGGCATCGTTACCGGGTCATTATCCGGGTGAGCTTCCCATCACAAGAGAGGATTACATGCGCTGGTTCGCGATGATCGACGAGATGGGAGCGAACGTCATTCGTGTGTATACGATCCATTCTCCTGTCTTTTATGAAGCATTGGTCGATTACAATCGGCAAAAAGAAGGGGACCCTCTCTATTTGATGCAGGGCATTTGGAGTCCAGAAGAGCTGTTGATTGAAAAGAAGGATGCCTATCTACCAGAGATTCGCGAGGAGTTTCGACAGGAAATCAAGGATGCAGTCGGCGCTGTCTACGGAGACATCACTCTGCCGGAAAAACCGGGAAAGGCAAGTGGTACATACCATGCGAATGCAGGCAAATACTTGATCGGCTGGCACACAGGGACCGAGTGGGACCCCGCGATGGTGCAAAACACCAATCGCCTGCATCAAAAAGTTACTCCCTATCAAGGGAAGTACTTCCACGCGAAACCGAATGCAACCGCTTTTGAGACATGGCTTGCTGAAATGGTGGATACCGTCGCAATGGAAGAGAGCAAATACGGTTGGCAGCATCCGATGACCTTCACCAATTGGGTGACCACAGACCCCTTATCGCATCCGGGAGAGCCGATCCATCATGAAGATATGGTCAGTGTCGATCCTACCCATATAGAGCCAACGCAGTGGGAGGCAGGCTACTTCGCTTCCTATCACGTGTACCCGTATTATCCGGATTTCTTCCGCTACGACACTACCCTGCAACAGCTGAAGAACGATGCAGGGCAAATCGATACGTACAAAGCGTATTTGCGACAACTGAAGCAATATCACAAAAACATGCCGATCATGGTGACGGAATTCGGGGTCCCGGCATCGGTAGGAGTCGCCCATCTGGGCAATTTGGGGCGCAATCAAGGTGGTCATTCAGAAAAGCAGCAGGGAGAGGTCGATGTCGAGCTTTTGCAAGAAATTCATCAGGAAGGGTATGCGGGAGCAATCGTATTCGTCTGGCAGGACGAGTGGTTCAAAAAAACGTGGAACACGATGCGGTTTGAGCTGCCCGAAGATCGGCGCTCTCTGTGGATCAACGTGTTGACCAACGAATCTCTGTTTGGAGTTCTCGGCATGTACCCGAACAAAGAAGGCGTGCTGACCATCGATGGGGATCGCACAGACTGGGATCAGCTCGTGCCGGAAGAGAAGCAACGCCTCGATGTGCAAGTCCCAGGCGTCGACGAAATCTGGATGACACATGATGAAGGGTACGTCTATTTCCTTGCCCAATTGAAGGAAGAGTTTGACCCTGCAAAACAACAGCTCTATGTGGGCGTTGATACGATTCCTGGCGGGAACAAGCGAGCTGCTCAGCTTCCCGGCCTGACGCTGGATGAGGGGCTAGAGACGTTGATCGCGTTGGGAAAAGCAGACGAGAGCCAGATTCAAATCGCTGCCAATTACGACTTTCACGCACGCTTATACGGAAAACGCTACGGCATGCTTGCGGTCAAGGAAGAGGAGAAAAAAGACAATTCCGGGATTTTCAAGCCGTGGAAGCTGGCCGTTAGCCTGGAGATGGAGCCGCCAGACAGCAAGAAGTACTATCCGATGGAGGAAGTCGATGTCGGCAAGCTGATCCGGGGAACGACAAATCCCCAAGACCCTCAGTACGACTCACGAACCGCGTGGCAAGCGAAGGGCAAAGTGGTAGAGCTGAGAGTACCGTGGATGCTGCTTGGATTTACAGACCCGAGCTCCTTGTCCGTTATGAGCTATGAAGAAGATGGCAAAAGCTTCACGACGAAGAAGACAAAAGGCATTCGCATCCTGCCGCTCCTGGTGGATACAGCGACCAAACAAATCGTCGGGCAAAACGATTATGCAGTGACGAAGCTCCCGATGTATACATGGCAAGGCTGGGAGCAGGTCGGCTATCACGAACGCAAAAAACAGAGCTATTCCATACTAAAAAAAGCATTCCATGAGATTGAGGCTCCGGTGATGCTGGAGACTCAGCCTTGATTGGATAGGAGAGTGGCAAACGTGCAAACACCATTGGCGACGGCAATTGTTTTTCTGTACGCGCTATGTGGATTGACAGTACTAGGCTTGATTGTCTTGTTCGCACTGAAGCTACGCAACATTTCGGTGGAGAAACAGACCATGCGTTGTCTGGAAAAATATCGCGACTATTTCGTTTACCTGCAAGCACACGGAGAAGAAGAGGAGCGCTTGCAAGTGCCTTATGGCGTAGTAACGCAAAAAGAAAAGCAAATCATTCAGAAAAAGCTGTTTGAGCTGATGGAGCGGGTCACAGGCATACATCGGGACAAGCTGATCTGGCTCTGCGAGGATATGGGACTCGTAGAGCTGGACATGCAAAGACTAAATGGCAGGTGGAAATGGACGAGAGTGGATGCCGCTTACAATTTGGGGATCATGCGCTCCAAGCTCGCCGTGCCTGCCCTCTTAACCTTCCTGCAAAAAAACACGAATGACACCAGTGTTTTTATCATTGCGCGCTCCGTCGCCAAATGTGCACGCAACACAGAAGATTTGCGGGAAATGGTGACCCATGTCGTCGGAGCGAAGAAAAATGTCCACCAGCTTATCGTGGACATCATCAGTGATTCGCAGGTGGATACGGCACCGCTTTTTGCACAGTTTTTACAAGAATCCGATGCTGAACTGGTCCAAATCGGACTGATTGGATACACCGTTCATGTCCAGCCCAGCATTGAGCCTGCCCTATACCAGCTCATTCAATCACCTGACAAGGAAGTCCGAATTAAGGCAGTCAAGCTCATGTGTCGGGATATCCGCTATATGAATGAGCAGACAGTCACTGACTTTATGAATCACAAAGATTGGGAAATTCGCGCAATGGCAGCGAAGGCAATTGGCTCACTGAAATTGCTTTCGTACATTCCCTTGCTGAAAAAGGCGGTGGGCGATGCGAACTGGTGGGTTCGTCATCACAGTGCACGCAGTCTGGCACAGCTAGAGGTCGAAGGCTTTGCGGCCCTTTGTGAAATTTTGCAGGAAGAGAGAAACGGTCATAAGAGCGAGATGGCTCATCAAGTGATCCAGGAGGAGCTGGAAAAAGAGAAGCTGGTTTTACAGGGTGCGACAGCGACAGAGAAGCTCGTGCAATACAACGAAAAGCTGCATTTGTACCGCAAGTCGTATCGCAAAACGATCTCCACGGTTCATGCATTGGAAAGATAGAGCGAAAGGAGGCTGTCATGAGAGATTTTCTACTTTACTACGGAGTATTTGCGGTCTATTACGTCATCGCGATCAACTCTTTGTACTTCATCATCATGCTGTTCTCGTTCAAGAGCATCATGGGAATCTTAAAAAGCTCCATCTATTCGAGATTCCAGACACTTTCAGGCTCTGAGCACGTTCCGCCGATTTCGATTCTCGTGCCGGCTTACAATGAGGAACTGACGATTATTGAAAATGTAAGGTCGCTCTTATCCTTGAACTATCCACGCTACGAGGTACTCGTAGTCAACGATGGATCAAAGGATGCTACCTTGCAAGTAATGATTAACGAGTTTTCAATGGTTTACTCCGAGCACATGCCGGTACAGCCGCTTCTTCATACGTCGAAGATCAGGGGAATCTACCACAATCCGGCTTTTCCGAATCTGTATTTGATCGACAAAGAGAACGGAGGAAAAGCTGACTCGCTCAATGCGGGGATCAATCTCTCCCACTATCCGTTGATCGCTTCCATTGATGCAGATTCCTTGCTGGAAAAAGACGCGCTGATTCGCATTGCGAAGGTGTATATGGAAAACCCGGATGAAACAGTTGCCATCGGCGGAGATATCCGCATTGCCAACGGCTGCAAGATCGAAGACGGTGTCGTGAAGGACATTCGTTTGCCAGACAAGTTTTTGCCGATGATGCAATCCGTCGAATACCTCAAGGCGTTTCTCGGTGGACGGATCGGCTGGAGCGCGATCAACGGATTGATTATCGTCTCAGGCGCGTTCGGTGTTTTTCGCAAGGATTACATCATCAAGGTAGGCGGCTATCGCGAGGGGTATCCGGGTGAAGACATGAACATCATCATCAAGCTACACAAGTACATGCTGGAAAATAAGCTGCCGTACCGCGTGGCATTTTGCCCCGATGCGGTCTGCTGGACACAAGCGCCGGATACACTCAAAATTTTGGGCAGTCAACGGCGCAGATGGGGACGCGGCAATCTGAAAAACATGATTGAGTACGGCAGATACATGGCGTTTCGCCCCAAGTACAAGCTATTCGGGATGCTCACGCTACCGTTCAATATCTTGTTTGAAACCTTGAATCCGTATTTTCGCATCACGGGTCTATTGGCCCTCATCGGTTATACCATGCTGGATATGACCAACGGCTACGTCCTCTTAATCTACGGCTTGCTCAATGTGCTGTATGGCATGCTGCTTGGCATTGGCTCCTTATTGCTGGAGGAAATCGCGTTTCGACGGTATCCGCGTTTTCGAGACATCGTCAAAATGCTTTTCTATACGATTCTGATGTTCTTCGGCTATCGGCAAATCGGCGTCATCTGGAGATTCCTCGGTCATATTGAATATTTGCGCAACAACAACTCGTGGGGAACGATGACGCGGACGAGCTGGCAGACGAAGGGCAGCGAAAACATTTCAAGTTTGGAGGCTAGATCATGAGTAATCTCGTACCTGTTTTTTACGAGCATCTGAGCAAGATGGAAGAGAAACAATTGGCGTGTGGGGTTATTCTGGCGGCTTGCAAAACCCTCACCAAAGAGTCAATGGAGCTGATCAAGCAAGACCTGGGCACTCGTTCAGGAGACGGCTCCGAGATTGCTTTGCACTACGCGTATGACAAAAACAAGCAGCTCTTCGGAATACTGCTTGAGGGACAGAAGCTCTCGAACACCCATTTCTATGCTTTGCGTGTAAAAGACTATTTGCAAGAGCACAAACTGCTTGCGGGCAGCCTCTTGATTGCGAGTTTTCCCGAAAGCTCGCGCTCGTCCGGTCAAATGCTGATGCGGATGATCCAAGAGATGAAAGAGCCAGGCGCTCATGGGGAGATCAAGATTTATGAGCAGAATCCCGCGCAAAAAGAGGAGCCGGCAAGTATTTTACTGGTTAACCATGATGAGACTGTCAACGAGTTTTTGAGCATCTACTTTCAGCGCAAAGGGTATCTCGTTACGGTAGCCAATGACGGGATGGACGGCATGGAAAAATATCAGGAGGTCGCCCCTGATCTTGTGATTACCGACCTGAATCTCCCTATCCTCAATGGATACCAGCTCATGGAAAAAATCAAGCATATCAGCGCTTCCATGAGCAAGATTATGGTGCTCACAGACAAACGTCTGGAAGAAGATGTGCAGAAATCATTTGCGATGGGAGCATCTGACTACATTACGAAGCCATTCTCCCCGGTAGAACTGGAAGCCAGGGTGAAAAGGCTGATATAAATTCTAGAAAGAGAAAGGGAGAGAAACGAGGATGGCGAGATACGAGGAACTGCAACAAAAGATTCAACGAAAGACAGCGAGAGTGGGTGTCATTGGGCTTGGGTATGTAGGGTTGCCGCTGGCGGTAGAGACGATCAAGAGTGGTTATACCGTAATCGGAATCGATCTGCATGGCGGGAAAATCGAGAGCCTAAAAAGAGGAGAGTCTTACGTACAGGATATTTCCAATGAAACCTTGCAGGAATGCCTCGCGACCAATCGCTTTTTTCCGACGACTGATTATAGCGTAATCGAAGAGCTGGATGCGATCAGCATTTGCGTTCCTACTCCACTTAGTCCCAATCAGGACCCAGACACCTCTTACATTACAAGCGTTGTCGAGCAAATCAAGAGATTCATGAAAAGAGGAATGCTCATTACGCTGGAGAGCACAACCTATCCGGGAACGACGGAAGAGCTGATCCAGCGCGAATTTGAAAAGCTGGGCTATCGTGCCGGCATCGACTTTTTCCTCTGCTACTCGCCGGAGAGGGTCGATCCGGGCAATCGCAAATACAGTACGTACAATACGCCAAAGGTGATCGGCGGGACGACAGAACGTTGCATGGAGTTAGGCACACTCTTGTATGGCAGCCTGGTTAAAACAGTCGTGCCAGTCTCCTCGCCAAAGGTGGCGGAGATGTCCAAGCTTTTGGAAAACACCTTCCGCAGCGTCAATATTGCCTTCATGAATGAGATGGCAATGATGTGCGACAGAATGGGCATCAATGTTTGGGAAGTAATCAAGGCCGCATCGACCAAGCCTTTTGGGTTCATGCCGTTTTACCCGGGACCCGGAATCGGTGGGCATTGCATACCGCTCGATCCGATGTATTTGTCGTGGAAGGCCAAGGGCTTTCGTTTTCACAGCCAATTTATTGAGATCGCCCAATCGATTAACGACAACATGCCGGACTATGTGCGCAATAAGACTGCACAGGTGCTCAACATTTACGCCAAAGCAATCAACAGCTCGCGCATCTTGATTCTCGGCATGGCCTACAAGCCGGAAGTAGATGACCTGCGTGAATCACCTGGGCTGGAGATTTACGAGCTGTTCAAGAATAGCGGAGCAACTGTCGACTATTACGACCCGTATGCGCAGAGCTTTGTGAATAAAAAAGGCGAGATCGTCCATTCCATTGCCAATGACTATGAGGCATTCAAGACTTACGATTGCATGGTGCTCATTACGAATCACCAATGCTTTGCCTATCAGGAGCTGGCGGACTTGGGAGTGGCCATTATCGATACACGCAATGCGTTTGAGGGCATCACGAATCCGAATGTATATCGCATCGGAACCTCCGTCGCTATCAGGCAGGAGAAGGAAGTCGTCAGCTTGCTCGCATAATACAAAGTCCGAACATTTTACGCAACAAGGGAGGAACCGAAGACATGTGCGGAATTATGGGATATATCGGAAACAGGGAAGCGCAGCCGATTCTAATTAATGGGCTGCGAAAGCTGGAATACAGAGGCTACGATTCAGCTGGCATTGCGATTTGTGATGGAGCAACCATCGGCATTCGCAAGGCAAAAGGCAGAATTGACGTACTGGAGAGCCAAACCCAAAAGTCCGGCTTGCAGGGCTCCATCGGTATTGGTCATACGCGCTGGGCGACTCACGGAAGACCGTCTGACGAAAACTCTCATCCTCATTTTGATCAATCCGGCAAGTTCTCGATCGTGCATAACGGCATTATCGAAAACTATCTGGATCTCAAGCAGGAATTGATCGAAAAGGGCGTGACGTTTACTTCGGAGACGGACACGGAGGTCATCGTGCACCTTTTGGCGCAGGAATACGACAACAACCTGGTTGCGGCAGTACAGAAGGTCGCTGGCAAAATTCGCGGAGCATTTGCCCTCGGTGTGATGACGGAGCATGAGCCTGACAAGCTGATTGCAGTTCGTATGGCGAGCCCGTTGATTATCGGGGTAGGGGAGAATGAGAATTTCATTGGTTCTGATATCCCGGCGATCCTGGAGCATACGCGCGATGTGTACGTTCTCGAAGATGGAGACCTGGCGATTCTGACCAAAGATTCTGTTCACGTCATGCGTCTGGATACGACGGAGCCAATCGAGCGAGAGCTGGTGCGGATTGAGTGGGACAAGGAGCAAGCGGAAAAAGACGGCTTTGCTCACTATATGCAAAAGGAAATTTACGAGCAGCCGCGGGCCCTGCGTAATACCATGACAGGTCGAATCGATGCTACCCAGCAAAAGGTTATTTTTCCCAATCTTCAGTTATCAGAAGCGAATGCCAAGCGTGTGGAGAAAATCTACATTGTCGCATGCGGTACCGCTTATCATGCAGGCTTGATCGGCAAGCATGTGATCGAGCGACTGGCACAGATTCCGGTAGAAGTAGATGTAGCGTCGGAGTTTCGTTACCGTCGCCCACTCTTTCAACCCAATACGCTTACGATTGCCGTCAGCCAATCAGGGGAGACAGCAGATACGTTGGCAGCCATGCGTGAAGCCAAACGAAACGGCTCAGCCGTACTCGCTATTACGAATGTAGTCGGCAGCTCGATTGCCCGTGATGCTGATGACGTGATTACGACGAATGCAGGTCCGGAAATCGCGGTGGCTTCTACAAAGGCATACACCTCGCAGCTGATTGCGTTTTACTTGCTCGGCATCTATTTGGCGCAAGCGAAAGGGACACTGGACGCTGACACACGTGCTTCACTGCTTCACCAACTGACCGCACTCCCGGATCAAGTCGAGCATATACTCGCGCATGCGGATGAGATACGTCATTTCGCTGAATCAATCAAGGACGAGCAGCATCTGTTTTTCATCGGACGAGGACTCGATCATGCCGTATCTATGGAAGGCTCGCTCAAGCTGAAGGAAATCTCATATATTCACTCGGAGGCGTATGCGGCAGGGGAGCTAAAGCACGGCACGCTGGCGCTAATCGAAGAGGGAACGAGAGTGATTGCCTTGGCTACACAGGATGAGCTGCATGAGAAAATGATCAGTAATATTACAGAAGTAAAAGCCCGTGGAGCAAAAGTTCTCGGTATTACCTTAGATGGACATGTAGAGCTGCATCGCTCGGTTGATGATGTTTGCCTGATTCCGCAGACAGATGCCTTGCTTACACCTGTTCTAGGCGTTATCCCCCTCCAGCTCATTTCCTATTACACTTCTGTTGCGCTCGGCAATGACGTAGATCGTCCACGAAATTTGGCCAAAAGTGTAACAGTTGAGTAAACACAAACGTCAGTCGTTATGAAGTAAGACAGGAATGAAGAAAGGGGGAACGATGAATGAACACCTCGAAGCGGACGTTGAATCAGGAGAAATTACTGGAGATTATGCTTCAGGCCTATCAGCTGGGCGTGCAGAGGAAAGACATTGATTTGACCATGATGATTGACACACTGACCTATGAATTGAAACCATACTTCGATAAGCAAATCCAACAAGGTCAGCTTGCAAAAGGGGAGCTGACCAAGACGGAGGCGATAGGATGAACATACATGCAGTAGTATTGGCAGCAGGAAAAGGAACCAGAATGAAATCTTCACTCTACAAGGTCATGCATCCAATATGCGGGAAGCCGATGATTAAGCATGTCGTAGAGACATTAGAAGCATTGTCACTTCGCCACTTGGTCGTCGTTGTCGGTCACGGAGCTGAAATGGTCAAAGAGGAACTGAAAAACCGCGTTCAGTATGCGTATCAACCGGAACAGCTTGGGACCGCTCATGCTGTTTGGATGAGCCACGAAATTCTCGGGGCGCAGGATGGCGTGACGATTGTCATGAATGGTGATACACCACTCGTACAAGAACAGACGCTGCGAAGTTTGCTCGAGTATCACCAGCTCAAACAGGCAGCAGCCACGGTCTTGACCTCCATTGTGGACGAGCCTACTGGCTATGGCAGGATCATTCGCGACGAGAACGGCGATGTCCGAAAAATTATCGAGGAAAAAGACGCGACCTTGGGACAAAAAAAGGTGAACGAGATTAGCACCGGAATCTTTTGCTTCGACAATCAAAAGCTGTTTTCGATGCTGCCGATGGTCTCAAACGAAAATGCGCAAGGGGAGTTTTACTTGCCGGACGTTCTGGGGCTTTTGCAAGAGCAGGGTCATTTGGTAGCGGCGTTTGCAACGGATGATCCCGAAGAAGGCAATGGCGTCAATGATCGTGTGCAGCTCGCAGATTTGGAACAGCTGATGCGCAAGCGAATCAACGATTTCCATATGCGAAACGGAGTTACAATGATAGACCCGAGCTCGACGTACATCGATTCTGACGTAATGATCGGGCGTGATACGGTGCTCTATCCAGGAACCTGCCTTTTTGGCGACACGCAGATCGGTGAAGGCTGCCAGATCGGGCCGCACGCTTTGGTCAAAAACAAGAGCATCGAGGATTACACGAGAATTCAGCCGTTTTCAGCAGTTGACGGCAGTACGTTTGGTGAGCGGGCTTTTGCGGGAGTGGGTGCGACGACACAACAGTACGGTATCGACCAGCACTGATGCAGGTACTTCGTCGATATAGCTGGCTTTGGATAGCACTGCTCCTTGTGACAGTGGTTTCGATCATCATGCTGTCGTTGGCAAACACCCGCTCCGCCCTGACAAAAGCAACCTGGATATGGGATGCCAAGCAAATGGAGACCCAAACCGATGAAATGATCGAGTTTGCCAAGAAAAACGACATCAACCTGATCTATCTTCACGTTGAACCAGCAGCAGTTGCGCCTCAGACGTATCGTACCTTTAATGAGAGAGCCAACCAAGCAGGCATCAAAGTAGAGGCGCTTGGCGGTGACCCCAATTGGGCGTTAACAGCGAATCGCCAAAGCATCGATGATCTCATCTCCTGGGTGAAGGCGTTCAATCGCAGTGCCAAGTCAGATGAACGATTCTCGGGGATTCACGTCGATATCGAGCCGTATTTGTTGCCTGCATGGAAGGAAGACCAGGAAGAAATCGTGAAGCAATGGCTGAAAAACGTCAGCTATCTGGCAGCAGAGACGAAGAAGGATACGGACCTCGCTGTCGGTGCCGACTTGCCTTTTTGGATCGACTCCGTAAACGTTCCTGGCAGTGATGAGAAAGTGAGCAACTGGATGGTGCAGCGACTCGACAGTATTACACTAATGGCCTACCGCAATCAAGCCCTTGGGCAAAATGGGATCGTCGAAATCGTAGAAAAGATTGTCGATGATGCCAATGTACGAAAAAAAGGGTCGGTTATCGTGGGCGTCAACATCATGGAAACGATGGAAGGCGCTCATGTGAGCTTTTATGAAGAAGGCACAGAAGAGATGAACAACCAGTTGGCCATTTTACAGGAGGAGCTGTCAAACAATCCGGCGTTTGCAGGAAGTGCGATCCATGATTACGAGAGCTGGAAGCACGCAAGTCAACGAGAGGGGCAACTTTGACGAATGAAAGCTGCGCGCATCTATTTGAGTGTTCTCTGCCTGACAGTCGGCTTTCTGTTCGGCTTTTCCCCCGCGGAGAAGAAGAGTAAAGCAACGTGGATCTGGCAATCCGAAATGATCGGGAGAGAGAAACAAGAGATTCTCGATTTCTGCAAAAGTAACGATATTAATCTCGTTTACTTGCGAATCGAAATGAACAAGCCCTATGAATACTACCGCGATTTTATCCGCGAAGCGACAGAGATGGGTATCGAGGTTCATGCGGTAGCCGGCCACCCGGCGTGGGCGCTCAAAAGCAATGAAAAGCGGATGATGAACATCGTCCACTGGGTAAAAAGCTACAACCGTGAAGCGCAAAAGAATGAGCGGATTCGCGGGATTCAGTTAGACATCGAGCCATATCTTCTGCCATTTTGGGAGACTGATCAGAAGCGGATTATCCGTGAATGGCAAGCTAATGTGCAGGCGTTCACAGCCGAGGTGTCAAAAGATGAGGATTTGGTTGCCAGTGCAGCCATTCCATTTTGGCTGGACGATATTCCCGTGCCGGGACCAGAAGAGATATCTCTGTCCAAATGGATGATGAGCCAGTTTGATACGGTATGTATCATGGCGTATCGTGACACACTTTCCGGTCAAAACGGCATCCTGAATTTGATTGATCAGGAAATGAAGGAAGCGGATGAATTAGAGACGCGTGTCTTGGTTGCTGTAAATATAAAGCCGCTAGATGAAGACCACTCTTCTTTTTCAGAGGAAGGCCCGACTCTCATGAAACAGCAATTAGAGCAATTGCCTGCACATTTGGCACAGCATCCGTCCTTCTCCGGTGTCGCGATTCACGATTACCGCTACTGGAAGGAGGCGAGCCCCCTGCCCCCGGTAACGAAGCAACGCTACAAAGGCACCTACATATGGCGTGCAGAATTAATTGGCACGGAAAAGGAGGAAATTCTTTCCTTCGTGAAACAAAACGGGGTGAATCTCCTCTATATTCGTCTAGATTTGGAGCAGCCGATTTCCTATTATCGCGATTTCGTGAGAGAGGCGCGTGAAGCGGGTATCGAGGTTCATGCCATGGGCGGTCATCCGATTTGGGCGATGTCTGAAAATCGGAGCAAGATCATGAAACTCGTGAATTGGGTGAAAGCCTACAATGAGTCTGTTTCGACAGAAGAGCAGTTTCACGGCATTCACTTAGATATCGAGCCATATGTCCTTCCTGTCTGGCGCGAGGATAAAGAGGCAGTCTTACGCCAGTGGATGGGCAACATCGAGGCTTTCGTTGAGGAGACCAAGAACGGAACTTCCTTAGAAGCAAGCGTCGACCTCGCTGCCTGGCTGGACAAGACACCGACTCCGGGTCAGCCCGAATTGCCGTTTTCGCATTGGATGATCAAACAGCTTGATCATACGACCTTGATGGCATTTCGCGATCGAGCTCCTGGCATCATTGGCTTGGTTGAAAATCAGATGAAGTATGCAGAGAGCCTCCAGAAAAAGCTGGTCGTTGCCGTGGAGACAAAAGAGAGCCACGAAGGGAACGGTATCACCTTTTACGAGGAAGGCATGGGCGAAATGGATCGGCAGTTGGATCTGGTGACAAAAGCACTGGATCGGTACTCCTCTTATTGGGGGCTCGCCATTCATGCTTATGACTACTGGAAAAACGGGAAAGAGTAGGCTGCCTGCATCGTGCACCATGCACCATTGTTGTACAATAGAAGAAAACGAGCGTCGGAAAGAGGAGAACAAGCCATGCGAGATGTGCAAAACCGACATCGAAATCTTCCGCAGCGTACGCCAGAGATGTTGTACAACGTGGTGCGCAAGTTTTACCGTGGAGCAGTCAGTCATTTTGACCTGATTCAGGAGAAAAAGCAGGAAGCACGTGCAGCCTTGGAAGCTGGTGACCACGACAAAATCCGTGCAGCCGTACACACGTTATTTTTGGAGTTCCATTTTTATGTGACCTGCTGGCTCCAGATTGAGCTTGCCCTGTATCGGCTGGCCCGTCAGGATGAACGCCTTGCGCAAGTGATGGAAAGATATCGATCATCGTTGGAAAGGCATGTAGCGGTACGGCAACTGCTGGATCAGACGGAGGCGTGTGTGGAGGCGCAGTTTCAACCAACCGGGGATGGATGGTCCTGCGTGCAGAATGATGCCTACATGTTTGGTAGCATCATTTTTACAGTGGATGAAGAGAGTCTGCAAGATTTGCATGCCGTGTATCAGGCGATTTGGGAAAATGCAGACCGCTAAACTATCACTTATAACAAAAAGCGTGACCGTCGCGATGGATGGTCACGCTTTTCTCATTTAGAAAGTGCCAGGGAAAATGGAGCCTGTGTGAGGAGCCATCTGGCCTGGGTTGTTCAATTGGCGAACCTCTTGTGTGTTCGTGCCTGCAAAGCCAGGAGAGAAGACCGATTGTGCTCCTGCGCCCGCCTGATTGCTGTATGCTTGGTTAGCATATGCCTGTGGTTGAAGCTGAGGTTGCTGCTGCTGACCTTGTTGTGCTTGCATGCCGTAGCCAGTGTTATTCAACTGGCGAACTTCCTGGACATTGGTATTGGCAAAACCAGGCGCAAAAATACTGCCAGTCATCGATGGTGGATACGCTGCTTGATTCGTATAGCCAGCTTGTCCTCCGTAACCGCTATAGCCAGCTTGATTGCGGGCTTGAACCTCTTGTACATTCGTGCCGGCAAAGCCCGGAGAGAAAATGGAGCCTTGTCCAACCGATTGCTGATAAGAAGGCTGTGCTTGTATGTAGCCAGCTTGCTGGCCTTGTGCATAGCCGGTGAATTGGTTTTGCATGGATTGAAGCGCTTGATTTTGCCCATAGCCATATTGCTGCTGATGTTGTTGTTGAGGATAACCGGCCTGATTGAGCTGTCTTACCTCCTGGACATTGGTATTCGCAAAGCCAGGGGAAAAGATCGATTGTGCACCACCGTAGGACATGCCTGTTGTAGGGGTCCCGATGGATTGGGCATGCCCTCCGTGGTTCCAATGCTGTACTTCCTGTACGTTTGTTCCGGCGTATCCTTGTTGGAACATCGTGCCTGCAGGGCTCATTGCTCCCAAAAATTGCGGTTGTTGTTGGGAGTGCATCATATTGTTAAGTATATGGGTCATGGTTAAGACCACCTCCATGGAGTATTTTTTCCAAGGTCGATCAGGTCATGCATCCGATAACGAAAAAAACATGCCGGAGTCTAAACGGCATGTTCCTTTAGATCAAAACGTGAGACTTGCCTCATTGTTCAGTGCTACCCGCACGTACAGCCAGTATGCCGATTCACTTATTGCGGTAGCGTATATCTACAATCAGGAAGGATTGACCCATTATGAGCCAACATCCTGAGGGTCAATCGCGTCAGCCAGTCGTTCGCTGGGTGATGCGCCGTTCCCCTTCCTGACGGGCAAATCGCACCAAGGTCGTCTGTGAATCAGCTAGTGCTGCTCGACTCCCTTATCCTGCGGCAATCCCTCGCTTGTTTTGCAAGCAGGAGACATGCTGTGCGTAATGGATCAAATTCGCTAACGATAATCGTCGAATCGATGGTTCATCGAATTTCTCCGGCTTTGCGTTCGCTTCAAAGAGCCATAGCTGTCCTTCTTCTGTCAAGCCAAGGTCCATCGACATCTCAGCCAAATCCGTCCATTCTGCATTTAAAGACCGTGCGATGGCGAGCGCCGTATCGTGAATGTGTCTTTCCATTTGCTCGTGATTATTAGTAAACAAGGCTTGCATAACGGTTGATAACGAGTGGATCGAGCCGCCGCGTGGCACATGAGTGGTGATGCTTTGCGAGCCAGACCTTCTGACGCCAACTCCGGTTACGCACCATTCGCCCTCGCCATCTTTCTGTACGAGGACGCGCACATCAAAAGGTTTGCCGTTGTAATGGGCACGACGGATCCCTTGCTGCATAATGTACTTCTGCTGTTTGACATGAAGTCTAATGTGTCTCCATACATCATTCAAATTGGAAAAGCGGCGAGTAATGGCCTTGTGCTCCTTTAACCGTTGCAGGAACCACTTATCATTTTTGAAATCAATGCGCATAATTCCCTGACCAGCTTTACCGCGCACAGGTTTCAAGTAGACAAAGCGATGTTCCGTGCAAAAGCTTCGAAAGCGAGCCAAGGTGTCCAGTTGTTTCGTCTCCGGTAGAAAAGCTTGCACTTCTAAGTGGGATTCAAGCATTTTAAACAGCTGTTGCTTGTCGAAAAAGCCGCGATTAAACAATGTGACATTTGGCATCTCATGAATGCGGTTCAATGCTCTTCGGACTTCAGGTCGTCGTTCTGCTTTTCTCGTCGGAATTCGGTTGTAAACCACATGGGGGAAAGGTAGAATCACCTCTTGCCACGAGTTTAGTCGATTGTTGTACAAATAGCCCCGCACCTTTTTCTTCTCCCAATTAATTCCTTGTGGAGTGAACACATATACGAGTGCACCCCATTGCTTTCCCGATTGAGTAATATCCTTGAAGTTCTCCCGATTTCCTAAAAATGTTGCCCCTTCACCAACGGTCAATATGCCAAATAATGGGCCAAGCTTCAGGGAGTCGCCCGCCATTTTCCAATTAATGCGTGTACGAATACGGCTTGCTTGCACGCGGGGTAAACCAGCGTATATCCGTTTCGTATGAGAAAAGGGACCGAGACTGGCGACCAGTGGCTTTGGCGAGCGTTTAAGGACTAGCCGAGGTAACTGTACGAACCATCTACCGCTAGGGAGGATCGTCAGCCACCCGGAGCGCTGCTGAAGCATGGTGTTCCTCCTTCCTGAAACACGGTACAGATCGCGTGCGACTAGAAATTGGCCAAGTAACAGCTATAATCGACGAGCAGCTTGCGTGATTCGTGATCAGCCTCCCTGAGACGGGCGTGCTTGAATATAGAACGGCCCGGCTTGGAATTTGCTTCGAACATCCAGACATGGCCTTGCGTATCAATCCCCATGTCCAGCCCCAATTCTCCTAAATCAATCCCTTTTGCCAGTTCAATCGCGGTAGCGAGTCGAATCGACGCGTCGGAAACGCGCTGGGTCATGAGGGCTTTTTGTCTGCCAAACAGATGCTGCAACAGGTCATCGCCGGGAATGACAGTACCACCTGTGCGTACATGGGTAGTTACGCTGCCAGAACCGGCAACCTTGGCTGCCGTGCAGGAGACGACCCACTCGTTTTGCTGGTTTTTATGCAAGTGAACACGGAAATCAAACGGTCGTCCATGGAATGTCATGAGCGAAATGCCCTGTTGTGCCAGATACGCACTGACCCGACGACTGCGGAAGACATGCTGATAAAGGCTGGACAGCTTGGAAAAATGTTTTTTTACATTGCCGCTACCTGTATGATAGGAGGCAGTAAAGCCACCGCCTGCCTGGTGAACAACTTTGACAATACCGTACCCGAGACTACCATTTTTGGGCTTCAAATAAACGATAGGGTATTTACGCAGCAAGTTTCGAACAGTTGTAAGAGAAGGAGAGGTGTAAGTCTCCGGGATATGCTCATTCACTTCTGGATTCGGGTACAGCAGCTGGTGCACACCCCATTTGTTAAAAAAGCCCTGATTGAACATCGGTAAATTGGGGTAACTGGCGAGTCGATATTTGAATTCCTGAACGGCTTCATGTTTTTCTGCCGAACGAGAGGGAATACGATCATAGACGACATCGGGCATGGCAGTAACATGCTTTTTCCAAAAGTAGACGCCTGACTTGCTTCTGCGCAAAAACCACGCTTTGACTGTATTGGATTCCCAGTCCACATCGGATGGGGAAAATATATAGTAGAAAACGCCTTTCCCTTCTTGAGCCTGTAACAGATTGTGAAAAAACGAGGTGCGAGGGCCAATTGGTTGCTTGGGATCTCGTCTTATGCCAGTCGTAACGATCCCGATTGAAGGACCGATCCGGAGTGCGGAGCCCTCTAGTTTGAGCTGGATTAAGCCAGGGTGAGGAATGCCGAGCTCCGTTTGCAAGAGCGTCGTCACTTTCATAACGTTCGTATCCGGATTGCGTTTATCTTGTAAGACCGTTGCGACTACTTCCTTTTTACCCAGTAAGACTTTAATTTTTTGACGTTGCCGTAGCTGGAGCTGTTGGAAGAGAGTAGCTGGCAGGATAATCCCACTGATACGGGGGTTGGAAAGGAAGCGAAGCCGCATTCTGAACGTTTCCATGCTTTAACCTCCTACACGCTCTTTCATAAGATAGTGGGCGTAGCGAACAGGCTGAGTAATCGAATGCAGTTGTGCAGTCGGGTCGTCAATCATGCGAAAAACGGTTCGCCCTGGTCTGCTGTTTACCTCGATGATCCAAACATTACCTGCGGTGTCAATGCCAATATCGATTCCCAGCTCAACGAGTCTGCCGTGTGACTCTTCCAAAAAACGGGGAAGTTCTTCTGCCACTCGGTTGATTGTTTGCTCGATGCGTGCCGCTTTTGCGGATGTGAAGTGAAGGGGCAGGAAAGAGGCCAGAGATGTTGCTTTCCCTCCTCCGTGCAAATTGGAGGTAATACTGCGTTTGTCTCCCAGGCGCACAGCTTTGCCAGTTGTCCCCCATTTACCCAGCCCGTTTTTTTGAACCAGTACACGGACATCGAAAGGGGTACCATCCGGGGTATGCAACTCCAAATAGGGCTGTACCAGGAACTTGCGGCCGGCAGTAAAGATAGACACAAAACTTTTTAATTCGGCAGTGTCACGAATTCGCTTGGTGAAAGGCTTATTGTCTTGGTTTCGTCCAGAAGCTTCATAGCCACTGCGCATTTCTTTGATTCTCACGACGCCAATACCGTGAGTTCCCGCCATCGGCTTGATGATGGCTGCCCCGTATTTTTGCAAGGTTGCATGGAGCATAGGATATGAGAATATTTCAGTAGGTGGTAGCAGCGGGGCGAGGAGAGAGGACTTCACGAGCATCTGGTGCACCTGCCATTTTCCAGACAGTCCATGCCCCAAAAACGTAATGTTGCGATCGTTTTGCAACTTTTCCACAAATGGTTTATAGTGGCGATAAGATGGGCCCACAAAGCAACGATCATAGATAAAGGCGGGGATTGGGAAGTCTTTTGCGTGCCAGGACCCATTGCGATATTCGAAGCCTTTTACCATACGGGTGGAAAAGTTAACCTGACGTGGTGAAAAAACGAAGACGCGAATGCCGTGCTTGCGTCCATAGAGCGTAAGCTTTTTGTAGTACCCTTTGTCTACAAAGTGGGAGCCTTGGCACCGGGCCATGATACCAAGACTTCTCTCGGATGCTGTCATGTAGGTCACCTTCGCCTGTTTTTGTTGCGCTTCGGTCTTCTTTTTATCGTCTTTTGTGGTTGAATGGTCCGGGGAAAACCACTTAGAAAGGCGGAATAATCCAGCATGCGAAGGACAGAAGGGCGAGCACGCCGAGGCAGGTCTTCGGCACCCTCAGGCAGCGGAACTGTTTTGGCTGACTTGGATGGCTTGCTGTTGACCTCCAATAGCCACACCCGTCCATGGACATCGACTCCCAGATCAATTCCGAATTCTGCGTACTGCCCAGACAGTGATTCTTCTAAAAGGATCGCGAGCTTAAGTGCTACTGCGCGTAACGTTTGAGGGGATGGTCGAGTCGTGCCCGCCCATGGTCCACAAACTCGCAGGGCCTGAAGGGGAGTCATCATCTGCCCGCCTCTGGATATATTGGAAACAATGTGGTTTAATCCCAGGCGAGCTACCATGGAAGTGACGGACCATTCGCCTTTTCGGTCTTTTTGTACCAATACACGAAAATCTGTCGGTCGTCCTTGGATGCCGATTAACGGTAACCCTTGTTGCAGCAAATAGGATGTGCCTTTTGTCCTTTTTTGCAAATACTGATGTAAGCCCTGAATGCTAGCAAATGATTTGCGCAATCCTCCGGGGAACGCTAGCTGGTATCCCTCGGGCGAACTGCGAACTCGAATGATCCCGCGTCCCATGCTGCCGTTAGCTGGTTTAGCATAAATGGTGCGATACGTAGATAGCATTTGCCGCAGGTCTTCCTGTTTCAAATAAGGAACCATACTGGGAAGATGTTCGGAGGCTGTCGGTTGATTCTCGAGAGCGGCGTGTACATGCCACTTATTCAAAAAACGCTCGTTAAAAAAGGGAATGGAAGCGTCCTTGCAGCGTTGAACCCAGTTGGCCATCTGTTCACTTCGTTCGCGTTGGCGGGATACGAGTCGGTTGTAAATGCATTGTGGAAGCGGAAGTAAGGTTTGTCTCCAGACGCCTCCTTTTCTAACGATTCCGCGCACGATTCCCGCATCCCAGTTGACATCCTGAAGCCGAAATGCGCAAAGGATACCTCCGCGTTTACGGGTGATATCGGACATCTCCTGGAAGAAAGAGTTTAGGTGTCCAAACGGTCCTTGCGAGAACGCTGCATTGTAGCTCGAAACAAGAACACCTACATACGGTCCGAAAACGATTGTTTTCTGACTCGCATCATAACGGACTAAGAGTGGAACGCCCCTGGGTAGATGAAGTGATTGAGCTAATGATGGTCGAATGAAGGTTTTACCCGAGGTTTTGCCTCCCCGTTCCCAAACGCCTACGCGTGCGGAAACGGTTTTGCTCCCAAATTGGACCGCAATGGTGGACGGTGTTGAAAGATTCCATTTGCGCAAGTGCGCCTGGGGCAGGTAAAGGTCTACTTCCGATATTATCTCGTTTTCGACAACGATTGTTGGAATGTAGGACATGAGTATCCCCTTCCCATCAGGCAAAGTTAGTCTATGGTATGAGCATCCAAAACGTTTGGTGCCATGTAGAGAAGAGAGGTTGTTAGGATTTATGAACGCTTGGATACTATTAGTGAATATTGCAGTAGGCTCTGTCATCGGCGGAGTGACGAATGATTTAGCCATCCGAATGCTGTTTAAACCAGTAAAACCGTGGTATATAGGCAGGTGGAAAGTGCCTTTTACCCCGGGATTGATCCCGAGAAGACGGGACGATATCGCGATACAAATGGGCAGACTCGTCGAAGAACATTTGCTGACGACAGAGGGGGTCAAGCGTGCACTGAATCAGAGTGGTTTGGAGAGCACGCTGACAGGATGGATGAACACCATCGCTCGAGACTGGATGACAGATGAGCGCAGCCTACGTCAAGTAATGCAGACGGCGATGCCTCAGTTATTTAAGGAAGACGGAACGTGGAGTGAGAGTGTCCGCGCGCCTATCGAGGCGAAATGGGGTACTTTTGTCGATCAGGTTCTGGCACAATATGAAGAGAAAAAACTGCGAGAGTTGGTTACGGACAACGGACGCGAGCGTCTGGATGCTGCACTTGGCAGTGTGAGCGAACTGCTTTTGAAACGTTTCCGCGAATATTTACATTCCCCGGAAGGCCAGCAAACCTTGCAAAACATGGTTCGCGGATTGCTCGGTGGAGGCGGAGGCATGTTTGGTGGCTTGGTTGGGATGTTTCTTGGGGATGACAAGATTTTGGGCAAGATTCTCCCGTATCTCGATGAGCTTTTGCAAAGCAGAGAGCTTTCGGAGCGCGTGCACTACTTTTTGCATAAGGAAGCGGACAAGCTCTTGGACAAAAATGTGGGCGAAGTGGTTGCCTGGATTGGGCGAGATCAAGTGGACGATTGGGCGGGGAAGCTTTTTGCCAAGCTGGAGGAGCAAAGCCTGCGCATCGTGGACGAGCCTCTGTCTCGTTTGACAGCGCCTTTTTCTGAGACGGTAACAACGGAACTCGTTCCTCGTTTGTCAAAGTGGATGGTGGACACACTGCAACAAAACATCGAGAGAATATTTTCGCGCCTGGCTATCCGAGAGATTGTTACACGGCAAGTAGAGGGTTTCCCGATTGAAAGAATTGAAGAGATGGTAGTCGGGATCTCAGGCAAGGAATTTCGCATGATTACCGTGCTCGGATTTATCCTTGGCGGGATTATTGGGCTGGTCCAAGGTTTATTGTCCATTTTGGTCAGTTAAACAAAACTGAAAAGAAACTGTAACTGTGTTGTAATAATCCTGTAATATTCCTTGGGTATGATAAAAGCACGATGAAAACCCCCTTAATGATATACTTTCTGGTCGGTAGCTTTCGAAAAAGCTACCCTTTTTTTTTGCCCCGCCTTCGGGTATATTGGTCGAAGGAGCGCACGTACATGGAACGGGTGGGAGAAAAGGAAGGGGGAATAGCAATATGGCAACGAAGCATGAACAAATCTTGCAACATATTGATCGCCTTCCGATCGGTTCGAAGATTTCCGTGCGGCAGATCGCGAAAGACCTTGATGTGAGTGAAGGGACTGCATACCGCGCGATCAAGGAAGCGGAAACGCAAGGATACGTCAGCACGATTGAACGTGTCGGTACGGTGAGAATCGAGAAGAAGCAAAAGGAAAATATTGAACGTTTGACCTTTGCGGAGGTTGTGAACATCGTCGATGGTCATGTGCAAGCTGGACGTGAAGGCTTACACAAGACCTTGAATAAATTTGTAATAGGGGCCATGCAGCTCGAAGCCATGATGCGCTATATTGATGCCGGGAGTCTCTTGATTGTCGGTAACCGCTATCAGGCGCACAAAATCGCTTTGCAACAAGGGGCTGCCGTATTAATTACCGGGGGATTCGATACAAGCGAGGAAATCAAGCAGCTGGCTGACCGCTTAGCGCTGCCAATCATTTCCTCCAGCTACGACTCCTTTACGGTAGCATCGATGATTAACCGAGCCATTTACGATCGCCTCATCAAAAAGGAAATCGTAATGGTAGAGGATATTTTGAAGCCGCTTGCAGAAACGCCTGTCTTATTGACATCAGATTCTGTTGCCAAGTGGCACCAGTATACGGAGCTGTATCAGGACACGAGATTCCCCGTCGTAGACGAGCAGATGCGCCTGATCGGGATTGTTACCTCCAAAGACATCATCGGTCATGAGGAAACTGCGACGATCGACAAGGTCATGACGAAGAACCCGATTACGACCTCGCCGCGGGTATCCGTAGCGTCATCCGCGCATACCATGGTGTGGGAAGGAATCGAGCTATTGCCTGTCGTAGATAACCATCGCAAGCTCGTAGGGGTCTTGAGCCGCAACGACGTGTTAAAAGCGCTGCAATTTACAGCCAAGCAACCACAGATGAGTGAAACGTTCCCGAATCTGATCATGTCGCATTTCCGTGAGGAGCGTCAAGCAGATGAAATGGTTTATCTGGGAGATGTAAGCCCACAAATGACCAACCATCTCGGTACGATTGCCAGTGGAATCATGACGACGGTCATGGTCGAGGCTGCTTGTAACCTGCTGCGGCATCATCGTCGAGGCGACATGGTACCGGAAAATATCACCGTCTATTTCCTAAAGCCAGTCCAGATGGAAAGTCATATCGAAGTGAAACCGCGACTTTTAGATATCAGCCGACGCTTCGGAAAAGTCGAAGTATCCGTATTCCACGGCGAACAGCTCGTAGGGCAGGCCATGATTACAGCGCAAATTATTGAGCGTTAAAAGAAAGGAACAGTCTTTCGGGACTGTTCTTTTTTTAGTCGGTAAGCAATTATAAACCGTCACTCATTTTTTGCGTTGAGTTGGGGCAAGAGGCGCGCCTCCTTTTTTCCATGCGCAGAAAAGGGATGTGAATGAAGATTTTAGCCAGCATGCCTACGCCCAAAACAAATACTGCATAAACCAATTCAATTGAGTCAAACAGCGCTCCGTATAGTTGAAAACCGATCAGCCTGCCCACAGCAAACAGCATGACCATGACGGAAATAAACCGTCCCAGCATATGTGATTCGATGATTTGCTGATAGAAGGTACGGAAAAATACACCGTAGATATTGAACATGGAAAACAGAAAATAGCTTACCAATGAATAAAATAGGACTACGGCAAACGGAGAGGTTTGCAAGTGCTGTAAAAAAGAATGACTGCCCAAGAGCAGTAGGGGAAAGACCGCTGCAACGATCCCGATCAGACCGATACCAATACTATGGGAGACGGAAAAGCGTTTCTTTAAAAGGATCACCCCAATAATCGAGGAGACGGAGCCCATAGTTTGTGCACTTTCGACCAGTCCGAAATCGATGTCCGATCCACCAAATACCTGTTTGATCATGTACGGGAAGCCAATCATGACAAAAGGAAAGAGAAAGATATGGGTAAAAAGACCGTTTAGTACAAGTGAACTAATTCGAAGATCCGTGGTGAAAATCTGTAAACCTTCCTGTAGTTCCTTTATAATCGAAGAAGAACTGGGTGCTCTTGGAATCGAAGGAAGCTTCATGAAATACGTGGATGCTGCTGAGCTCAAGGAAAGTACCGCGTTTAGTAAAAAGACGGCTTCAATTCCGCTCATCGTATACAGTAGTGTGCCAATGAGTGGAGCAAGGACACGAACGCTCTCCACGACAGTACTATCTAGAGCGATAGCGTCAGTCAATTCTGTTTTCTTCACCACATGCTGCAAGAGTGTAGTATACGCGGGAACTGCCAGTAGATTGCATACAGAAAAAAATAGAACGGCCACATAAATCATCGTCTCTTTGATGGGCTGAAACAGCGAGAAAAAGAACAGCGACAGCAGAAAAATACCGTAAATGAGATCGATGCTGCAAAGCAGCTTTCGCTTGTCCAGTCGGTCAGCCCATACACCTGCAAATGGACCGAACAGGATTTGCGGGATTACCCCCAGCGCCAGTATGGAAGCAAATTTTCCTGCTGATCCTGTGAGTGCCAGGATGTACAGGGCAAAGGCAACGTTCAGGCAGATCGTTCCAAACTCGCTGGTAGAATGGCGAAACAAAAACAATGAGAAATTCGGGTTGGCAAACAAATTGAATTTCATAGCTGATCCCTCCAAGTGCTCTTAGGCAAAACACATAGGTTGATTGTAGAGGGATCAGGAAAAAAAGCCCGGCAAATTTTGCTGTTAGGATGAGCAATTATTGACATCGGAAGGTGGGGATGAGAATGATGAGCCAGATTACCAAGCCGTTATCCTTGAAGATTGTGAACAGCGCTATTACCATCTATCAGATAGAGGCAGGCGGTTCTGATGAGCTACATCAGCATGATAGTTGTTTTCAAATCAGCATGTTGCTTCAGGGCAATCCGCTGGTGCAATGTGAACAGCAATTTCGTAAGTTGGCAGGACGTCAGCGTCTGGTTGCATCCCCTGGGTGCCAGCACCGTCATTTTTCTGAAGCTGAGGCTATGCGGTTGATGCTCTTCTTTCTCAGCCCAAGCCTTCTGGAGAGCGTCTATGCTGACAAAATGGAAGCTGTTAGCGGACCGATTGAATTTGTCCCATGGTCGGAGGATGAAACGGATGGTTTTCAAAGAATCGCGGAAACAGTCTGTACACAAATGATTACACAGCAGATGGAAAAGCTTGCGCTTGAACAGCTAGAATGGGAGCTGGCCAGCCTGCTGTTAACCGTTCAGGAAGGATCACACACGCAAAAATGGCGGGGCAAGCATCTAGCCGCTTATCCCGCCATCCCTGTATCGATCCATCCTGTCCTGAAAAGGGTGACTGATTTGATCCAGGATGATGTAACCGTAGATTGTTCACTGGATACACTGGCGGGGGTTGCGGGTATCAGCAAATTTCATCTGATTCGTCTATTCCGTGAGCAGATTGGTCGCACCCCGGCGCAATATGTGACAGATCAGCGTGTAACACGGGCGGCCTGGTTGCTCCGACACAGTAAGCTCGCCGTTACGGCCATCGCCTTTGAAGCGGGCTTTGGCAGTGTAAGCACATTTGAGAGGGCATTTAGAAAAAAATATAGCGTAAGTCCGCTCCATTACCGCAATAGCATGTAGGTGCGTACGAATATCGAAAAGTTGGGTTTGCGATGAGGCTATGGGGCCAACCTGCACTCCCTTTTCCATTGTCACCCATGAATTGACAGGGTAAGGAATGTAACTTATCATCTAATTAGAATATCATCTAATCAGATTGAGTAAACGAAGAAAGGAGTGTCCCACTTGCAACTAGATCAACTCGTCACCTTTTACAAGGCACTCGGAGACCCCACGCGCGTGCGTATTCTCGCGATTTTGGCAAATGGTCCACTGCATGGACAGGCGTTGGCAGGCAAGCTCGGCGTGACACCTCCGACCATCACACATCATATGGCAAAGCTTCGAGATGCAGGGGTCGTTTACGAGCGTCGTGATAAAAACACTATCTATTTCTATTTGCATGATGCAAATGTAAAACGACAGTCGCAGGCAATCGTGAATGTCATGGAAAAAGCAAAGGATACGTCAGTAGAGGAGTTATTTGCAGAAGACACCTTACATGTTCAGAGGAGGCACCAGATGGCAGCCGAAAAAATGCAGGTTATTCGCAGCTTCATTACTCCAGATGGCAAGCTGAAACAAATCCCGTCCCAGCGTAAGAAAAAGCTGATCGTCTTTGAATACATGGTGCGCGGTTTAGAAAAAGGGCGCAAGTACAAAGAACCGGAGATCAACGAGTATATCCGTCAGTTCCATGAGGATTACGCTACGATTCGCCGGGAATTCATTATGAATCATTATATGTATCGGGATGAGGGCATCTACGAGCTGAACCCAGAGGAAATGTGGGCAAAAGTCGAAGACCTGCAATAATGGAAATGGCTTCCTCCTGACTTGAACAGAAAAAAGGACAACCTTCGGCACTGCCGCTCAGGTTGTCGAAGCAATAGAATGTCACACAAATCTATTATAGCGAGAGCTCTATCAGGTTTGTATAATAAACAGCTGGGAATAGAGGAAAAGTATTTCCAGTCATCGTTTTCCTAAAAATGAAAAAGGCATGCGGAACGTAAAGCTGTTCCCATGCCTTTTTTTATACCCCTTTTTTCAATTCTGCCTGCCAAGCTGTACGATAACGGAAATAATTGCGAGTTCCCAAGAATAAATTCATAGCCCCTACAATCAGCATGATCAACGCTACAACAATGCGGATCGTATCGAGAGAATCAAAAGTAAACTGATTGATGCCGAACAAAGAAACGAGTATCCCCAATGACACATTCATTTTCCCCAGCAACATACGCGATTCAAGCGGATGGATGCCTCGTCTGCGCGCATGGATACTATAGTAGACACTGGCTACCAGGGAAGCGAGAATACCGGTCATGTAAAAGGCAGGCCACATATATGGATTCATCCTTTCTAGCCATTCTGGTATTACCCATCCTACCAAAATCAGGGGAGAACGGTCAAATACAAGTAAGAACGTTTGTTCTTAGCGTCCGTATGCGCTATACTTCCGGTATAATGTAAGTGAGAAAGTTTCCAATGTGAAAATTGAGAGGGGTAATATCATGACCTCCTTTGTCCATTTGCATGTTCATACGGAGTACAGTCTGCTGGATGGAGCAGCACGTATTGATGCACTAGTGAAGCGAGCCAGCGAATTGGGCATGCATGCACTGGCTATGACAGACCATGCCAATCTGTACGGGGCGATCCCGTTTTATAAAGCTTGTCTGGAGGCAGGCATCCAACCGATTATCGGAATGGAAATATACGTAATAGAAGGAAATCTTCAAGATCGCGTGCGAAATGCACCGCCGCCTAGTCATCTGATCGTTCTCGCTGAAAACGAAACGGGCTATCGGAATCTCCTGAAGCTGGCGACAGTCGCGAATACAGACGGCAACTATATTCTTCCGCGTCTCAACAAAGAGGTGTTAGCAAAGCATACAGACGGCCTCATTGCACTGAGCGGCTGCCAGCAAGGGGAAGTAGCCAAGCTGTTACTGGCTGGAGAAGCGGACGCTGCGCAAGAAGCAGCCCGCAAGTATCAGCGAATGTTTGGTGAACAGCATTTTTATTTGGAACTGGCTGATCATGGACTGGAAGTGGAGCGAAGGCTGAATACTCGTCTCGTGAAACTGAGTCAGGAAACGGGGATTCCGCTGATTGCGACGAACAATGTTCACTACATCTACAGGGAGGATCACCAGCAGCATGATATCTTGTTGGCGATCAAAGAAGGCAAGACGATTGGCGAAGAAAACCGTTTTCGCTACGAGACGGATCAATACTATCTGAAAAGTGCCGAGGAAATGGCGGCGCTCTTTGCCTTTGCGCCCCAGGCGTTAGCGAATACGCTAGCCGTTGCAGATAGGTGTAAGCTGGACCTTACCTTTGGCGTGCATATTTTGCCGGAATTTCCCTTGGCAGAGGGACAAGATTCAACACAGTATTTGCGTGAGCTGTGTGAAAAGGGCTGCCTGGAGCGATACGGCGAGATTACGCCAGAGGTGCAAGCGCGTCTGGATCACGAGATGACGATTATTACAGGGACGGGCTTCACCGATTACTTCCTGATTGTATGGGATTTCATGCGGTACGCTCACGAAAACGGGATACCGACTGGACCAGGACGCGGATCTGCGGCAGGTAGCCTCGTCGCGTATGTTTTGAAAATCACGAATGTCGATCCCCTTCGCTTTCACTTGCTCTTTGAACGCTTTCTCAACCCGGAGCGGGTGACGATGCCCGATATTGATATTGATTTTTCCGTAGAGCGCCGTGACGAAGTCATTCACTATGTAGCGAGCAAGTACGGGCATGATCGTGTCGCCCAGATCATTACCTTTGGAACGATGGCGGCTCGTGCAGCAGTGCGTGACGTTGGGCGGGCGTTAGGCTTGTCTTTGGGCATCGTGGATCGCGTGGCCAAAATGATTCCGCAATCGCCAGGCATGACGATTGAGCGGGCGATGCAAATTAACCCAGATATCGGCAAGCTGTGCGCGGAAAACAAACAGGCAGCACAACTCATCGAAACGGCAAAGGGCGTAGAAGGCTTGCCGCGTCACGCTTCCACACATGCGGCGGGTGTCGTCATTTCGCGTGAACCGCTGACGAATTACGTTCCATTACAGACGGGTAATGAAGGCTTGGCACTCACGCAGTATCCGATGGAGATTCTCGAAGAAGTCGGTCTCTTGAAGATGGACTTCCTCGGCTTGCGCAATTTGACCATCATTCAGGAAACGTTGCGTCATTTGCAGGAGCAGGGAATATCGCTTGATCTGGATCAGCTGCCGACAGACGATGAGAAAACGTTTCGTATGCTCTCCCGGGGGGAGACAACCGGCATTTTCCAACTGGAATCTTCGGGGATGCGCAATGTGCTGCGAGATTTGAAGCCGAGCAGCCTCGACGACATCATTGCGGTTCTGGCTTTGTATCGCCCGGGGCCGATGGAGATCATCCCGCAGTACATCGCCGCCAAACACGGACAGAGCAAAGTACAGTACGCTCATCCTGTTCTCGAGCCGATTTTGCGAGAGACGCACGGTTTTATGATTTATCAGGAGCAAATCATGCAGATTTCCTCGACACTCGCAGGCTTCAGTCTTGGTGAGGCAGATATTTTGCGCCGAGCAGTCGGGAAAAAGAAACGGGAGCTATTGGCGGAGCAGCGGGAGAAGTTCGTGGCTGGTTGTGTCCGGCAAGGGTACGGACAAGAGCTGGGCAATCAAGTCTACGATTTGATCGTACGCTTTGCTGATTATGGTTTCAACAAAGCCCACTCGGTGGCTTATGCGGTCATCGCCTACCAGATGGCTTATTTGAAAGCAACTTATCCGCTTGCGTTCATGGCTGCGCTACTATCCTTGTCCATTGGCAGCCAAACGAGAATTGCCGAGTATACGGAAGAAGCGCGGCGACTACAGCTTACTGTGCACGGGCCTGACGTGAATAAAAGCCTGGCTTACTTTACAGTGGAGCAGGATGCGATTCGCTTCGGTCTGGCCGCAGTGAAAAACGTCGGCTACGGTGCCATTGAATCGATCGTGAAAGAGCGCAAAGGCAGACCGTATCGTGATGTCTTTGATTTTTGTGCGCGCGTGGATGCGCGGTTAGTCAATCGCAGAGTAGTAGAATCACTCACTTTATGCGGTGCGCTGGACTCGTTGCCAGGTCATCGCAGTCAGCTCTTGCTATTGCTGGATGAAGCAGTAGGGAAGGCAAACAGCAAGAGAATCGAGCGTGACGCCAACCAGCTCAATCTATTTGCGGTTGAAGAAGATGCGGAACCTTTGCGCGAGCCAGCAGAATATCCAGAGGTAACACCGTTCTCACATACCCAGCAATTAAAAGAGGAGCGGGATTTGATCGGGGTATATATCTCCGGTCATCCACTTGACCAGTTTGCCCATGTCGCGAGTCGCCCGGAAGTAGCCGTTATCTCTTCATTGGGGGATGTGCCGCGCGACAAGACGGTGAAAGTATTCGGAATGATAACGGAAGCGAGACGCATCCAAACGAAAAAAGGGGATCCGATGGCGTTTATTACGCTAGAGGACAAAACGGCGCCAGTAGAGCTGGTCGTCTTTCCGCAGGTGTATACGAAGTATGCGCCTCTGCTCGAGCGCGAACAAATCGTCGTGGCAGAAGCCCGAGTCGAACACCAGGACGAGATGGTCAAGCTCATGGCTTCTCGTTTCTGGGATGCACAAACGCTGCCGCAGCCGAAGTCCGAGACTGTATTATTTGTCAAAATATCGGCAGAGCAAGAGCATGATTCGACGCTGCAAAGACTTTCACGTTTGTTTGTCGAAAAAAAAGGAACGATTCCTGTTATTCTCTTCTACGAAGGAAAAAGACAGACAATTCGCCTGCCAGAAGCAAATTGGGTAGACGTAGATGAGTCATTTTTGGAGCAAGCGCGAGAAATTGTGGGGCCTGACAGCGTAATTCGGAAAGAAATGCCTATAAATTGGGGAGGATGAGGAATGTCCTCCCTTTTTCGCCGTTTTCGGCAGGTTTACAGGAGAACAGTTTTTTATTATATTGAGATCATAACTCAATGAGTGGTCAGACCACTTGAAATAACCCAGGCATTTTTTACTGCCTACAAGCCATCATAGAAACTATTATCGTGAAATGGAGTGGGATCTCATGTCCAACCTGAGAGAGGAAGCACTGGAGCTTCACAGAAAACATCAAGGAAAATTGGAGGCAGTGACCAAGGTACCCGTTCGCAATGCTTACGATCTGAGTCTTGCCTATTCTCCTGGGGTTGCTGAACCTTGCAAAGATATTTTTGATGACAAGTCCAAAGTGTACGATTACACGATGAAAGGCAATCTGGTTGCAGTAGTCAGCGACGGTACTGCTGTATTGGGTCTTGGAAACATCGGACCAGAAGCAGCAATGCCGGTTATGGAAGGTAAAGCAGTTTTGTTCAAATCTTTCGCAGGCGTAGATGCATTCCCGATCTGCTTGAATACAACAGATGTAGATAAAATCGTTGAGACAGTAAAACTGCTTGAGCCTACTTTTGGTGGCGTTAACTTGGAAGATATCGCAGCTCCTGCATGCTTCGAAATCGAAGAGCGTCTGAAGCGCGAAACAAACATCCCGATTTTCCACGATGACCAACACGGTACAGCAATCGTTACAGCGGCAGGTCTGATCAATGCTTTGCGCGTGGTTGACAAAAAGCTGGAAGATATTCGCGTCGTAGCGAACGGTGCAGGTGCAGCTGGTATCGCGATCATGAAGCTCTTGATTTCCATGGGCGTAAAAGAAGTGATCATGGTTGATACAAAAGGAATCGTGTACGAAGGCCGTCCATTCGGTATGAACCCAGTGAAGGAACAAATGGCGAAAATCACGAACCGCAGCATGCTGCAAGGTGACCTGGCTGATGCAATGAAGGGCGCTGACGTATTTGTCGGTGTATCCGTAGCTGGCGCTGTTACACAGGACATGGTTCGCTCGATGAACCGCGATCCGATCATTTTCGCGATGGCAAACCCAGTACCAGAAATCATGCCGCAAGAAGCAAAAGAAGCAGGTGCGGCAGTAATCGGTACAGGCCGTTCCGACTTCCCGAACCAAGTAAACAATGTACTGGCATTCCCGGGAATCTTCCGTGGCGCTTTGGATGTACGTGCAACGGAGATCAACGAAGAAATGAAGCTGGCTGCTGTATATGCAATCGCAGACCTGATCACGCCAGAAGAGCTTACTGCGGATAAAGTGATCCCTTCCGCATTCGATCCACGTGTAGCACCAAACGTAGCTGCGGCAGTAGCAAAAGCAGCGATGGAAACGGGTGTTGCTCGCATCACAGTTGATCCGGAAGAAGTCAAACAAAAAACGACGAAATTGACAGCTATCTCTTACCAAGAAGCGTAAAATACTCTTTATCGAGGCACCGACGACACCCTCCGCGAAAAAACGTAGTCTTTTTACAAACGTGGAGGGTGCTCCTCGTTAAAGGTACGAGTAAGGAGGATAATCGTGCTCGACTCTTCCCAAGATCGAAAGGTTTACGAAGGAATTCTCCTGCAACTACATGAAATCATCCAGGAGCAAAACTTGCGGCCCGGGGACAAGCTGCCGTCTGAGCGAGAGCTGTCCGAGCAACTGGGAGCAGGTCGTTCTTCTGTACGCGAGGCTCTTCGGGCTCTGGAGTTGCTCGGACTCATTGAGACCCGACGCGGGGAAGGCACCTTCCTCAAGCATTACCGACACAATCGGCTGATCGATATTCTTGGCTTTTTTATCCTACGGGATACCAAAACCAAGAAGGACTTGATCGAAATGCGCCGAATGCTAGAGCTGGATGCTGTCCGCTTAGCCTGTAGACGGGCGACTGACAAGCATTTTGATGAAATGGAACGCATCCTGGCCATTGCAGAGGAAAGAGTAGCAAGAGGCGAGGTACCTGCGGAGGAAGACTATCAGTTTCATCGCGTCATATGTCGCTCCAGCCGCAACTCGATTCTGCATCGCATCTGGACGCCTTTGGTTGAGTACAGCAACAGTATTCGTATTGAATCACTGTCGCGCGAAGGTAGAGCGAGTGCAGCACTCGTAGAGCATCGACAGATTATGGAAGCCATTCGCGAAGGCGATGTGAACGTCGCATTAGAGAGAATGAAAAAGCATTTGGAGAACAGCAAGCTTTAGTTTTCCCCCAATTTGCGAGGGGCGTTGGCGCTGTGATATGATGATGCAGACCTGTATTGGACGATTGAGGGGGAAGCCAGCATGTGGACGGTCATCTACATCGCTCCTAGCGCTAGAATTGCAGAACGGATACAGCAACGTTTGACAGATGAAGGGTTTTTGGTAAAGGTTCGCGAAGGTAAGGTCTCGAAGCAATACGAGATTCTTGTGCCGGAGAGCGAACTAAATGAAGTCCGAGATGTACTCGGCACGATCCTTCACTGATGAGAAAGGTGGGTGTACCTGTGCTTAAAGATCTTTTTGGGAAAAAGCGCAAATTCGCTACAGTTCCTTCAGAGACACTAGCACGTGTCCCAGCTTCCACCGACACTAGCAAGGAAGCGGGTACGAAAGAAAAGGAAGTCCCTGAGGGATTGATGAATAAATGCCCACATTGTGGGACGATTCACTACTCGAAGGATTTGGAGAAGAACTTGCGCGTCTGCAAAGGCTGTCAGTTCCACTACTCCATGTCCGCTCCAGAGCGTCTGCAAGCGCTTCTGGATGATGGGGTTCTAACAGAAGAATTTGATGCCAATTTGATTACAGCCAATCCACTCGGTTTTCCTGGTTATTTGGAAAAAATGGAGCAAGATATGGCCAACACCAATTTGAACGAGGCGATCATTACAGGAGAAGGTCTCCTAAGTGGAAACCGCATCGTGATTGGGGTCATGGATTCTCGTTTCCGTATGGCGAGTATGGGATCGGTCGTCGGAGAAAAAATCACGCGCGCAATTGAGCAAGCGATCGAACGGCGTTTGCCTTTCATTCTGTTCAGTGCATCTGGTGGAGCACGCATGCAAGAAGGTGTATTGAGCCTGATGCAAATGGCGAAAACCAGCGCAGCGTTGTCTCGATTGGATCGCGAACGCTTGCTGTTTGTCTCGGTCATGACGAATCCTACATATGGTGGCGTATCAGCCAGCTTTTCTTCGTTGGGAGATTACAATATCGCAGAACCAGGAGCTATGATCGGTTTTGCTGGGCGTCGAGTCATTGAGCAAACGATCCGTCAGGAGTTGCCAAAAGACTTCCAAACAGCGGAATTCTTGTTAAAGAACGGGCAACTCGATATGGTGGTACACCGTAAGGATATGCGAAATACGCTGTCCAAACTGGTAGAGATGCACACGTCTCGGGAAGGAGTAGAAACATGGCAGGCGAGCTCTCCTTTGAAAAGCCATTAGTAGAATTACAAGATAAGATTAAGGAATTGCGCCGTTTTACTGAGGAAAAGGGAATTGATTTCTCTGACGAAATACAGCGTCTCGAACAAAAATCAAAAGAGCTTGCTGCGCAAATTTATGGCAATTTGACTCCATGGCAACGCGTACAGCTGGCTCGTCATCCGGAACGGCCAACGACTTTGGACTATATACAACTACTTTTTACTGATTTTATCGAGGTTCATGGAGACCGCTTGTTCGGAGACGACCATTCTATTGTGGGTGGAATTGCCAAGCTGGATGGGCGCCCGGTTACAGTCATCGGTCACCAAAAAGGGAAAGACACAAAAGACAACATCAAGCGCAACTTCGGGATGGCTCACCCAGAGGGCTATCGAAAAGCCTTGCGTATTATGCAGCAGGCGGACAAGTTCGGACGGCCGATCATCTGCTTTATCAATACATCAGGGGCATATCCTGGAAAAGCGGCAGAAGAACGCGGTCAGAGCGAAGCGATTGCCCGCAATCTGCGTGAAATGGCGACATTTGGCGTGCCGATTATTTGTATCGTAATCGGGGAAGGTGGAAGCGGTGGAGCCTTGGCGATCAGCGTAGGTAACCGTATCTATATGTTGGAGAATTCCTATTACTCCGTGATTGCACCGGAGAGTGCCGCTGCGATTCTCTGGAGAGATTCCAGCTTGGGCATGCGTGCGGCGGAGACGATGAAAATTACGGCACCTGATTTGTTGGAATTAGGAGTCATTGACGGAATTATTGATGAACCATTCGGAGGAGCCCATCGTGATTTGATCGCGCAGGCAGGGATGGTCAAGGCGGTCATCACGGAACAACTAGAACAGCTGGGCCGTTTAACTCCAGATGAATTGATACAGGACCGCTACGAGAAGTTTAAACAGATCGGAGAATTCGCCTCCCTGTAAGAAACAGGGGGCGTTTTTTTCTTTTTTCTCCGAGGAAAATCTGCTACAATCGAAGTCGAATGAAAGAGTTATCAGAGCTTTCAAAAAGTATGGCACATATCTTTTGATTGTATAACAGATATGAGGAATTGAGTGATACAGCATGTTTCATACAAAGTATGGTACATACTGTTTCCGTTAAATGACATGCTAAAGACGATACGATTGGAGAGGTGGATTCCATGCGAAAACTTGCAGTTCTCACTAGCGGTGGAGATTCTCCTGGAATGAATGCCGCAGTCCGGGCGGCAGTGCGTCGTGCTCATTTTCACGAGGTACAAATGTTTGGGGTTTACCACGGATACGAAGGGCTGATGAGGGGAGATATCAAGGAGATGTCTCTGGGCTCTGTTGGGGATATTATCCAACGGGGAGGAACCATTCTCTACTCCGCTCGCAGTGAAGCGTTCAAGACGGAAGCCGGACAGCAAAAAGCAGTGGAGCAATTACGTGTTCATGGAATTGAGGGTCTGATTGTGATTGGGGGAGACGGGTCGTTTCGCGGTGCACAGAAGCTGACCGAAAAAGGCTTCCCGACCATTGGTGTACCGGGTACGATTGATAATGATATTCCGTGCACCGATTTCACGATTGGGTTTGATACGGCATTGAATACCGTTGTGGAAGCGATCGATAAAATCCGCGATACAGCTACCTCGCATGAACGCACGTACATTATTGAAGTGATGGGGCGAGATGCTGGCGACCTGGCATTGTGGGCAGGGCTTGCAGCTGGTGCCGAGTCCATTATTATCCCGGAAGCGTCGCAGGAGATGGACGATATTATTGAGCGTCTGCATGCTGGACAACGCCGTGGCAAAAAGCATTCCATCATCATTGTGGCGGAAGGGGTAGGAAGTGCCGCTTCTTATGCCGAAGCGATTACGAAAGAGACAGGCTGGGAGACTCGCGTAACGGTACTGGGTCATATCCAGCGCGGTGGTTCCCCTACTGCGATGGACCGAATGCTGGCGAGCCGAATGGGTGCAGCAGCTGTCGATTTGTTGCTGGAAGGCAAGCAGGACCGAATGGTTGGGATTCAGAACAACCAGATCGTTGATGTCGATTTTCAAGAAGCATTGGCGACAAAGCATCAATTGGATTTATCTATTTATCAATTGGCGCGCACGCTATCTATATAAAACTGACAGTTTTCGGAGTGTAGAGGAGGCTTACATCCTATGTTAAGGAAAGCAAAAATCGTATGTACCATCGGACCGGCAAGTGAATCGGTTGAAACACTGAAAAAACTGATCGAAGCAGGAATGAACGTAGCCCGTTTGAATTTCTCGCACGGTTCCCATGAGGAGCATGCGGCGCGAATTGTAAACATTCGTCAGGCATCAAAAGAAACCGGAAAACCTGTTGCAATCCTGTTGGATACAAAAGGTCCTGAAATTCGCACGGGTACGCTTGCAGTAGATGCAGTCGAGCTCGTAGAAGGAAATACGTTGATCCTCACTATCGAGGAAGTAGCGGGTACTGCAGAGCGCGTCTCCATTACGTATCCGGAATTGCCTCGAGATGTAAAAATCGGCGATACAATCTTGATCGACGACGGCTTGATCGGGTTGACTGTACAAGAAGTACGGGACACTGAAATCATCTGCTTGATCAAAAACGGTGGAACACTGAAGAGCAAAAAAGGCGTCAATGTTCCGGGAGTCAAAATCAACTTGCCAGGTATCACAGAAAAGGATGCACAGGATATCGAATTCGGTATTGAACAAGGAGTCGATTTCATTGCGGCTTCCTTCGTCCGAAAAGCATCGGATATCTTGGAGATTCGCAAAATCCTGGAGCGCCATAACGTGCGTATCGATATTATCGCGAAAATCGAAAACCAGGAAGGCGTCGATAACGTAGACGAAATTCTGGTAGTAACAGATGGAATCATGGTTGCGCGCGGTGATTTGGGCGTAGAGATTCCGGCAGAAGAAGTACCACTTGTTCAGAAGAAGCTGATCAAGAAGTGTAACGAGCTTGCGAAGCCAGTCATTACGGCGACACAAATGCTCGATTCCATGCAGCGTAACCCACGCCCGACTCGTGCGGAAGCGAGTGACGTTGCGAATGCCATTTTCGATGGTACAGACGCAATCATGCTCTCTGGAGAGACTGCTGCCGGTAAATACCCAGTTGAGTCTGTCGAGACCATGGTGCGCATTGCTGTACGTGCAGAGCAAGAGCTGAATTATCGCGAGATCTTGTACGCACAAGCACAGCTAAAACAAGTGACGATTACAGATGCCATCAGCCAAGCTGTATCCAATGCAGCACTGGATCTGGACGCAGCGGCAATCATTACTGCGACCGAAAGCGGACACACAGCTCGCATGGTATCAAAGTTCCGTCCAAAAGCACCAATCGTGGCTGTAACGCCGCATGAAGCGATTATTCGCCGTCTGGCACTCGTAAATGGTGTGTATCCGGTGAAGGGCGAAATGGCGAATACAACGGATGAAATGCTGGAGATGTCTGTCCAGGAGGCGCTTGATGCAGGCTTCGTTCGTCATGGCGATCTCGTTGTGATCACAGCAGGTGTACCTGTGCGTGAAGTTGGGACAACGAACCTGATGAAAATCCATGTCATTGGCGATGTGGTAGCAAAAGGACAAGGAATCGGCCGAAAAGTTGTCACAAACAAGGTAATTATTGCTAGATCTGCTGAAGAGGCGCTGGCAAAGGTAGAAGAAGGAGCAATTCTGGTAACCATCGGTACGGACTCCGATATGATTGAAGCGTTTGGCAAGGCTGGAGCGGTGATTTGCGAAGAGGGGGGACTTACCTCTCACGCAGCCATCGTAGGCTTGAATCTCGGCGTTCCAGTCATCGTAGGAGTGCAATTTGCTACGGATGTATTGAAGGACGGACAAATCGTAACGGTGGATTCTGAACGTGGGCATATTTACTCAGGACATGCCCGGATTCTGTAGGTAATACTATCCATCTTTAATGGAGAATGCCTCTGAAGGGTGACCAAGCGTCACCCTTTTTTGGCTTGGTGCAAAAAGGATTAGCCGACGAACTACCTGATAAGTTTTACCAGATAACGGTGATTATTAGGTGGTGCAAAGCGAGAGGGAATCTGTTAAAATCGGTCGGTGGCTTTGTGTCAGGACGGATTAAATCCATACGTTCGGCGTTTCCAAATCATGACAGAATGGGTGTTGTAGCGCTTGCTGCCAGGAAAAGGCTGAACATAAAACGGTTCTTCTGTACGTCCAATGTTCGGGATTTTGTGTCAAGTGTTTTTTTAGAGCGAACACAACATCTAGTATTGTCGAAAATTATTTCGCACAATATATAGGTAAAACTATTGAGTTTTACAGATAAAGATAGTTAAACTAGAGAGGAAAGATTCGAAGGAGGAACGATATGCTGGCGACCGAAACCGTATCCCGAACTCAATTTTTGCGGGATGAATTCTTAAATCAATATCCTGATTTTCCGATTCATATGAGTCCTCTGGGACAATTCGTTTACTACCGTACTTATTCTCGCTTTGTTCCGGAAAAAGGAAGACGCGAAACGTGGAAAGAAACTTGCCGCCGCTCGGTGGATTACAATATTAAGCTGGCTTATCAGCATTTGAACAAAATCGGATTGTACGCCGATTCTCGCGCAATGGAAAAAGAGGCAGAAGGATTGTTTGACAACATGTTCAACCTTCGCCAGTTTTTGTCTGGCCGTACCTTGTGGGTTGGTGGTGCAGACAACGGCGTAGCGGATTTGTATCCGTTGGCGAACTTCAACTGCTCCTTCCTGAACATCAAGTCTTGGGATGACTTGGGCGATTTGTTCTACCTTCTCTTGGTAGGAACTGGAGTAGGTTTCAAATGCACGAAGGAAATGGCTGCAGGACTGGGCCCGATTCGCACGAATGTTTCCCTGCTTTCTTCTGAATACAGACCGCTGCCAAAGCATCAACGCCTGGAGCGTTCTGAGCTGAATGTACTGGATAACGGCTTTGCCAAAATTTATGTGGGCGACAGTAAAGAAGGCTGGGTAGAATCCCTCCGTCTCTACCTGCAAATTTTGACAGATTCCACTTACGAACACATTCACACAGTGAAAATCTCTTATAACAGCGTGCGTCCGAAAGGCGAGCGCCTGAAGCGTTTTGGTGGTACTGCTAGTGGTCATGAGCCGCTTCGCGAAATGTTTGAAGGAATCGATAAAGTGTTGAAAAACCAAATCGACCAGCATTTGGCATCCATCGAGAGTGATGAAAAAGGATACGGCAAAATCCGTCCGATACATATTCTCGACATCGGAAACCTCATCGGAGCAAACGTCGTAGTAGGTGGCGTGCGCCGTACAGCGGAAATTTTCCTGTTCGATCACGATGACTACGAGTGCATGCTGGCGAAATACGGCATCAACGGCTTCTGGACTGAGGATCAGCTGAACCATCACCGTCGTGTAGGCGAGTTGTTGGGAGAACACAAGCCTGTATGGTTTGACAGCATCCAAAATGTAGGAGACGGACGCAGCGGTCTGGATCACCGCCGTATGTCCAACAACTCCATCGCCTTTACTAAACAACCGACCAAGTCATTCTTGAACCTCGTGTTCACCTTGATGCAATTGGAAGGCGAACCAGGCTTCATCAACTTGGAAGAAGCAAATCGTCGTCGTCCAAATGCAGAGGGCTTGAACCCTTGTGCAGAAATCCTGCTCGATTCTTATGGCGTCTGCAACCTGACGACAGTCAATCTGGTTGAATTCGTGAAGGATCACGAGGATGGCTCCAAGTATCTGGATCTCGATGGCTTGCTGGAAGCACAACGCAAATCTGCTCGTGCCGGTCTGCGCATGACGCTGGTTACGTTGGAACTGCCACATTGGGATACCGTTCAACAGCGTGACCGTTTGCTCGGAACTTCCCTTACTGGTGTGAAGGATGCGCTGGCATCCCTGGGCTATACAGAAGAGCAAGAGCTCGAACTGCTGCGTCAGCTGGGCGATGCTGCTCGTGACGAGGCGAACCGTTATGCGTATGAGCTGCGTGTGAACTCTCCACTCTTGGTAACGACAGTGAAGCCGGAAGGTACGCTGTCTCAGGTAGCTGGTGGTGTCTCCAGCGGTCTGCACTGGTCCCATTCGCCATACTACATCCGCCGCATTCGCATCAATGCTGAGGATCCATTAGCAAAAGCGGTACAAACTCTCGGCTGGACAGTCAACCCAGAGGTAGGAACACCAGGCGAAACGTATGAAGAGCGCATGGCAAATGCACGTACACTCGTAATCGATTTCCCTGTAGCATCAGGCGCAGAAGAAACGAAGAACGAAGTAAGTGCAAAACGCCAATTCGATACGTACTTCCGTTTCCAGAAAGAATATACCGAGCACAACTCTTCGAACACCATTACGGTTCGCAAGGAAGAGTGGGTAGAAGTAGAAGACATCGTTTACGATAACTGGGATAATTTCGTAGGTGTATCCTTCTTGCAATTGGATGGCGGAAACTACCAATTGGCTCCATATGAAGAGTGCACCAAAGAACAGTACGAGGCAATGAAGCAGTCCATGAAGCCATTTGATCCTGCGATTTTGCAGCAGTATGAAACCGGCGGCGAGGCTGATCTGTCCACGGCTGAATCTTGCGAAGGCGGAGCTTGCCCGATTCGCTAAGCGATCCGAATAATGAAAGGCAGAGGTGGACTGAAAAAATCAGTTTGCCTCTGTTTTTTTATGTGGCTGTAGTGGGGAGAAGAATATTTCCAGTCTAGGCTCCAGGCTCCGTCCTGCTGGGGGCTGGGACTGCTCGCTCCGAAGGGATTCGCGGGGAAACGCAAAAGTGGTAGCCGCTACGTCGCGTGGGCACGGTTGCGTTTCTTTTGCCCGCGAATCCCTTCTCCGCTTGGTAGGACTCCACAAGTCGCTACGTCTGGAAATATTCTTCTCTGGCGTAACTGATCAGATTCTTCATTCTTTCAATTCTTTAAAAAACGATTAACACGGAAAGCTCGTAGAGGAAACAGGAGAAAAAAGCGAAGATCTTTGGTACACCGACCGAGACGTAATGCAAAAAGCGAAACAAGCCCTTAAGCGTCCACCTCTGAAATACATCTTGAGTGGACCACTTTGGATGCGGTTTCGCTTTTTGCATGGAGACGGGCAGTGAATCCCTCAGCGGGTGGGACAAGAAGCTGAGCGTTTTCTCCTGTTTCCTCCCCACCACTACAGCCACACAGGGTTACTATGGTACAATCATCCTATAGAGAAAGGAGCGATCTAAAATGACTCCCATTATTCATTCCCATCGATTGCGCGTCCGCTATGGCGAAACCGATCAGATGGGTGTGGTCTACCATACGAACTATTTGAACTGGTTTGAAGTAGGAAGAACAGAACTGATTCGCTATGCGGGGATCACCTATCGTGAGCTTGAGGAAAAAGGCGTACTTTTGCCTGTCACAGATGCGAACATCTCTTACAAACAGCCCGCCCGCTATGACGATGAGGTAGAAATACGGACACGTGTAAAAGAGATCAGTCCTGTCCGTCTCACTTTTTCTTACGAGATTGTTAGATGGCCTGACCAACAGCTGTTGGTGTCAGGAGAGACGATGCATGTATTTACCAACACAGCTTTGAGGCCGATTCGCTTGTCGCGAGCGGAGCCTGACATCTATGATTGGTTGGATTCCCAGCATAAAGGAGGGGAATAGGCATGTTCCGTTTTTTTGCCATTCTGTTTGTCGTCGCGTTTGGATTAGAGCTTTGGGGGCTTATTACCATTGGATCGTGGATCGGTGGTTGGAATACAGTCGTGCTGGTCATTCTCACGGGGATCTTGGGAGCTTGGCTAGCGAGGCAGCAGGGGATGCAAGTATTTCGGATGGTCCAACACCAGTTGGCGCGAGGGCAAATGCCTACGGATTCGCTCATCGATGGTGTTTTGATCTTGATCGGTGGCATTTTGCTCTTGTTGCCTGGATTCGTCACGGATGTGATTGGACTGGTCTTCCTCATTCCGTACACGCGGATGATTATTCGTCATCTGTTGAAGCGCTGGCTGTGGAACCTCATCTCGTCTGGTCGTGTTCAATTGTTTTTTCGCCGCTAATACAGCTATTCCCTATAAAAAAGAACCGCTACGAGCTGTGTGACATGCGCTCGCAAGCGGTTCTTTTTACATTGGGTCAGGTTTTCTTCCCACGGATGTAGCCCCATACATCTTCGAAGACGTTGGCTTTTACCAAAGCATTGATCATGACGAGTGAAACAGGTCCGATGATCAAGCCCAAGAATCCGAACAGCTGGAGGCCGACAAACAGTGCGACCAGCGTGAGGAGAGGATCGAGCCCGACGTTTTCCGCAACGACTTTTGGCTCGATAATTTGCCGGAAAATCAAGACGATCCCGTACAAAATGGACAAGCCGATCACCATCGAGTAATTGCCTTTGAAAAACATGTAGATGATCCAAGGAACGAAGACAGTCCCTGTCCCAAGATAAGGCAAGAGATCGACCAAGCCCGTGATCAAGCCAATCGTAATTGCGTATTCGACACGCATGAACAACAGACCAATAATCACGATGGCAGCAGTTAAGGAGATGAGAGTCAGCTGCGCCTTGACGAATCCGAACAAGGCATTGCGCAAATCGATAAAGATCTGATCGAGACGGCTGTTTACCCCTTTTGGCAAAAGACGGCGAGCCCGCGCTTCCCAGAGAGCAAAATCTTTGGAGATAAAGAAGGCACCCATGATGGAAATGACGGAAACTGTTGCCATATTCGGGAGTGAGACAAGCAGGTTTTTCAATCCATCCAGGAATTTGACGATCAAGTCCTGTCCGACATTCGTGATAGTCGAGATCGCACTGCCTACCGTACTGGTAAGCTTATCCTTATAACTTGGATCGAGCTGATCGTAAAACCACTGAATCTGATTGTAAATGCCCATCAAGAAATCTTGAGAAATCGTATTTTGCAAATAATGGGCTAGCTCCTGTGAAACGACTGGTAAACGTTTGGCCAGCTCTCCGATTTCCACGACCGTTTCCGTGATAATCAGTGTGAGCACTCCGCCCGCGAGCAGCATCAAAACCAAGAGCGCGATAATGACAGAAAGCCAGCGTGGAATCCTGAACTTTCTAGTCATGAACGTAACTGGTTTGTTGATGACGAGCGCAATGATTAAAGCGATTATAAATGGGTACAGTAAGGGTGTTGCATGTTGGAATACCCAAATCCCTACATAGACAAGCAGACAAACCCATAACAAGCGAATGATTTGAAAGAGGCGCTCTACCCAGTTTTCCTGATTCAAACGATTTCTCCTTTCCGCCGCGAAAGTGCGAACAAATTACTGATGTTTCTATTATGCAGCATGCCTGATAGGTGGAGCAAGAATCGCGAAAAAACAAAACTCCGTTTCACCCTTCGAAACATTTTTTCGCCAACCTTATTCACAAAATCGCAATAATCTTTTATAATTGGGTCGTCTTAGTGGATTCTTTTCTCTCGCCTCTCCCCTTACACGAGCGTCATTTTCATGTACGACCTTGTGAGGATTTGCGTGGATACATTCCCTGTCAAGAGTGGTGGATGAAAGAAACCGCTGCTTACAATTGCATAGATAGGATGTTCAAAAAGAGTCGTCTTTTTTGAACGTGATCAGGTCGTTTATCAGTCATGGCGGACAAGCGAAGACTAGATAAGCACTACTACTTGAGTGGAAAAGGAGAGGGAGTTCTATGACAACTACTCGTGGACTTGAAGGCGTTGTTGCCGCTCAATCATCCATCTGTTCGATCGTCGATGGGGTTCTTTGCTATGGCGGGATCAACATCGATGAGCTGGCAGAACATGCAACTTTTGAAGAGGTTGTATATTTGCTCTGGCATGGAGCGTTACCGAAGCGTGATCAGCTAGACGCTTTGAAAAAACAATTGGGTGAAAATGCAGCAGTGGCCCAAGAAGTGCTGGAAAGCATTCGCCACTATCCAAAAGGCGTACACCCAATGGCGGCGTTGCGCACAGCTGTCTCTTCGCTAGCGCTCTACGACACAGAAGCGCAAGATATGTCTCCTGAAGCCAACTATCGGAAATCTATCCGTCTGATGGCACAAACTCCTACCTTGATCGCTGCTTACGAGCGTATGCGTAAAGGTCTGGAGCCAGTAGCTCCACGTGCAGATTTCACGATTGCACAAAACTTCCTCTACATGCTCACAGGCCAAGAGCCAACAGAAACGGCTGTTAAAGCATTTGACGTTGCTCTGATCCTGCATGCTGACCATGAGTTTAATGCATCTACATTCTCTGCTCGCGTATCTGTTGCGACTCTGACTGACATTTATTCCGGTATCGTGTCCGCAATCGGTACGCTCAAAGGCCCTCTGCATGGCGGCGCTAATGAAGCGGTAGCGAAAATGCTGAACGAAATCGGCGGAATGGCTAACGTAGAATCCTATATCCGCACCAAGCTGGATAACAAGGAAAAAATCATGGGCTTCGGACACCGTGTATACAAAGACGGTGACCCACGTGCGAAATGGCTGAAAGACATGTCCAAAGCACTGACCGCGCAAATCGGTCGCCCTGAGCTGTATGAGATGTCTGTGAAGATCGATGAAATGATTTCCGGCGAAAAAGGCTTGAAGCCAAACGTTGACTTCTACTCCGCATCTGTTTACATCTCACTCGGTCTCGAAACAGACCTGTTCACACCGATCTTTGCCATCAGCCGTATGTCCGGTTGGACTGCACACATCATGGAACAGTATGAAAATAATCGCCTGATCCGTCCTCGCGCGGATTACACCGGTCCGGTCAACCAACACTACGTTCCAATTGACCGCCGCTAAGAACTCGCTATTTTCGAGCGTGGAGGGCAGGTGGTCAGCCAGGCTGATCGCTCCTGAGCGCAAGCTTGAGAACTACCACAAGTGAGTGGTAGTTCTCCTACGTCTGGAAATATTCATAATCACCTAATATATATAACACTGGAGGGATTTTTTGTGTTTAAAAACCTGACGCAACCAACTGTAGGCGAAAAAATTACTGTGGATAACGGTAAATTGGTAGTTCCAAACAATCCGATCATTCCTTTCATCGAGGGTGACGGTACTGGCCCTGATATCTGGAAAGCTTCCGTTCGCGCTCTGGATGCAGCTGTAGAAAAAGCTTACAAAGGCGAGAAGAAAATCGCTTGGTTCGAAGTATTCGCAGGTGAAAAATCCTTCAACCAATACAACGAGTGGCTGCCAGAAGATACGCTGACTGCTGTTCGTGAATACCTGATCGCAATCAAAGGTCCTTTGACTACACCAGTAGGTGGCGGTATCCGTTCCATCAACGTAGCACTGCGTCAAGAGCTGGATCTGTATGCTTGCGTACGTCCTGTTCAATACTTCGATGGTGTTCCATCCCCAGTGAAACATCCTGAATTGACTGACATGGTAATCTTCCGCGAGAACACTGAAGACATCTACGCTGGCGTAGAGTGGGCTGAAGGTACTCCAGAAGTGAAAAAAGTGATCGACTTCCTGCAAAACGAAATGGGCGTGAAGAAAATCCGCTTCCCAGAAACTTCTGGTATCGGTATCAAGCCTGTTTCCAAAGATGGTACAGAGCGTCTGGTTCGTGCAGCGATCGACTACGCGATCGAAAACAAGCGCAAATCTGTTACCCTCGTGCACAAAGGCAACATCATGAAGTTCACAGAAGGTGCTTTCAAAAGCTGGGGATATGCACTGGCTGAAGCAGAATACGGCGACAAAGTGTTCACTTGGGCTCAATACGATCGCATCAAAGCTGAAGGCGGCGACGCTGACAAAGCACAAAAAGAAGCAGAAGCAGCTGGCAAAATCATCGTGAAAGATGTTATCGCTGACGCGTTCCTGCAACAAATCCTGACTCGTCCAGCTGAGTACGATGTAGTAGCAACACTCAACCTGAACGGTGACTATGTATCTGACGCACTTGCTGCACAAGTAGGCGGTATCGGTATCGCTCCAGGTGCAAACATCAACTACCTGACTGGCCATGCGATCTTCGAAGCAACTCATGGTACAGCTCCAAAATACGCTGGTTTGGATAAAGTAAACCCATCCTCCGTGATCCTGTCCGGAGAAATGATGCTGCGTCACCTGGGCTGGAACGAAGCAGCTGACCTGATCATCAACTCCATGGAAAAAACCATCTCCGCGAAAACAGTAACATACGATTTCGCTCGTTTGATGGAAGGCGCACAAGAACTGAAATGCTCCGAGTTTGCTGACGCTCTGATTCAAAACATGTAAGATAGATTTGGGTACAAATTTTTACACTTACATTTTTGGAGGGGAATAGTTCATGGCATTCAACCGTAAAAAAATCGCTGTTATCGGTAGTGGCTTCACTGGTGCAACAACTGCATTCATTTTGGGGCAAAAAGAGCTGGGCGACATAGTATTGGTTGATATTCCGCAACTGGAAAACCCAACAAAAGGTAAAGCACTCGACATGATGGAATCCTCACCAGTATTAGGCTTTGATGCAAGCATCACAGGTACTGCGAACTATGAAGACATCAAAGATGCTGATCTCGTCATCATCACAGCAGGTATTGCCCGCAAGCCTGGCATGTCCCGCGATGACCTGGTTAACACCAATGCTGGCATTATGAAATCTGTTGCAGAGCAAGTAAAAACATATGCACCTAACTCTATCGTGCTCGTACTGTCCAACCCAGTTGACGCGATGACGTACACCTTCTTCAAAACGTCCGGCTTTCCGAAAGAACGCGTAATCGGTCAATCCGGCGTTCTGGATACGGCTCGTTTCCGTACCTTCGTGGCTATGGAGTTGAACGTATCTGTAGAAGACGTAACAGGCTTCGTTTTGGGTGGTCACGGTGATGACATGGTTCCATTGGTTCGCTACTCTTATGCTGGTGGTATCCCATTGGAAAAATTAATCCCGAAAGACCGTCTGGATGCCATCGTAGAGCGTACCCGCAAGGGCGGCGGCGAGATCGTAAACCTTTTGGGGAACGGTTCCGCTTACTACGCACCTGCGGCTTCCTTGGTACAAATGGCTGAAGCCATCATCAAGGACAAAAAACGCATTTTGCCATCCATCGCTCTTCTGCAAGGAGAGTACGGCTACAATGATCTTTACCTGGGGGTACCGACTCTGCTCGGCGCAAACGGGATCGAGAAAATCATCGAATTGGATTTGACTGCCGAAGAGAAAGCAGCTCTCGACAAATCTGCTGACTCTGTACGCAGTGTCATGGCTGTTTTGAAATAAGATCCATACATGTAAGACGCCTTTCTTTGGGAAGGCGTCTTTTTTGCTTGATAAAGTGGCTCTAGTGGGGGAAGAAGCGAATTCCCAGTCTACGCTTCGGCCTACGCCCTGCAAAGGGGGGATTGACTGTCCGCTCCAGAGGCGCTTGGCCTGGAAATTCGCTTCTTCTACGCAGCTTTTTCTTTATCTTAAAGTAGAATCTAAAGAAGTGCCTTCAAAAGCTCCGCTGTGTTGACTTGCAAAACGTACTAAAAGCACGAAATACATCCACAGCTGTAGGAAAGCACTGTCACATGTTTGGAAGGAGACCGCCCGAACGAAGAGAGGATACAGGCGACTGGAAAACATGTGGCATGGCTTCTCCCGACCATTACAGCCAGAAGACCTTTTTCATGTAGATACCTTTACCTAAAAGCGGAATACTATTGCCAAGCAATAAGTTCTATATGCCCTTTCAGCATGTCTTTACAAAAAAATTACTTGTTTTCCGCAATGAGCCTTGGCAGACTGAGTATTGTAGAGAGAAGCATTTTTCAGGGGACGTAGGTTAGAAAATCGAGCGCAAGCATTGCAACGCTAGGGGGAAACAGACAGATGATCAAAGTATTGGTAGTGGATGACGAAGCTTCCATTGTAAAGCTATTGCAATTTAATCTTGAAAAATCAGGTTTTCAGGTCGTGACTGCTTTTGACGGTAAACAGGCCTTAGACATGGTCAAAAGCGAGCAGCCTGATTTTATCATTCTTGATTTGATGCTTCCCAAGATGGATGGAATGGATGTATGCAAAACCTTGCGCCAGGAACGCAATAATACCCCGATCTTGATGCTTACAGCGAAAGATGATGAGCTCGACAAGATTTTGGGGCTTGAGCTTGGTGCTGATGATTATTTGACAAAGCCTTTTAGCCCGAGAGAAGTAATTGCTCGCGTGAAGGCCATCCTGCGGCGGTTTCAGACCACACCAGAAGCGACTACAGCGCCCCAAGATGTGTTGCTCCAATTTGGGGATATTCGCATCTATCCGGAGAAATACGAAGTGTTTTGTAAAGACGTGAAGGTTGAGCTGACACCAAAGGAATTCGAGCTGCTTAACTATTTAGCGAGCCACCAAGGGCGTGTACTGACGCGCGATCAATTGTTGAACGCCGTTTGGAACTACGATTTCATCGGGGATTCTCGAATTGTAGACGTGCATGTCAGTCATTTGCGCGAAAAGCTTGAGGATGACACGAAGAACCCGAAATACATCAAAACAGTTCGCGGATTAGGATACAAATTGGAAGGATAACGGAGGATTTACCTTGACTCGCTTTCGAATCAAACTCACTTTGACTATTTTGGGTTTAATCTCTCTCGTACTATTGGTGATGGGGATGTATTTTGCCAAAGTGCTGGAGAATTCCTACCTCCAATCACTGAATGAGCTATTGTCCCGCGAGTCGAAGCTCATCTCTCAGGCGGTCCGTTTCCCGAACGTCTTTACCGATAAAGCGACGTTAGCGGATCGGGTCACACAAGTAGCGCCAACGGATGAAGTACGGATTACCATTATCGACAAGGACGGTCAGGTGATGTACGACAACTCCTCTCACTCGGAAGAGATGGAAAACCATCATGATCGACCGGAGATGATGGCAGCGTTAAAAGGAGAAACAGGAATTTCCCGCCGTTTCAGTGAGACGCTCGGCTATGACATGATGTACGTTGCAGTACCTGTTGAACTGAACAACGAAATATTCGGTGTTGTTCGTTCAGCGATGTCGATGAAAGATATTACTGATACGATCCACAAGATGTGGTACAGCTTGCTCACCGGTTTATTGGTTACTTTGGTAGTCGGATCGATTGTCGTTTCCCGCATTTCCTTTTCCATTATTCGTCCGATCGAGGAGATCACCCGGGTAGCCCGCAACATTACACAGCGCCAATACGAGAGCCGTGTGAGAATCAAAGCAAAGGATGAGATTGGTCAGCTTGCAGGAGCGATCAACTTCATGGCATCGAGCCTGGAGCAGCAGATGTACGAAATCTCGGAGAATCAGCAGCGCCTAGCAGGTGTGCTGACCAATATGACGAGTGGCGTGATCTTCATTTCTGAGCAACGTAGGATCATGCTGGTCAATCCCGCCGTTGAAAAGCTGTTGGGGACTGCTGGACATGAGATCGTAGGGAAGCTGCATATCGAGGCAGGCAAGAGCTTTGGGCTCAGCCAATACATCGACAGGTGTCTCGACAGAAGCGAGAAGTTCCGCCAAGAGGTACACATCTATTACCCGCAGGAACGCATCCTTGACGTGAATTTTGCTCCCTATATTAACTTCAAGGGGGAGTCGAGGGGTGTAGTCGTGGTGCTGCATGACATCACCGACATTCGCCGCTTGGAGAAGATGCGCAGTGATTTTGTGGCTAACGTATCGCATGAGCTACGCACGCCGATTACCTCGATCAAGGGCTTCACGGAGACCTTGCTTGAAGGGGCGATGCAGGACGAGGAAACATGTCGCAACTTCCTGCAAATCATCTCAGATGAGAGCGAGCGACTCTACCGGATGATCCGCGATATTTTAGACCTGTCCAAAATCGAGCAGAAGCGAATCCCCTTGCATCTGAGTCAGGTTCACTTGCAGGATTTGATCAGTTCGGCAGTTGCCATCATGCATGACCAGGCACAGCGCAAGGAATTGACGATAACACTCCCTTCACCGAAGCCAGATATTTGGTTGATGACGGATAAGGATTGCTTGCAGCAGATCATCTTGAATCTGTTGACGAATGCGATCGCCTATACGCAAGAAGGTGGGAAGATCAACGTTAAGACACAGGCAGACAGCGAAAACATCACCATTCAAGTTATGGATACCGGGATCGGCATTCCGGAAAAGGATCTCACGCGTATCTTTGAGCGGTTTTATCGCGTAGACAAGGCGCGTAGCCGCGATTCAGGTGGAACAGGTTTGGGCCTCGCAATTGTGAAGCATCTCGTGGAAAATTTGCACGGACATATCAGTGTGGAGAGTAAGGAAGGAAGAGGGACAACCTTTTCAGTTACACTTCCCCTTACCTAAAAAGCTGCTGTAAAAACATTTACACAAACAAAATAGTAGCTTTACTTCTACAATACAATCGCCTTGTACCATTTGACATGTCAGACACTAGAAGGGGGAAGAGGGAAATGTCACGGCACGCTTTTGAAGAACAGCAGGATGTACTGCACCGCAAGCTCATGACGATGGGCACATTGGTGGAAGAAGCTATTCATAAATCCATTAAGAGTCTGGTTGAGCGGGATGCTGAACTGGCTGAACAGGTTATCGCAAGCGATCCTGTGATCAATGAGTTGGAGCAAGAAATACAGAGCGATTGCTTCCGTCTCATTGCATTGCAGCAGCCAGTCGGAGGTGACTTGCGACGCTTGGGAACCATGTTGAAGCTGGTGACGGATTTGGAGCGAATGGGTGATCATGCCGTTTCCATTGCGAAGACGACCCGGCGCTTGATGGCGGACCCGTACGTGAAACCCCTCATCGACATTCCGATGATGGCTGATCACGTCAAGGCTATGGTGCGCGATTGCTTAAATGCGTATATTGCACGCAATAAAGAAGCGGCAGAAGAGATTGCTGCACGCGACGACATTGTTGATAAACTGTACTCCACGATTTTCCATGATCTGATTGAATTGATGACGAAAAACAGTCAGGCCATTTCGCAAGGAACGCATTTGCTCTTGGTCGCGCAATATTTGGAACGGATTGCCGATCATGTTACGAACATCTGCGAATGGATTATTTATATGTCGACTGGTAAAATGACGGATTTGAATAAATAATACCCGCATGACAAAAAGCCGCCGTGAGCTATGGATAATAGCTTGCAGCGGCTTTTTGTAGACAGACGCCTATTTCCCCTGTTGTGCATACAATACATCGTTTCAACTGCAGCGAGAAGATGTACAGGAGGGAAAAGCAATGACGAACAAAGTGCGCCATATATATGCCGCAGGGAATACTGCGCGAGGATACAAGACATTTTATGACTCCGTATTGGAAGGCTTGGAGCGTGTTTATATTTTGACAGGGACAGTGGAAGGAATTACATCGCCACTGATCGAGTCGATTGGAAATCAAATGGCACGAAAAACAAACGAAGTGGAGTGGATTCATTCCCCTTTTGTGAACGGACAGTTTGATGGTGTCATTTTTCCTCACTATAAAGTAGCGATCATGGACGGGAGCTATCCGCGCTTGTGGAGACCGGCTTCCCCTGGCGTAACTGAAATTCAAGTCAATTTGCAGGCGATGGTAGACGTTGATCAGCTCGTGGATGACAAAGACCGGATCGCCGCCTGGTACGAAGAGATTTTTAACAAGAGTGAAGAGGCTTATCTAGCTTTTGGCGAAGCACTGCGCATCCATGATGAGTGGGAAGCCCCTTACATTGAAAACCTGGACAGAGAAGAAGCCAATCGCGTCACGGAAGAAGTCATCGCGCTATTCTTCAGGGATGAGCAGCTAGAGAAGAAAGCAAAGGTTCGGCGTATGTACTTGGGGGCTGCCACTCCACAGGGACCAGTCGATCATATCATGAAGCTGACAGACCAATTGCAGAAACGTTACTTCATCAAGGGCAGACCAGGCTCTGGCAAGTCAACCATGCTGAAAAAGCTGGTGAAGGAAGCCCAGACACGGGGTTTTGATGTGGAAGTGTATCATTGTGGTTTGGACCCACACAGCCTCGATATGGTGATTGTACCTGAGAAGAGCCTCGCTATTTTTGACAGTACGGCTCCGCATGAGTATTTTCCTAGCAAAGAGACGGATGAGGTTATTGATATGTACGAACGCGCGATTACCCCAGGAACCGATGAGAAATATGAAGAAGAATTATTGGATATTAAGGTAAGATATAGCCAAAAAATAAAAGAAGCCACAGCCAATCTTGTCGCAGCCAAAGAGCTGCGTGACCAGTTAAACACCACGTATCAGGAAGCTGTTGACCAGCAGCGTTTGAAGGCTGTCTCGCAAGCTCTCGTAAGCAGACTGACAAAGATGGGCTAATGGTATTTAGATCGTAGAATGAAACCCGTTCGACTGCTCATACTACAATAACGGAAGATGATCGTTGTTGGAGAATGGAGGTGAGCAGCCGGATGGGTTTTGCTATGACATTGGCTCTGTTACTGTTAATCAATCCCCTCGACCCGACGAATTTTTTGCAGATAGAGATGGAGGACAAGACGGTAGCTATTCTCAGTCGTGCTGATTATTCTCTTCCCTTTGATGGTGTTCCATTAGTTGATGAAAGCAAGCTTGCGCGAATGGTGGAAGAGGTGGCGAAAAAAGCCCACATCGAGCCCACCAATGCGACGATTAATAACGCCGGGGCCATTGTTCCAGAAACCAAGGGAAGAAGGTTAGATGACCTGGCATTTCGCGCACGCTTTTACGATTATTTTTACGGTACGGGAGCCGCAAGCTTGAATGTTAGCTACAAAGAGGTATTCCCGAAGGTAGACAAGGCTCTCATGAGTCAGGTTCGGAAAAAAAGGATCGGACAGTATGCGACCTATTTCAATGCAGGCAACCGGAATCGTGTACACAACATCAAACTCGCCTCGCAGGCGATTAACAATTACGTTGTCTTGCCAGGAGAAATTTTTTCTTTTAATAAGGTAGTGGGCCAGCGTACAAAAGAAAAAGGGTATTTGCAGGCACCTATTATTGTTAGAGGAGAGCTATCGGAAGGCATTGGGGGAGGAATCTGCCAAGTATCGTCTACTTTGTTCAATGCGGTAGACCAGGCAGGCTTGCACATTATGCAGCGTTATTCTCACAGTCGAAACGTAGCGTACGTACCTCCAGGCCGTGATGCAACCGTGAGCTGGTACGGCCCTGATTTTGTGTTTCAAAACAAATACGCCTATCCGGTCTTGATCCGGGCGATCGCGAGCAACGGAAGCATGTACGTGACGGTTCACTCTTTCCCAGAAATTGAGCATGAGCCACGAAATGTACCAAGCGTACGCCGCACGACCCCTGAGGAAGCACCGGATGCTCCATCTATTTTGCATGAAAATGGGCCGACAATTCCTTGAGGGTAAAGGGGGTGTCGGTTTTTCTTTTTTAGTACGAGGCTGCGGTGGGGAGAAGAATATTTCCAGTCTAGGCTCCAGGCTCCGTCCCTCGGGGATGTTTAGATTGCCCGCTCCGAAGGGATTTGCGGGGAAACACAAAAGTGGTAGCCGCTTCGTAGCACGGGCACGTTGCGTTTCTTTTGCCCGCAAATCCCTTCTCCGCTCAGTAGGACTCCACAAGTCGCTACGTCTGGAAATATTCTTCTCTGGCGTAACTGATCACATTCTTCCATATCTTTAGGCATTAAAAAATCGGATCAAACGGAAAGCTCGTAGAGGAAACAGGAGAAAAAAGCGAAGATCTTAGGGACACCGCCCGAGGCGCAATGAAAAAAAGAGAAACAAGCTCTTAGCGTCCACCTCTGAGACACCCCATGAATGGACCACTTTGGACGCGGGTTTCGCTTTTTTTCATGGAGCTGGACAGTCAATCCCACAGTAGGTGGACCTAGAATCTGAGCGTTTTCTCCTGTTTCCTCCCCACCACGACAACCCGCCCAACGTATCCTTTTAAAAGGTTACCTAATTAAAGTTTAACCTAAAGAAATAGTTGCCACGGATAGAAAAACATCGTATAGTTTTCATGTGATAAATTTCGTGTACGAAATATTACTTAAGAAAGGAGTGCGCTATGAATAAATCACTGCTTATTCGGGACTTGTTAAAACGGTTGAACAAGACATTTGGAACAATGGCCACAAAAGAACTGTCCCAATATGGTGTGACTGTCCCGCAGCTAATGGTCATTCGAGAAATACACCCTGATCCCAAAACGATTGGCCAGATAAGCAAAGCCGTAGACTTATCGTACAGCACCGTTTCTGGCATCATAGATCGTTTGGAACGAGAACAACTCGTAGAACGCGTACGTGATGAGAATGACCGGCGTGTTGTCTGGATTCGTAAAACACCGAAGATTTCGGAGCTGTTCGCAAAGGTTGATTTTTTCTCAGAGAACTTTTACAAGCGTATTTTCCATGGATTTTCCGATGAGGATTTAGACATCATTATTCAGTCGATGGAAACATTGATTGCGAAACTAGAAGAACGAGAAAGTTGAGGAGAAACCATGAAGCGAAAACTGGTTTTGTATGTCATTTTGCTCCTGTTCGTGGCAGGTGGTGGAGGAATCGGTTACTACTATTGGTATCAAGGTGCACATTATGTGACCACACAAGATGCTCGGATTGCGGGAGACATTTATCGCGTCATGCCAAAAATGACAGGCAAACTGACCGGACTCGCTGTCAAAGAAGGCGACACCGTTATAGCAGACCAAATCGTAGGGCAGCAAGATACAACTAACGTAGCAACGACGATGCTGGAAAACAGCGTGTTGCGTTCTCCCATTACAGGTACCGTGATTAAAACGCAAGCAAAAGAGGGAGAGATTGTTTCGGCAGGGCAATCGGTAGCTCTCGTGATGGACGAAAACAAATTGTACATCTCCGCCAATTTGGAAGAGACTGAGATCGAACGGTTGAAACTCGGCCAAAAAGTCGATTTTACGATTGACGCTTACCCAGGTAAGAAATTGGGCGGTCATTTATTGGAGATCGGAAAGGCGACGAATTCTACATTTTCCTTGATGCCAGCGACCAATACGAGCGGGAACTTCACCAAAGTAACCCAGCGTATCCCGATCAAAATCGCTATAGATGACACAGCAGGTCTGGACCTCGTGGCCGGATTGAATGCCGAGATCAAAGTGCACGTGAAGGAGATGTAATCAAGCATGAAAAAGACAGCACAATGGAAAACAATCGCTGCAGTCATGGCAGCCGTTTCTATTATTACGGCGGGCTGTAGCGAGACATCTTCTGCATCGCAAACGAGCGAGAGCGTCCCTGTCGTGAAGACGTGGAAGGTGACCTCTGCCTCTACGGGTGTCATTGCCAACGGTAAGGTGGCAGCATCTGAAGAGATCCAAGTCGTTTCTAAAGTATCTGGAAAAGCAGCGAGCGTGAAAGTAAAAGAAGGCGCAGTCGTCAAGCAGGGCGATGTACTGGTCACGCTAGAGGCAGCTGATTATCAGCAGCAGATCAATCAGGCACAAGCAGCCATTGCAGGCGCTCAGGCAAAGCTGAGAGATACGAAAGCAGGTGCGCGCAATGAACAGCTGACGCAGCTTGGGAGTATTGTCACCCAGGCAGAAGCCAGCCTGAAGGTGGTCGAGAGCAACTACAATCGGATGAAAGCACTTTTTGATGCAGGCGCATTGTCCCAGGCTGAGCTGGAGAAATCTTCGCTGGAATTGGAAAAGGCGCGTACAGGTCTTGAACAAGCGCAAGCTCAATACGATCTGGCAAAAGCAGGCCCAACTGCCGACACGGTAGCGGCTCTGCAAGCAGAAGTAAGCCGTTTAGGCTCCAATCTGGAGCTGGCGAAAAGCAATTATGACAATACCATTATTCGTGCGCCAATCACAGGTATCGTCGCCAAGCGCTCGGTTGACCCGGGAGAAATGGCAGCGGCAGGGACACCTCTCATGGTGCTAGTGAATATGGCAGATGTCAAAGTAGAAGCAAGCGTACCGGAAAACCAAATCAACCAAGTGAAGGTCGGCTCTACTGTTGATGTGAAGGTAGGCAGTCTGGGGGGAAAAGTGCTGAAAGGTACCGTTGAGTTTGTCTCTCCGATTTCGGATACCAACAGCAGTTCTTTCCCAGTCAAAGTGAAGGTAAATAATCAGGACGGCTTGCTGCGCGCAGGTATGGTAGCAGAAGTCATGCTCCAAGGTCAGGCAACGCCAGGAACAAAATTACCGACGTCAGCCGTGCTGGAGAAGGACAGCAAGCATTACATCTATACCGTAAGCGACAACGTTGTACACCAGGTAGAAGTTGCGGTAGAGAACGCAAGCGGCGACTGGACAACTGTCACGAATGGCGTCAAAGACAATGATCAAATTGTACTGAACCCGACAGACAAACTGTCCGAGGGCAGCAAGGTGATCGCAAACTAACGGGGGTGTTGACACATGGCGGAAGCGGTGGCACACCGAGAGGAGAAAAGAGGGAACAGCGGCATGTGGCTGTCTCTTGTCGCCATCCTCTCAGGAACCTTCGTTGCGATTCTGAACAATAGCTTGATTAACGTTGCCCTGCCTGCCATGGTCAATATTTTTGGTTCGACTACCGAGACCATGCAGTGGGTATTGACCGGATATATGCTGGCAAATGCCGTCATGATTCCGATGAGCGGCTCGTTGTCTGCCAAATTCGGGGCGAAAAAAATATTTGTACTCTCCTTATCCGCGTTTACATTTTCGTCCATCCTTTGTGCCTTGGCGTGGAGTGACTCTTCGCTGATTGCTTTTCGCGTCGTGCAAGGTGTCAGCGGGGGGATGATCATGCCAATCGGGATGTCGATGATTTACATGATCGTTCCGCGTGAAAAGATCGGAATGGCATTGGGGATATTCGGGATTGCTTCCATGACAGCCCCTGCGCTGGGCCCGACATTGGGTGGATATCTCATCGAATTTTTAAGCTGGCAATTTCTTTTTCTGGTCGGTGTACCCTTTGGTATTTTTGCGGTGATCATGAGTATCGTTCTGCTCAAGGAAACGCCGAAAAAGCCAGAGTTAAAGTTCGACTTTATGGGAGCATTTCTTGCCATCGTCGGTTTCGGGACCCTGCTGCTCGCCTTCAGTAAAGGGCAAGCAGAGGGCTGGACCTCCTTTTTCATCGTCAGTCTGTTTTTCGTTGCCGTGATGAGCTTGATCCTGTTTGTTTGGGTAGAGCTGGGGAAAGAAAGTCCGCTGCTCGATTTGCGGCTTTTGAAGATTCCTACCTTCACCATTAGTATTTTGACTTCGGGTTTCGTCATGATGGGGATGATGGGCGGTATCTTCCTGATGCCGATTTTCCTCCAGAACATTCAGGGATTGACGGCCATGGAGTCTGGAATTCTGCTGATGCCGCAATCGATTGCTATGGCGATCATGATGCCAATCAGCGGAAAGCTGATGGATAAATACGGAATCGGACCGATCGGGTTGATCGGCTTGACCATCATGAGCATCACGACGTACGAACTGCACACTCTATCTGCTGACAGCATGCATTCGTGGATCGATATGATCTTGACCATTCGCGGGATTGGAATCGGATTGTGCATGATGACGCTGTCTACTGTAGGGATGAACGCCGTTCCGCGTGCAAGTGTAGGGGATGCCTCTCCGCTGTCCAACGTATTGCGCCAAGTCATGAGTTCGTTTGCCATTGCGATTTTGACAGTCATCATGCAGGCGCGTCAAAATTTCCACATGGCCTCAATCTCTGACAACTTGAATACGGATATGGCGATGCAGTTTATCAGTGGCATTTCAGGAATGTATGCACAAGTAGGGGTAGATGCGGCGAGTGCGACAGGGGGAGCCAGCGCGATTTTATACGGAATGATGGCAAAAGAATCGTTGGTCCAAGGCATCGGGGATACTTTCCTCGTCTCCGTTATCCCTATTGTCCTCTCGATTCCACTTCTGTACTTCCTGCATAAAAAGCCGAAAAAAACGCAACAGGTGCCAGCAACCGAAAAGGCAACAGCCTAATAGCAAGGGGCAATTCCGCAAGTCTTATCGAAGACTTCTTTGGAATTGCCCCTTTTGCCTGTTAGGACATCATTTTAAATAACCAGTACAAAATCCGTCCGACGATGTAGCCAAGAAGAACTGTCCAGCCAATCTTCGCCCAAATACTCAGTCCCTTGACGAATTCACGCAAGCTTTTTCGGTTCTCCGGTTGCTTGTTCAATGGAGGACACTCCTTTAGCAGGTTGGTTAAAACGAATGAACACATAAATGCCGGCGATAATGATCAGGCCGCCGATCCATTGCGGAGGTGTTACCACTTCACCCAAGATGAAGTAAGCGAGAATCGCAGTCCCAATCGGTTCTCCCAAAATCCCCATGGATATCGTCGTCGTATTGAGCCATTTAATGATCCAGTTAAAAATAGAATGTCCAAGCAAGGTCGGGAACAGGGCGAGACAGAAGAACCAGCCCCAATCTGCCGCAGGGTAACCGACGAGCGAATATCCGAGTGCCAGATCGTAGGTGACCAGAATCACGCTGGTGGCTGTATAGACGACCAGTGTGTAGGCAAAGGAGGACATATGCTGGCGAACGTACTGCCCAACCAGCCAGTAGCCCGTCACAGTGACAGCTCCCATCAATGCGAGGAAATCACCCCACAGAGCCATGCCGCCTACTTGAAAGTCTCCCCAGCCAATCACAAAGCTTCCCGCAATCGCCAGCAAGCCGCCGGATAGAGCCAGAAATCGAACTTTTTCACCAAAAAAGAAATAACCGCCGATGAATGCAAATAATGGCTGCAAGGTAACAAGCACAGTAGAACTGGCTACAGACGTGTAGTTCAGCGATTCAAACCACAACAGAAAGTGGCTTGCCAAAAAGGCCCCGGATAAAATACAGAGTAGCCACACTTTTTTGGACATTTTTCCAATCTCTGCGATGGCGCCACGATTCCAGAATAAAAAAGGAAGCGTTAAGAGAACAGAAAAAATCAGGCGATACGTAGCGATAATCGGAGCAGGCGCATCCGATAGCTTTACAAAGATCGCAGAAGAGGAAATGGCGATCACCCCGATTAAGAGAGCCAAATACGGGGGGAATAACGGTTTTTCCAAAGATTGATTCATCAGTACACCTTCTTATGCGGGTAAGGTCATGTTTCATTATTGTAATTGTACAGTTGGATTAAAAAATTCACAATGTTATGTGTACCTCGCCGCTTGAAAGGTTTCTTTTCAATCCGGTTATCCTACTGGCATGAGAAACTTACAGGCTATTTTCCGTATCGCTGCTTTCATACTTATCCTCATCTGTATCCCGACGCGAAGCGAGGCATTGCCGCTCACCCCCTTTCACATTTTGATTGATGTAGGTCATGGGGGTGTAGACTCGGGAACTTCTTATGGGGATTTGTACGAAAAAGACATCAACCTGCAAATTGCCAAGCAACTATACCAACAGTTGACAGAAGCTGGCTATACGGTGGCCTTGAATCGGAACAATGATATCGCACTGAGCGATGAGAATCGGTGGTTGGACAACCGATCGAGGCATATTCGGGATTTGGCGCAGAGGAAGAATTTGGCGAAAGAGATCGGTCCCCAGATGTTGCTCAGCCTGCATGTAAACTGGGCGTCTAATACGCGACGACGCGGTGCCATTCTCTTGCACCAAGATACCGAACAAAGTTATATGCTGGCAGAGCTGCTGCAAAACTCGCTGAACAAGCTGACAGGGACGAACAACCAACCAGTCAGGGGGAAGACGTACTACATGCTGCGTCATAACTACTGTCCGTCTGTCATCGTGGAGATGGGTTTTATCAGCAATGCGCATGACCGCGAAATGTTAACGAATCCCAAAGCACAAGAAAAAATCGCTCAGGCTATTACAGAAGCCGTGAGCGAATACGTAAAGCTGTCGGGAAATCTGAAAACGGAGGCTCGTGTGAAGGAGAGCTGGTGGCGAAAATTAATGAGCAGTTTGCTGGATAAGCTTTGAAATGGTTACAAATTCGGCCTCCTTCTGAATTCGCGGGATGTACTGGCGCAGAACGGAGGCTGTTTTCTTGCCAGGAGGCCCAACATGACCTATCGCGATACATAGGGGATGGTTGTGGATTCGTTTGCAGACGAGCTCCATTTGCTTCGTAATATGTGGGACAGAGTATACGTCATCGAGAAAAATTTGATTCACTGCATGGGGCACGCCCATTTCAGCCGCTACTTTCGCCGCCACGCTTTTATCAGTGGTCTTACTATCCAGGTAAATGAGGCCACGCTCCTTGACGACCTTCATGATGATGCGCATAAGTCGCTCGTCAGCCGTTATTTTTGACCCCATATGGTTGTTCATGCCAATCGCATGTGGCACATCGTCAATCGCTTTTTCCACGCGACTGCGAATCTCATCGTCGGACAGATCAGCCGTAATGGCTCCAGGACCGAGCCAGGAGCGCTTTCCTTTCATCGGCTCCATCGGCATGTGAACGAGTACATCATGTCCTTTTTGATGGGCGAGCTCGGCATCCTGCTTGGTGCTTGGCAGAAACGGCATGACGGCAACCGTGAGAGGGACTGGCATTGATAATATTTCCTCCGTCCCTTGCATGTTGTTCCCGAAGTCATCAATGACAAATGCCATCAGCTTTTTGCCTGCGGGCTCGGCATCTGCATGTGGAGTCGCTGTTGCTGGTATTGACCCGAAGGAAAGAAATAGCGTGAGCAAGAGCGGAATCAATTTCCTCGCATTCATAGGATCACCTTCCTTGTCCATTTTTTTCATAGTCTGTTCAATCACCTTGTTCTTTACCCGCCATATCTACGGCTTGGCTTTGATGTTTGCCCTATGTTACGATTAAAGATAGTAGTTTTGTAACGAGAGGGGTCGAATTCCTTGAGTCATTTTGTGTTGATTGATGGAAACAGTGTTGCGAACCGGGCGTTTTATGCGCTCCCTTTATTGTCCACATCGGCAGGACTGCATACGAACGCAGTGCTGGGCTTTACGACTATGCTGTTAAAAGTGTTGGAGGAAATGAAGCCAACGCATATCATGGTTGCTTTTGACGCGGGAAAAGTCGTGTTTCGCCATAGCGAGTATGCTGAGTACAAAGGGGGACGCAGTAAAACTCCGCCGGAGCTGTCTGAACAGTTTCCATTGATTCGGGAGCTGTTGGATGCCTTCTCAATCAAACGCTTCGAGCTGGAAGGCTACGAGGCGGATGACATTATCGGTACGTTGACGAAGCAGGCAGATGGGCAAGCTTGGAAAACGACTGTCATTACCGGAGACAAAGATATGCTGCAGCTCGTGTCTGAGCATGTATCCGTCGCTTTGACGCGCAAGGGAGTCAGCGAAATCGAGCTGTACACTCCACAAGAAATTCACGAAAAGTACGGCCTTAAGCCGCTGCAAATAATTGATCTGAAGGGCTTGATGGGCGATTCATCCGACAACATTCCAGGTGTCCCTGGTGTCGGGGAGAAAACAGCGCTGAAGCTGCTGCACGAATACGGCTCTGTCGAGCAAGTACTGGAAAACATCGATAAAGTCTCGGGAAAAAAGCTGCAAGAGAACCTGCGTGAGAATGTAGACAAGGCGAACATGAGTAAAGCCTTGGCAACCATTTTGCGTGAAGCGCCTGTGGAGCTGGATGTGCAAGAGACTGGCTATGAAGGTTATGATGGTGTACCGCTAAGCGAGTTCTTTAAAAAGATGGAGTTCAAATCGCTGCTGTCCAAGATCAAAGTGGCACAGCCAGCAGAGGGAAGCGGACAAGCAGACGCTAAGCCGTTTTCGTTTGAGATGATTTCAGAGGAAAACAAAGCGGCATACGAGTCCAAGCTGACGTCACCAATGGCTCTTTACATTGAAATGGACGGGGAAAACTATCACCATGCGCCATTCCTCGGAATTGGACTGGCTGCGGAAGATACGGTGATGTTCGTTCCGTGGGACGTAGCTAAGGAATGGAAGGCACTCTGTGAGTGGCTGGCTGATCCTGCGAAGGAGAAGTGGGTATTTGACGGCAAGCGAGACACGGTTGGACTCGCCTGGCATGATTTGGCGATAAAAGGCATCAGCTTTGATGTGTATCTCGCCTCTTACCTGCTGAATGCGACTGAGAGCAACCCGACATTGGATAGCATAGCGGCACAATACGCACAAACACGGGTATTGTCAGATGAAGAGGTGTACGGCAAGGGTGCCAAACGTCTTGTTCCTGAAATGGACGTGCTGAGCGAGCATGTAGCGCATAAAGCGGCCGCAATCTGGCAGAGTGTGCCTGTATTGCGCGAGCAGCTGGCGGAGAACGAAATGGAAAAGCTGCTCGGTGAATTGGAAGCCCCGCTGAGTATGGTACTGGCTCTCATGGAAAAGCAAGGCATAAAGGTAAACAGTGAGCGCCTTGTGCAAATGGGGGAAGACTTGGACAAAAAGCTCGCAGGTCTGACAGATCAGATTTACGAGCTGGCGGGTGGGGCATTCAACATCAACTCGCCGAAGCAATTGGGTGAAATTTTGTTTGATCGCTTATCTCTGCCTGTATTGAAAAAGACCAAAACAGGTCCTTCTACCAGTGCAGATGTATTGGAGAAGTTGGCTCCTTATCATCCGATCATCGATGCGATCCTGACCTTCCGTCAGCTCGGCAAGCTCCGCTCTACGTATATTGAGGGCTTAACCAAGGAAATCCATACGAAGACGAGCAAGGTGCATACACTTTACAACCAAGCGACTACAGCTACAGGGCGCCTGTCCAGTACGGACCCGAATCTGCAAAATATCCCGATCCGCATGGAAGAAGGACGCAAGATTCGCGAGGCGTTTATCCCGTCGGAGGATGGCTGGTACATGCTGGCGGCCGACTATTCCCAGATTGAGCTGCGGATTTTGGCCCACATTTCGCAAGACGAAAACTTGATTGACGCCTTCCAAAAGGGAATGGATATTCATACCCGCACTGCCATGGACGTATTTGGTGTGAGTGAGGAAGAAGTGACCTCACTGATGCGTCGTCAGGCCAAAGCGGTCAACTTTGGGATCGTATACGGCATCAGCGACTACGGTCTGTCGCAAAACCTCAATATTACCCGCAAAGAAGCTGGGGACTTTATTGAGCGCTACTTCGCTGTCTTCTCGGGTGTGAAGCGCTGGATGGACGAGATTGTCCAACAGGCGAAGGTAGATGGCTATGTGACGACCTTGTTGAACCGCCGCCGCTACCTGCCTGATATTCGCAGCAGCAACTTTAACCTGCGTTCGTTTGCCGAGCGTACTGCGATGAATACGCCGATCCAGGGTACTGCTGCCGATGTGATCAAGCTGGCGATGATTCGTATGCAGGAGGCAATCGAGGAGAAAGGTCTCGCTAGCCGCATGCTTTTGCAGGTGCACGATGAACTTGTATTTGAAGTCCCAGAAAATGAGCTTGAGGTCATGCGCAAACTGGTGCCAGAAGTGATGGAGAGTGCACTGTCACTCAATGTGCCACTCAAGGTGGACGTCAGTGATGGACGTACTTGGTACGATGCGAAGTAGGCATGCCTAGACAATAAAACATGGATAGACAGCGAGAGGAGGAGGGCATATGCCAGAATTGCCGGAGGTAGAAACCGTCGTACGGACTCTGCGTGAATTGGTCATGGGAAAAACGATTGAGAGAGTAAGTGTTCATTTGGCGCGTATTGTGCGTCAGCCAGATGATGTGGAAGCTTTCAAATCTCTCTTGGTGGGACAAACCATCCAGGATATCCAACGGCGGGCAAAATTCATTCAGTTTTTCTTAAACGAGGATGTGCTTGTGTCCCATCTGCGAATGGAAGGGCGCTATGGCGTGTATCAAGCGGATGATCCCGTTGAGAAGCATACCCATGTCGTCTTCCATTTTACGGACGGAACGGAGCTGCGTTATCGGGATGTTCGCCAGTTCGGGACGATGGATCTATTCCCTAAGGGGAAGGAAACAACCGTCGGACCTTTGGCAAAACTGGGAGTAGAACCGCTAGATAAGAGTTTTACTCCTGAAGTTTTGGGGAAATTGGTAAAAGGACGGTCAACAAAAATTAAGCCACTTCTCCTAAACCAGGAATGTATTGTAGGGCTGGGGAATATTTATGTGGACGAGTCACTCTTTAAAGCAGGCATTCATCCGGAGAAACCAGCAGGAATGCTGACAGATAAAGAAGTTATCCGACTGCACGAAAGCATCGTCTCTACCTTGCAAGAAGCGGTAGAACAAGGTGGTAGCTCCATCAAGTCGTATGTGAACGGACAGGGCGAGATGGGAATGTTCCAACAGTCTCTATTAGTTTATGGACGAAAAGATGAGGCATGTACGAAGTGCGGGGCCGAAATCATTCGGTTTGTAGTCGGCGGCAGAGGGACGCATATTTGCCCGGACTGCCAAAAGAACCAGTAACCTCGAGAAGTTTTTCACAAAGCAGTGATAACAGTTCGACCAAGGGAGGAGGATGGGCATGATACTAGGGTTAACAGGCGGAATTGCCACTGGGAAAAGCACGGTGACAGGTATGCTTCGAGAGCGCGGAATTCCTGTCATTGACGCTGACCAAATCGCCAGAGAGGTCGTAGAACCAGGTAAAGTAGCCCATGAAGCGATCGTGCGCCATTTTGGAAGAGAGATCCTATTGGAAGATGGTCAAATTGATCGGAAAAAACTAGGTGAGATCGTGTTTTCGGACGAGTCCGAGCGTCAAAAGCTGAACGCCATCGTCCATCCCGAGGTACGCCGCGTTATGCGGGAAGAGGCCGAAGTAGCGGAAGCGAATGGAGCCGAGATCGTCTTTATGGACATTCCTCTGCTGTATGAGAGCAAGCTTACGCATATGGTAGAAAAAATCGTGGTCGTCTATGCGCCCTACGAGATGCAATTGGCGAGAATGCTGGAGCGCGACGAATTGGAAGAAGAACAAGCACGAAAAAGACTGCGGGCGCAGTTTCCCATTGATCAGAAGAAGCAAGGCGCAGACTTTTTGATCGATAATTCTGGTTCGCGTGAAGAAACCGAGCGTCAAGTGGAGGCCGTATTGGCCGCGATTCGATCGGAGCGTCAATCATGAGTTTTGGCAAACGTGCAGCATTGATCTTGCTCGTTTTGGCGAGTGTATTTCTGCTGCTAAACACGCCATTGGTGTGGAAATGGATGTACCCGATCAAATATGAGCAACAGATTGTGACGGCTGCACTGAAATATGAGGTGGACCCTCATTTGGTATTGGCCGTCATTCGTTCCGAGAGTGGGTTTGCGACAGATCGCGTTTCGAAAAAAGGTGCCGTCGGGCTCATGCAAATCATGCCGGAAACAGCGCAGTGGATCGTCAAGGAGGCGGGCTTCCGTCCAAAGGACAGTCAATACTTGTATGACCCTGTCATGAACATCGAGATTGGGACATGGTATCTCGATTTTTTGCTGTCCCGCTATGATGGGGATATTGTCAAAGTCATTGCAGCCTACAACGCTGGTCCGGGGAAAGTAAACGGATGGCTCGCGAGTGAGCAATGGAACGGAACTCGAGAGACGATTGAGGACATTCCTTATGGGGAGACTCGTCAATATGTCCAGCGAGTGCTCTATTATCATGATCGTTACAAAAATATATACGACTTTCAATTACGTTAAAAGTCATGAAAAGCCGCTTCTCTTATGGATAAGAGAGCGGCTTTTTCCTCTTTTTTTGGGTAGGGTAAATCGTCCAAATATTTATTTTTCAGTAAAACACATTGATAATTGTGTCATACTTATTATAATAAAAGTATCAGATAAGCGTAACTCAATTCGGAAGGGGTTTCTATATATGACAATTAAAATCGGTATTAATGGTTTCGGACGTATTGGCCGCATGGTATTCCGCCGCGCTATTCAGGACCCCAACATTGAAATCGTTGCAATCAACGCCAGCTATCCAGCGGAGACGCTTGCACATTTGTTGAAATATGACACGATCCACGGACGCCTGCAAAATAAAGTGGAAGTCCAAGACAACAAGATTATCGTAGATGGAAAAGCAACAGTTGTCCTGTCTGACCGTGATCCGCTGAAGCTGCCTTGGGGTGACCTCGGAGTAGAGATCGTCGTAGAAGCTACAGGCAAGTTCAACAATCGCGAAGGCGCTGGCAAGCACCTGCAAAGCGGTGCGAAAAAAGTTGTGATTACAGCACCAGCGAAAGAAGAAGACGTTACGATCGTGATGGGTGTAAACGAAGGTATCTACGACCATGTTAATCACCACATTATCTCCAATGCGTCTTGCACGACCAACTGTCTCGCACCTGTGGCAAAAGTGCTCAACGATGCATTCGGTATCGAACAAGGTCTCATGACTACCATTCACTCGTTTACAAACGATCAGGTGAATCTCGACAATCCGCATAAAGACCTGCGTCGTGCACGTGCAGCTAGCGAGTCCATCATTCCAACGACTACCGGTGCTGCTCGTGCAGTGGGTAAGGTTCTGCCAGAATTGAATGGCAAGCTGAATGGATTTTCACTTCGCGTACCTACTCCAAACGTTTCCGTAGTGGATTTGGTAATCAATACGAAGAAGCCTGTTACATTGGACGAAGTAAACCGTGTCCTACGTGAAGCGAGCGAAGGCAGCATGAAAGGCTACCTCGAGTTCTGCGACGAGCCGCTCGTATCCAGCGATTTCAATGGTAACGATCACTCCTCGATCATCGACGGTCTGTCTACGATGGTAATGGGAGACAATCAGGTGAAAGTGATTGCTTGGTACGATAACGAGTGGGGCTACTCCTGCCGTGTCGTAGACCTGGTTCGCCACGTTTCCGAGCAGAACAATCAAGCTGCAACAAAAGAAGCAGCTGCTGTGGGTGTAAAATAAGTAGCATAACCAAAACCCCTTTGCCGATTTTCGAGCAAAGGGGTTTTTCGTTGCTTCGTATTTACGATGAGGTAGAAGATTCATCTAATGAGTTCACGTTAAATAGATCATCATCTTCAAAGCTGACAATAAACAGTCGGATGTTCGCCTTGAGATCGAGGTCATAAGGGCTTGGGACGTCGTTTCCTCGGCCGTCTTTTAGCACACGTACAGTAGGACGATGCGAATAATCCGGATCAACCCGACTCACTACCCCGATTTCTCCGGTATTCAAAACGACGCTGCTTCCAATCGGGAAGATAGCGATGTGCTTGATAAAGGCATTGACTAGATGGTGTTCGAACAGCGTACCGCCAGCGCCTAGCAGGTACTCGACAGCATCCTGTGGCATGTACCGCTTGCGCCATGGGCGTGGGGAAGTCAATGAGTCATAAATATCACAGAGACCGACGATTTGCGCAAATTCGTGAATTTGCTTGCCGGATAATCCCTGTGGATAACCACTTCCATTTAGTCGTTCATGGTGTTGCAAGCAGACATGTGCTGACATAAGCGAGATATCATGCTGCTTTCGCAACAAATTAAAGCCAAGCATCGTGTGCTGTTTGGCGATTTCCTTCTCTTCGTCCGTCCAACGCTCTGTTTTTTGTAACAGCTCTTCAGGCAGGCTCACTTTGCCGATATCGTGCAGCATGGCGCCTACCCCTAGGTTTATGAGCTGTGTGCGATTGTAGCCCAGAGACATGCCCACAGCAGTCGCCAGCACGGCCACATTCACGGAGTGATGGTATAAGGATGGCGAATGAGAAGAGATTGTCGTCAAATGTCCAACCATTTGTTTGTTTTGCATCAGGTCGTCCAATATTGAACTAAAGGCACGCTGAAAATGAAGGCCCATTTCTTTTAAGGAAATTTTCCGGGCCAGCTTGTTTGAGTTTGTAATTTGTTTGATCGTCTTCTCGATGGCTTCCACAGCTACTTGCCTGGTTTGTGGGCGAATCACTTCTTCTACAACGATGTCATTGGTACGGGGATCATCGATATACACCGAATCGACACCAGTTCGCTCTAATCCGGATATCAGTCGTTCCGTTAAGAGCATACCGGTTCCAAGCAGCACCTTTCCATCTTCTGTGAAGACCGTACGTCCCAATTTCATTCCAGGCTGTAGGTGCCTTAAAGATACTAAACGCATGACTATCCCTCCAACAGTACCATAATTGTACTCCATTCGACTTATGCTTTAAATAGGTACAAGGATTGACTTGACTTCTGACAGGAATATGAGGGACACTGTAGACAAGTATTGTCAGTATTGGAGTTGATTCTGATATGCGTTGTCCATTTTGCGAATATAATGGGACTAGAGTCCTGGATTCACGTCCTTTCAATCATAATAAATCCATTCGTCGTCGCCGTGAGTGCGAAGCCTGCGAGCGCCGTTTTACTACCTTTGAAATGGTAGAAGAAACACCTTTGTTAATTGTGAAAAAGGACGGAACACGCGAGGAATTCAATCGTGACAAGATATTGCGCGGGTTGGTGCGCGCTTGCGAAAAACGCCCCGTACCGTTGGAAGTGCTTGAAAATGTAGTGAACGACATTGAAAAAGAATTGCGCAGTTGCGGGCAAGCGGAGATCCCAAGCAATGACGTTGGGGAGAAGGTCATGGAGCGTTTATACCATGTCGATGAGGTTGCTTATGTACGCTTCGCCTCTGTATACCGCCAATTCAAAGATATCAATGTATTTATGAAAGAGCTGGAGGAGCTATTGGCTCAAGCGCGAAATAGCTCGTTTCCAAAAGAATAGATATGCTTTTTCTACCAGATTCGCAACTTCTCTCACACGCTCTTGCGGCCGATCCGCCAGGGCTTCTTTGGCTTTCCAGCTGATTTTTCCGCGAATGAATGGGTAGTCGTGCTATAATAAAAGAATCGAATTTTGTCAGGAAGGAAAGATCTGATGCGTCGTTTAGTTTGGAACGAATTGTTGCCGAAGGATCGTTATCTGGTGCGGATGGCAAGACCGATTGGCTTTGCCGAAATGGGCTTTGTTACGCAGCTATACTTGCCGATCATCGGTGTCGAATCGTACGCTCTCTACCAACTGCTCGTCCATGGCGTGCAGGAGGTGAGCGGAGCCTCCTCGGAGGGGACCCATCGCAGTTTGATGCTGACGACTTCGCTTTCTCTGGATCGGCTATTGGATGCGCGTGAACGTCTGGAGGCAATCGGGCTAGTCGAGGTGCGCCGCAGGGAAAATCAGCAGCGTGACTATTATTACGAGTATTTGATCAAACCGCCGCTTAGTCCGGCAGAGTTTTTTGCAGACTATGTACTGTCGTTGATGTTGTTAAACAAAATCGAAAACGTTCGCTATTCGCAACTGCGCCAGCATTATGCAGATACGCTTGGCAGTCAGTTGGATCAAGAATACTCCATCGTGGAAAACGTCACGAAAGACTTCCATGATGTATTCCAGTCGTTGAAACCATCGGAGCTGGAAGTGAAAAAAGGATCGGAGCGGGATCAGTTTTTAACCGAGATGGACACTAGCTTTCCGCAAGCGCAGATGAAATCTGGCTACGAGGCACAGGTCAACCATTCGTTGAGTGTATCGTCCTTGCGCCTGTACTTGCCGGATAATGCCGACTCGGTCAAAGTTTTGGAAGGCAAGAGCATGGAGCTGTTGTTCTCACTGTGCCATTTCTATCAGCTGGACAGCTGGGGAATGGGGCAGGAGCTGCGTGATTGGACGCTGTACAAATCGGATCGGAGTTTGGACGGAGAAGTTTTGCGCAAGCGTTTGGTGCAACGCTACACGGAAGACAAGCTATACCGAACTGCGCCTGCAACTGACACGACAGAGGATGACTTTGGACCAGGGCGCTTGCCTGAGCCTGGTAGCGAAGCCTTTATCCGTGCTTGTCGCCAGTTATCTCCGGTGACCCTGTTGGAAAAGGTCGTTGGTGGCAGAATCAGCAAGGTGTTTTTGGAACGGGCTGAAACGCTTGTATTTGCGGATGGGATGCAGCCGGAAGTCGTCAATGCCCTGCTGCTCCATACGTTAGCCAGCATGCAAATGGAGCTGCCAAAAGCGTACATGGAGACGATTCGTGACAGCTGGAAAGCCAAGCGGATCGCGACAGCCGACGAGGCAGTCAAGCAGATCCTCGAACGTGCGGATCAACGGGCACAAACTGCCGAGAAGGCAAAAGCGGGCAAGAAGGAATCTGCTCCTGTCAGACGCAACGGTAGAGCTATCTTGCAGGACAAGCTGCCAGCATCTGTCGAGTGGCAGCTGTCGCAGGAGAAAACCACATCGGACGCTGAAAAGAAACAGTCCATTCAGGATTTTCCAGACTTGCAGAAAAGACTGGAAACCTTGCGAAAACGGAAATAAGGAGTGTGAGGGAACGTGGAATCTATCAGTGAGTTCATGCAAGAGCTCGCCAAACGAACACCGCGTCAGTTGCTGACACCGGATCAGCAGTTAGATAAAATGTTCCGTTCGTCCGCGTATTTAAAAGCATTTCAACAAGAGCATCCCGAATTGACCAGGGACGATTACCTTCGCTCGCTCTCCAACATCTATACGGCAGTCAAGGAGCAGTATTGGTGTGAGCGTTGTCCGGGTCTTGGCGAATGCCCGAATTTGGTCAAGGGGCATAGCACTCAATTGGAGCTGGCTCACCATCATATTATCAGCTCGATGACGCCCTGTTCCAAGCAATTGTCGCATGAGGAAGAGATTCGCCGCCGCCGACTGATGCGCAGCTACTATGTTTCCGAAGAGACCTTGAACGCGAGCTTTGAGGGCTTGGTCATTGACTCCGGGAATTTGGCTACCGTAGACGCTGCGATTCAGTTCTGTGAAAAAGTGGGAACAGGCGAGCGGGTAAAGGGGCTTTATCTGCACGGTCCGTTTGGGGTTGGAAAAAGCTACATCATGGGAGCAATCGGTCGCGAGCTCTCGGAGCGCAATGTCGCTTCCTTGCTGGTTTATGTGCCTGACTTTATCCGGGAGATGAAGGATTCCATCTCGGATCAATCGTATGCGGGGAAGCTGGAGCTGCTGAAAGAAGTGCCTGTACTGATCCTCGATGATATCGGCGCGGAAAACCTGACGCCATGGGTTCGGGACGAGATTTTGGGGGTTATCTTGAATCAGCGGGCAAACAACCATTTGCCTACGTTGTTTACTTCAAACTACGCGCTGAATGAACTGCAAGAGCATTTGTCTATCTCCAACGGAAATCGGATTGAACAAACAAAAGCGGCTCGCATCATGGAGCGAATCCGCCATTTTGTCGATGTGTATGAAATTTTACGCGAGAACCACCGTTCCTAGCACGTGTGTCCAGAGGCGAGAGAGCTCCCAATGCGTGAGGGCGAGTACTTCTCTCGCCTTATGATACGGTCCAAAAAGGACGTGTGACGTCGTCCCGACAGGCGAGGCGACAATTCCCAGTGAATCAGCCATGATCATTGCACGGGCCAAATGATAGTCGTGGCTGATGATCAGGACGTCTTGTATATGATGTTCCGCCAAGACCTGCTGGCCGTACAGCAGGTTTTCGTATGTACTGGTAGACTTGTTTTCTAGCAAAATGTCCTCTTCTGGAATTCCTTTGGCAACCAAGTAATTTCTGCTCACAGCAGCTTCCGTGATCGTTTTGCCTTCACCAAGGCCGCCTGTGACCAACAGCTTCGATACATAGCCTTCTTCATACAAAGTCGCGGCCTGCTCCAGGCGTTCGCGCAGACCAGGACTAGGCCCCTCACCCCATACTGCTGCACCGAGGACAATGCCGACGGTTGCGTGCCGGGCGTTGGCTCCCTCAATCGTCTGTTCGATGCGGTACCAGTTGTAGCTCGACCATAGTAGACCGAGCAGCATGACAATCCCCAACACTATCCGTATCCCGTGCCAGCACGGACGCTGTGCGTTTATCGTTCGATTTTTCATTCTTCGAAATCTCCCTCATAGTCGCTCTCCTAACTTTAGACGTTTGAAATGCGGTCTAGTTACAAAGTTTGACATATGCCTGACACGAAAAACTAGTAAATTGTTTCTTGCTCTTTACCGATATAGTAATGGTGGAATGGTTTCGAAGAACAGCAAATTTCATACTTGCGAGGGAGGCTAGCAATGTTCTGGAAAAAAACGATGCTCTTGTTTCTGGCCGTCCTGCTATTAGTGGGGACTGGAAACGCAGGGGTAGGATTGGCTGCCGATGAAATCAGCCGACTCGTTCTGTCCAAGAACGAGGTAACATTGGAAAATGGAGATTCTACCAAGCTGACGGCTACCGCTGTTTACGTGAGCGGAAAAACGGAAGACGTCACCGTCAAGACAGAATGGACCACGCAAAATGCGGATGTAGCCTCTGTATATGCGGGGCAGATTACAGCCAAATCGGTAGGGAAATCTACCGTAACGGCTACGTACATGGGTAAGCCTGTTGTAGTGGGTGTAACCGTAACGAAGAAGGTAAAGGCACTGACGACAGAAGATCAAACGTTGAACGTACGGATCGGCAACACGGAAAACGTAAAGCTGACAGCTGTATACAGCGATGGAACAACAGAAGACGTAACAACTCAATCAGACTGGTCCATCGATAATCCAGCGATTGCGACTGTAGTCAACGGTGCAATCAAAGGTTTGAATTCAGGAACTGGTACCGTGACAGCGAAGTTTGGCAGCCAGACGACAACGATCTCTGTTAATGTCGAGATCGCCCACAGATTGGAGCCTAACAAAAACCAGGTTTCACTCTTGCTGAACGGCGAAGAAACAATCAAGCTCAAGGCCATTTTCCCGGATGGAAGTGTAACGGAGGATGTCTCCGACAAGGCTGAATGGTCTTCAGACAATACGGCTGTAGCCGATGCGCTCAAAGGAACGATCAAGGCTTATGGCGCAGGTACAGCAACCATTACTGCGAAGTATGGAACCAAAACAGCGACGATCAAAGTCGATGTGGATACAACGCAAAAGCTAGAACTCAACAAGCAAAACATTTTCATGAATGTGGGCAAGGAAGAAGACATCGAGCTGAAAGCAACTTATGCCAATGGCGGCGGTTCCACAGTGGTGAACGATAAGGCCGAATGGTCCTCCGATCGAGAGGATGTTGCGTACTACAGCAACGGGAAAATCCATGCGGTGAAGTCCGGTGAAGCTGTGATTACTGCCAAGTACGGAAACAAATCCGTACAGGTACGTGTAGATGTAGAAGTACCTCGTTCCATATATATCACTCCAGCTTTCCTGACGATGAAAAGCGGATCAACGAAAGACGTAGTTGTAAACGCATCTTTCGCAAACGGAACAAGTGAAGATATCACTTCAAAAGTAGAGTGGTCTTCGGATAATCAAGATGTCGTATTTGCAAGCGGCAAGACCGTATCCGCCTACAAGGCTGGAACGGCGAATGTAACCGCTAAATACGGCGGAAAAACAGCGACACTCGTTGTCGATGTAGATGTACCGCAAAACTTGTCCGCAGATATCACGACAGTAGCGATACCAGTGGGCGGCGCGAAGCAAGTGAAGGTAACGGCTTCGTATCCAGATGGAAGCACTCCTGCTGAAGATGTCACACAAAAAGTCGTTTGGTCATCCAGTGCTCCTAACGTAGCAAGCGTGCGTCAAGGCTTAATCACTGGGGTGTCAACAGGTGCAGCGACCGTGACAGCTACATACGGATCACGTACAGTGAACATTTCCGTATCGGTTGGCGTCATGCAGACATTGACGGTAGACAAGAAAAAGATCGTGCTTGGCAATGGCAAGTCCGAAACCGTTAAGCTGACGGCAGCTTACGCAGATGGAACGACCAAGGATGTAACAGATACAGCGACATGGAGCACAGCTTCTGCTGCTGTAGCAGAGGTAATGAACGGGAAGATCACAGCGACTGGAGCAGGGAAAACGACTGTAACAGGTACCTTCGATGGCAAATCGGTTACGATTTCGGTAGAAGTAGACCAAGCGACGAATCTCTCCGTTGATCCTCGACTGCTGATCCTGAACGTCAACGAATCAAAAGAGATCAAGCTGAACGCAACAGACTCCGCTGGCAATTCGGACAATGTGACCAGCGATGCAGAATGGTCCTCGTCCTCGGTTAAAGTAGCGGATGTGGTAAACGGCCGCGTAACAGGTCTCTCAAACGGACGTGCGACGATCACTGCGAAATACGGCGGCAAATCGATCAGCATCCCGGTAGAAGTCGGAATCGTGAGCAAGCTGGAAGCAAACAAGCGCTTTGTATCTACGAAGTCGAACAGCAACGTACAAGTAACCTTGACCGCTACCTTCTCCGATGGCCGCACAATGGATGTTACCTCCATGGCTGACTGGAAGACGAGCAACTACAAGGTAGCAGACGTAACCAAAGGCCTCATTACAGGACGTGCCTACGGAAAAGCAACGATTACAGCTAGATATAACGACAAGAGCGTATCCATCCCAGTCGATGTTGATACATTGAAATACTTGAAGACAGATGTCGTCCAGCTCGTGATGAGCAAGGGCGAAGTGAAACAAGTGAACGTCATCGCTACGTATGCAGATGGCTCTGAGCAAAATGTCACCAAGCCAGCTCTCTGGACCACATCTCGTCTGTTGGTAGCCGATGTGAAGGACGGCGTCATCAAGGCGACGGGTTCTGGTAAAGCGACGATTTATGTACAATACGGTGGGAAGAAGACACCGATTGTGGTGACGGTGAGATAGTAGATTGATAGGGAAAAGAGGGAAGCCAACCGGTGGAGATCGGTTGGCTTTTTTCGTGGTTTTTTTCAGCTGGGACGGGGATTTATCAAGTTTGTGAAAATAAAAAAAGTCACCTTGTATAAGTGACTTGTGCGATCTATATTATGGTGGAGCCAAGGGGGATCGAACCCCTGACCTCTTGACTGCCAGTCAAGCACTCTCCCAGCTGAGCTATGGCCCCATTAATATTTAAATACTAACATATGCTGGATAGATAGTCAATAATAAAATATTTACTAATGAGTATATGGAGTCTACTGACCAGCAATTCTTTCATATAATTGGTAGTATAATCGCATGTGGAGCGCATTTTAATCGGTTCCTAATAGATAAGAAACCGATTAAATTTTACCCCTTTTTTTGGAATTTCATTGTCCTTTGCTTTGCCCATCTTATACATTTCACTTCAATAAAATGATACGATACGATAGAAAACAATATTGTCGTTGTAACACATAAGAGGAACAGCAAAGAGGTTGGAATTTTTGCATACAAAAGTTTAAATAGTACCATCATAATTGGAAAATGACATAAATAGATACTATATGAAATTTCCCCTACGTATACAAATACACTCTTATTTAAAATTGCTTTTACTTTTAGGTTACTCATAGCCATTATAATAAGTATGCTAACACCAATGACAACGCCCCAATCTTTTAATAGAAAATACGTATCACTACGAGAAATCGCCAAAATTCCAGTTGAGTATAAATATAGAATGACTCCTAATGTGATAAGAAGTCTTCTTTTCCATTTTTTCATATTTCTATATAAACGGACAAGTTCTTCCTGATGCTTAAAAAGTACCATTCCGACCATAAATATAGATGTGAAATGCAGTGTATCAGCATAACCATTATAAAATCCCTCAGCTTTTCCAATATGCAATATATTAAGGAAAATACTAATGAAAGAAAAGCTCATGGCAAACAGTATTGTTTTCTTCCAACTTTGTTTATAAAAAAGAAGGAATAACAAAGGAAACACGATAGATATACGCATTTCTTGAGCCAATGACCAGATAACCGGGTTGTAATTATCCGTAAAAAAGTTATTGAGAAGCACAAGGTGATTGATAATATCTAATGTTGTGATAGGTCCTTGCCACTTATCATAGAACCAATCTCGTAGTCCCGTAACTTCATATGGCGAAAACAAAATAAATAACGCAAAGGTGATGAATATCCAGAAATAATAAGGGATATATATTCTTACAAATCGCTTAATTAAATAGCCCCAATAATTTGTTTTTGAATGATAAATGGCCATAGATAAGACAAAACCACTGAGTACATAAAAAATGATTACAGCTTCTCCACCAGCCCATAAAAATCTAAGGGGTGAAAATTTAATAGAATCAGGCAAGGATGGTATCATTAAACAAAAATGTCCTATCACCACTGTAATAGCCGCCAATCCTCGTATTGAATCTAATTCTTTAATTCTATTACTCATAGATGACTCTCCTTGTAAACTTTGTTGTTGATAAATGCTACTATACTAGTAGGGTGGCATACTTATGTGTATCTTCTGAAGGGGATTTTCATATTTAGGGAAATCATACAATCATAATAGAAAGGAAAAAGAAACTTTATTTAAAGATTCTTTAAAAATTTCATTTCAAAATTATTACGATTTATAGCATAGATAAACATATTTACGTGTTAGTAACTGCTTTCCTTGACTTGTAGGATGGGGACGGATTGGGGACGAGCTTCACTCGGAACCTCAAAAACTCACTCGGACGAAAACGGATGCGAACAAGAAAAACCCTTGATATTCAAGGGTTTTTAAGATTGGCTTGTTTTCACAAATTCATCAAACTGCGAAACGCTTTTATTTTCCCTCTGCTTACGGGAATATCCGTCTGGCTGTCGTCGTTCATCTTGATCAAGTACGTGTTATTAAACCAAGGGATGATTTCTTTGATATGCTTCACGTTCAAAATATAGTTTCGATGACTTCTAAAGAAAGAGCGGGATCGGTTCAAAATCTCCTCCAGCTCATTTAAGGACAAGTCGCACTTGTCGATACTCTCTTTTGTCGCAACATATAAATCTTTCTCCCGCACAAACGCAAAGTAAATCTGTCCTACAGGGATCGGGATGATTTTGTTGGTCTTCCGGATGCAGACATGTTCTTCCATCGGGGGAACCGTCGCGATGCGGTCATTCATGGCCGATCGGTTCCTCAGTGTCCTCACTTTTTGGATCACATCGTCCAATTTCGATTCCATGATCGGTTTGGTCAAATACCCCACAGCCAGCGTGGAAAAGGCCTCCAGAGCGTGTTCATGATAGGCAGTCGAAAAAACGATCAATGGGGGATAGGACATCTGATTCAATGTTTTGGCAAATTCAAGCCCATTCATCCCAGGCATCTGAATATCAAGCATAAGCAAATCAGGCTTGGAATTGATAATATGAGGCAATGCTTCAAGCGGATTTGTATAGATTGCGTCCACCTGAATATCGATATATTTTTTCAGCAAATATTCCAATTCGGAACAAATGGCTGGCTCGTCATCGATGATGATCGTTTTCAGGAGCATCTGGATGCACTTCCTTTTCAAATACGGATAACGGAGCGACAAAGGATACTACTGTTCCCAAACCAGGCTGGCTGTGAATCGTGAGGCCATATTTTTTGCCATAGATCGATTGCAGCCGTGAATGGACATTGACAAGGCCGATCCCTTTCGATTGGCTGTTCCAGATATCGGCCAAACGCTCTTCACTGATTCCAACTCCATTGTCTTCAATACTGATTTTGACTTCATGGTCGTACGGTTCCACTCGAATCGTGAGCAGACAGTCGCTAATTTTGGGGAAAAGTCCATGGTGAATGGCATTTTCCACGATCGGCTGCAAAGTCAGGACAGGCAATTTGCGGGTCAGCAGGGATTCGTCGATCTCCATGTTCACCTTTAAACGGTTGCTAAATCTGACCTTCTCGATTTCCAAGTACGACTTGATTCCGTCGAGTTCTTCCTGCAAGCTGTGATGATTTCCCTTGCTTTTTAAATTGCGCCTGAAGATGTCACTTAAATGACCGATCAAGTTTCTCGCCTGATCAGGGTCTGTACGACAATAGGACATAATCGTCCCCAAGGTGTTGAACAGAAAATGCGGATTAATTTGTGCTTGTAGGGCGCTCACTTCAGCCTGCTTCCGCATTGTCGATTGATGCTCGATCTCTGCCAGTTCAATTTGGACCGACAGCAGCTTAGCGAGGCCGTCCACTAACTTCTCGTTGGTCTGGGACGTCTTGGAGGAAGAGGTTTTATAGTAGAATTGCAACGTCCCGATTTTCTGGTTTTGATGATACAACGACGCGGCACTGATCGATTTGAGGCGAGGCGGACGAGGAAGAGCAAAATCTTTGTCGCACCATACCCCTGTAGGGTGGGTCAAAACAGCCTCCGCTACTTGTGCGCACAGCGTCTCTTTCTGCAAATGATTCTCCAGTTCGTGGCCTTTTGCACTGAGCAGCTTTTCGCGGTCGGTAATAGCGACTGCATCCACCCTGGCCATTTCACGGATCAGTTCAGCGGTTTTTTTCGCAGAATGTTCATTTAGCCCCGTCCGCAGATGAGGCAACGTCTGGCTTGCAATCGACAAGGCCAGGTCTGCCCCCAATGCGCCGGACTGGTCTTGCATCATTTTGAGATTTTGGAAAACGCGCGTGAACAGCAGTAGTCCTGCAATGGTCATAATGGTGGTCGGGATCGCGATTTTTACTTCCAGTTCGAGTGCCGCAGAAAAAGGCTTGGCCATGAGAAGCACCAAAACTTTTTGAATGAGCTCGGCTGCAACGCCAATTAGTACGATATGCTGCCATTTCAGACGCAGCATATTCATTTTCGTACTGACGATCCCGGCCAAGTAGCCGTTCATTACGGTCGAGATGGCACAGGCGAATGCGGTAAATCCGCCTATCGAATAGCGATGAATACCTCCAATAAGGCCAGCAAAAAAACCGACGACAGGCCCCCCGATCAACCCGCCCGCAACGGCACCAACAATGCGCGTATTGGCGAGTGCGTCATCGACCCGTAGCCCGTTCTCCGTTCCGATTACCGACAGGAACCCGAACAGCGTAGAGAGGATCACGATCCGCATCCAGTTGTTTTTCCCGTACATGATGTTCCGAAAGTAATCCAGTTGGCCGATGATAAGGGCGATGACTGCGATTACAGAGATGTTTTCAAGCAGTCCCAGAAGCATAGTGATTGTCATAACAGCCGCCTCCCTATGGAAAAGGGTAGCCCGATCCGGTCGAAAAATCAATGTAACTCAACTGGGTTTTTCGGCAGCTCGGATGCCGTTTTTGCACATCTGGAAGTATTCAATAGATTCTAGCAAAACAAATAACTTAGAATAAAAACAGTTCTTCGAGAATCCATTTAGGTAAATATGTAAACCCTTTCAAAGTAAACGATACCTTCTCGAAAAAAGTATTGTTTCATTTGAAAGCGGTTAAACTATCCCAATTGCGAATGGATTCGGGTCAATCATAAGGAGGGGGCAGCAATGAAGCCATCGAGTGATCGTGAAAATACGCGGCGAATCACAAGCAACATCTTTAAAGGTTCACTGGGGAACCTGATTGAGTGGTATGACTGGTATGTCTATGCAGCTTTTGCGGTGTATTTCTCATCTCAGTTTTTTCCAAAAGGGGACGCTACCAGCCAGTTGCTAAATACAGCCGCTGTTTTTGCTATCGGATTTTTAATGAGACCGATCGGGAGCCTGCTCCTAGGCCGATACGCTGACCGTCATGGGCGCCGTGCCGCGTTGACGCTGTCTGTTACCATCATGGCAGGTGGTTCTCTGGTGATTGCAGTAACACCAAACTATGAAACCATCGGCGTGTTTGCACCTATTATTCTCGTTCTTGCCCGCCTGCTCCAAGGGCTTTCGCTTGGCGGGGAATACGGAACATCTGCAACGTACCTGTCCGAGATGGCTGCGAGTGGTCGCCGAGGGTTCTATTCTAGCTTCCAGTACGTCACGCTGATCAGTGGACAATTGCTGGCGTTGGGTGTGCAAATTATCCTGCAGCAAATACTCCCGGAAGAAGCCATGATGGCCTGGGGCTGGCGAATTCCTTTCATCATCGGAGCATTTGGCGCAGTAGCCGTGTTGTGGCTGCGCCGCAGTATGGACGAATCGGAGCAGTATACCAAAATGGAGTCGAAAAACAAGGAGAAGGCGGGTACGCTTCGAGAGCTGATGAAGCATCCGAAGGCGGTGCTGGCAGTTGTCGGCCTTACGCTCGGGGGAACCATCGCCTTTAACACCTACACGACCTATTTGCAAAAATTCATGGTGATTACGGTAGGAATGCCGAAAGAAGTAGTTAGCTGGATTAACTTTACCGCATTGCTCGTATTCGTCGTCTTGCAGCCGCTTGCCGGTATGCTGTCCGACCGGATTGGACGGCGACCGCTGTTGATTGGTTTCGGTGTTCTTGGAACATTGTGGACCGTACCGATGTTTTTGCTCCTGGAACAAACCACTAGCCCATATGTCGCTTTCTTGCTGATGCTGTCTGGTCTTATCATTGTTACTGGCTATACGTCCATCAACGCAATCGTGAAAGCCGAGATGTTTCCTACCGCCATTCGCGCTCTGGGTGTAGGCTTTCCGTATGGCGTGACTGTTGCGATCTTTGGGGGAACAGCGGAATTCATCGCACTATGGTTTAAAAGTATCGGGAACGAGTCTCTCTTCTATTACTATGTAGCAGCTTGTATTGCCATAAGCCTTCTCGTTTACTGGCGTATGGACGAGTCTTCGAAAAACTCTAAGATCGAAGCTGAGCTGAATACAGCAAAGGACTAGATGGAAGAATAGAAGGGCAACGAAAAACGGCAGAGATGCCGTTTTTTTGCATGTACCGTTTCAAAATTCCCGGATAAAGCGAACAAAAAAATCGCCCAAGAGAATTCATGTCTCCTGAGCGATTTTTCGATTTTTACCCTTGCCCCACAATCTTCTTCAAGCGTCCCACCAGCGGGATGACAATAACCGCTGCTACAACCACCTGCAAAACGTTCCCCGGAATGGAGCCAAACGGCTGAATCCAGTTCCCGTAAAGAATAACCTCAACAAAGTAGTAGCCCACGATCTTAATGACCAATGCTGCCGCAACTGCGAGTGCGTACACAAATACCCGATTGCCAGGCACCTTTTCGGCGATGAGGCCAGCTACATAGCCCATTGCACCTACGATCACGAAGGTAAACGGCGCCCATGCTGTCCAACCGGAGATAAGGTCAAAGAGGCCCATACCAAAAGCTCCTGCGATGGCTCCTGTTTTTCTGCCATACACAAAGGCAGCGATTAAAAGAGGCACGTTCCCGAGATGAATGAGGCCACCGTTACCCATGATCGGGAGTCTTAGGTTAATAAACATGGTGGCTGCGAGAGTAAAAGCGATAAATAGTGCATTGATAACGAGGGTTTTCGTCTTTGTTGCTTTTCTTGATGAAAAAGTAGAATCCATTTGATAGCCTCTTTCTTATTATTTTTACTATTATCATACTCAGAATCAGCTACATAATAAATACACTTTGCACGAATTCTTTGCTTAGGTAAATCATTCCAAGAAGGATGCTCCATAGCCGAAGAACTGACCTTTTCAAAGATTAATCCAGATCTCTAGCCCAACTAACTAACTCTTCATCTTCGAAATTATGTGGATTCTTGTAAATATTAGAGTAATAGTACTCTGCTTCTAGTACGTCTCGAATTTTATTGAACGTATGATTGGTTGCATCAAATCCATTACTGATTGGAGCAGTAAAGGCGAGTGAACCATTATGAAATCCATCTAGAGAGCCTGAAAGTTCTTTTTTGACGATAGATTCAACTGCTTCTATCTTTTCTTTGCTAGGCTGCTCTATATAAATTTGAATACAGAAATTTCCACCATGCTCGATTAAATCAAAATCTCCGTTGGGATGGAGTTTTATGGTATCTCCTTTCGCAAGGCCTAGAGCTAGCCCTGGAGATGCGCATAATTTGAATGTTTGATCGCTTAGGTATTCTGCAGGAAGCTCTTCTAAAACTGTTCCCTGTGAACTTGTGCCAGCAAAAACCTTAATCAATGTTAATTTATCTTCCATACGATGCTCCACACCTATCTCTTTATTTGTATGATCTATCATCAGGATGCCGTCTTCTATTACCATTTGTTTCTTTATTTTACCATATCAATTTCAATAAAAATAACTGCCCGCTCTTCGGATTTCGGGAAAAGAGATCCGCTGATCATGGCCTGTGATAAAATATGGCTGTAAAAAAGGACCCATACATCTTGGACAGGAAGCAGGTGCAAAGACAGTGACAGATTTGGATAAACTAGCCGAAGTATTTGCTAGTGGTTCCTCTGAGATAGTAGGTACCTACCGTTTATTCATCCAGCCGAACAGTGTATTGCGTGAATTCAGGACGGTATGGCACGGTTTTCTTTTTACCATTCGCGGAGCAGCCAGAATGTGTGTGAATGGAACTGTCTACGAATTATATCCAGGAACCGTATTTCATGCGGCGCCAGACATGCTGCTGGACACGCGAGTCATTGGCGATTCAGAGTTCGAGTACTATTTGCTTACGTATCGATTGGACAACATACGTGATGGAGCTAGCGTCCACGAATGCGACGCACATTTCATGCTGGAACCGGGAGCTAATCCAAGAGTGACCGAATTGCTGATGCTGCTTCATCAGAGTGCCCACACCGTTGACGGAATCGGGAAGCTTCGTAGCAAGGAATTATTCCTGGGGATCATGCATCAAGTTCTGGTGGGGTGCAGGCTTCGAGAGAGTGAGAGTTCTCCTAGTAAAATGGTGATACAGCAAGCCATTGCTTACATAAACGGACATTATATGAATCCACTGACGCTCGATGAATTGGCAGAGTTGCATGGAATGAGTCCCAAGAGCTTCTCGTACTTCTTTCACAAATATACGGGAGTTCGTCCAATCGATTATGTCATCCAGTACCGTATGGAGCGAGCGAGCGAATTACTTCTAGCAGGCAATTATTCCATCCGTGATGTAGCCTTCAGTGTGGGGTACGATAATCCGCTATATTTCAGTAGAGTTTTTAAAAAGAAATTCGGGGTTTCTCCTTCTGCTTACACAAGTCAATGAGAGCTCCTTTCGTCGCCAGTTTCAATAATGATGCATATCACATTAGGGATATGTGTATTTGCATTTGTGCCAGACCTTGCTACACTACTCGTCGATAATGATAATCGTTATTAACATTCGTGTAGGAAAGGTAGAGAAAAATGATGGAAGACAAACAATTGTGCATCGGATTGTCCTTAAACGCAACCTGGATGAAAGGGGAAGGCTGGCGGCGTCCAGACAGCGGTGTGGAAAAAATGGGCTCTATCGACTATTACATGGATCTGGCTAAAATGGCTGAGAAGGCAAAGCTCGATTTTCTTTTCAGGGCGGATTATTTGTGTGTCCACCCGCAGACGCTAGGTGATGCCGCTCATTTCGGAAGTCCTGATCCTACGATGATATTCGCAGCGATTGCCAGGGAAACCGAGCGGATCGGACTGGTTACGACGATTTCTACGACGTTTAATCCGCCGTATGTTGTTGCCAGACAGCTTCAATCTTTGCATTGGCTAAGCAATGGTCGCGCTGGCTGGAATATTGTCACATCTATTGAAGGCGCGGAAAATTTCGGTGATTCCCCTATGCCTTCTCCCCAAGAAAGATATGCGAGAGCAGCGGAATTTACGGAGGTCGTAAAAAAGCTGTGGGACAGTTTTCCGTCCGAAGCAATTGTGATGGACCGTGAGACAGGCATGTTTTCTGATAGGGAGAAGGTTACCGCCATTGATCATTCGGGTGAGTTTTTCAGTGTTAAGGGGCCGCTTACGTTGCCTGCCCATCCATCTGGCTCCATTCCCTTCTTTCAAGCAGGAGCGTCGGATACGGGACGGAGCTTTGCTGCTAAAGTAGCGGATGCGATCTTTGCGGCGATGCCAGACCTTGAATCAGGAGTGGAATTGCGAAGCGACTTGAGAAGAAGAGCCGAGGAACAGGGGCGTAGTCCGGACGCGATCAAAGTTTTGCCTGGATTATATTTTTTCTTGGCCGATACCCGTGAGGAAGCGCATGGGTTACATAAAGAAGCACACGCGCATTTGAGTTTGGAACGCAGACATGCATCGCTTCAATCCGTACTGGGCCTTGATTTGCGCAGCTTTACTCTGGATCATCCCGTAACTGTCGATATGCTCCCTGATCCGAATCAGCCAGTGCGCAGCCGTACACACGCTGATCTGTTGCGCCGGTATATCATCAATCATCAGCCTACAGTAGAAGAGGTGTTGGCAAGGCCAGAGGTTGTCGGGTCTGCTCACTGGGTTTCCATTGGGACGGTTGAGGACGTGTTGAACGATATCATGGAGCGGTTTGAGGCTGGAGCTATGGACGGGTTTATTGCCCTTCCAGGCGGTTCAGAAAAATCGATGGAACTATTTTTTGAAAAGCTGATGCCGCAATTGGTTGAAAGAGGCTTATTCAGAAGCGAATATGCGGGTGTCACCTTGCGCGAGCATTTAAGGATTGGATAAAACGATAAGCCGTTTGAAAAGGGGTTCAGGAGAAAAAGGGAGAAAAAATCGTGATTTCTGGGGCGATGAAAGCGATGGAAGATGCAGGAATCCTCGGCATTCATCCAGTAGGGGCAAGTTTTTGGAAAGTGTGCAAAAGCACCTCGATAAGTAAGGCAACAGGAAAAACTCAAGCTGAAAGAGGGCTTGAGTTTTTGTTTTGTCACTCTGGTTCACCTTACGCTTAGGCTAGCCTCTCCCCAAGTAGTGTCACTTTCCCCAGCCACTTCTTGCGCTGTTCATCCGCCGAGGCATTCACTCCGCTGATTTCCGTAACCTTCACAGGCTTGATCCCGCAAAACTTCAAAATGTTGCGTTTCATCACGAGATGTCCGGCTCGCCAGTAGATCAATCGATTGTACCAAGATGGGGTATCCATGGTCACAATTACATGTGCGGTTTTGCCCGTTAACAGCTTATCCCAGAGTGACGAACCCTCCCGATATTTATAGGCGAATCCGGGTAATAAGACACGATCGAAAAATCCCTTCAAGATAGCAGGCATCGTGCCCCACCAAGTCGGATAGACAATGACCAGATGATCCGCCCAACGGATGAGGTCCTGCGCTTCTTTTAAGTCATCCTCCAGCTCCGTTCTTTTCCGATATCCGTACTTCAAATTTGGGTCGAAAGAGATTTGGCTCAAATCAATGGTGCGAATTTGTGCTGCTTTGCCTTTAGCTCCTTTCATATAGGCGTGCGCCAACGCAGAGCAATAGCTCTCGGGATCTGGATGTCCGATGATAACGAGAATGTTCATTTTCATACCCCCTGTTGAGTTGATTCCATAACGGACAGATCGTGGTAAACTGAACTGTATTCAGCATATCGTGTGGAATGGAACAGATGAATGATCGAAAGCGCATAAATGTTGTGGATTCACGCAAAGGAGGTTCCGTACTTGGAAAATGCGCATGGGTTTGCGATTTCGATGGTGTATCCGATTATGAAAACAATTACTCACAAGAAGCTTGATTTTGAGCGTTTTTGTGATCATGTTTCTTTCGACGGTGCTTTGTTGCAGGATGTGGAGGCTCGCATTGACGAAGCGGAGCTTGAGCGCTTGATGAAAGAAGCTGCCATATACACGCAGGATGATCATTTCGGACTGCATCAAGGACAGTTAACCGATATTGCAGATCTGGGCATTCTTGGCTATGTCATGATGCATTCGGAAAAAATCGTCGATGCATTGAAGGCTTATCAGCGGTATCACGTGATCCTTTGCAGCGGGTACGAGCTGGATTGGGAAGAGCGGGGGAACGATGTTTTCCTGCGGTTTCATAGACAAAGTCCTGGGAGCGTTTCTCGACATTGCATGGAGGATATGGTCAGCTCCTTGTACCACTTGATCGTCCGTATGAGTCATCGGTCCATTCCGTTACAGGCGATACAATTCACACACGACGCTACGGCCGATATCGCACCTTATTTAAATTTGTTCGGAATGGAGCCTCAATTTGGTGGAGCAGAAAATGGGCTCTTGGTAGGCAAAGAAGTTTTGCAATACCCGATTCTGTATTCAGATGTCCGGCTGCGTAAAGCTTTTGAACCAATCGCGGAAGAAATTAGAGAGAAGCAGATCAGAGGACGGGAATTTTCGGACCGTGTGTTTCAATGGATGGTGGGATGTATGCCTGCGGCTTTTCCGACCTTACAGCAGACTGCCGCTGCTTTTCATATGAGTACGAGATCCCTGCAAGCGAAACTAAAGGCAGAGGACACTTCCTATCATGAATTGTCCACGAATGTTCGCAAAGAAATGGCGATGGGGTATTTACAGCAAGCGGAGCATTCCATTGGAGAGATTGCGTATTTGCTGCATTTTTCAGATCCAAGCGCCTTTCAAAATGCTTTCAAGAAATGGACGGGGTTGACACCGGGGCAATATCGGATCAGTCGCCAAGCACTTGCCATGTAACGTTAGGATGGAACACGCTGAGTAAGCGTGTTTTTTTGTGGTGTCGAACCTATTCGTTTGACAAACTGGAAAATAATTGTGTACACTTTTTTTATTCCGACCGTACAGTATAAATAAATGAGGTAAGATCATGCCCAAATTAGGAATGGAACCAAAGCGCCGAGCAGATGTCATCAATGCGACCCTAACGTGTATTAGCAATCACGGGATTGATGGCATGACACTAGATAAGGTGGCAGACTATGCGGACTGCTCAAAAGGTGTCGTCACGTATTATTTTAAGAATAAGGATAATTTGACGAGTGAAGCCTTTCAGGCATTCTTGGCCTATTATGGCTTGAAAATCGAATCTGACATTGAGAAGACCATGACCGCCCAGGAAATGATGGACGTTACGCTGAAGCATATCTTGCCGCCATACGTGAACGACAAGGAAAAAGGGATCAATGTTTCGCAGCTGGATGGCATCGCTGAGATGTATATCCCGCATGAAGATCAAGCAAGACTCTTTGTACAATTCTTCTCCAAAGCCGCATTGGACCCCAAGCTCCAAGAAGTGGTTGCGAAGAGTTATACGAGAGATTTGCAGGGCATCACCAAGATTTTTGGTTACGGGAATCAAACCGGGCTTATGTCCGTAGAGGATTCGCAAAGCGCTGCCTACGGACTCATGGCGATGGTTGTGGGTTTGAGCTTTTTTCGAGTGGCGAGCGTTCAGCCAGCAAACGGCGAAGACAACCGATATATTTGTGAGGATTATGTGAGGCAGATTACCAGTAGAAGATGAGGAGGATACACATGAATATTACAAAGGTAGAAGCAGCCGTGGGAAACATTGCGATCGTGAGCGGAAGCGAGGTATTGATTATTGATGTGCAGTCAGCTCTGGATCTGATTGCAACCGTACACTATGAGGCAGACAGTAATCGTATCATTATAAACAAATCATTGATTAACGAAAGCTTTTTCGATTTGAAAACACGTCTTGCTGGCGAGATCCTGCAAAAGTTCATCAATTATCGCGTGAAAGTAGCCATTGTAGGAGATTTTTCGGTGTACACAAGTAAAAGTCTAAAAGACTTCATCTATGAATCCAACAACGGAAACGACATCTTTTTCTTACCGACCGAAGAGCAGGCGATCGAGAAGTTAAGCCAGGTGAAATAGAGATGGATCAGGCGTACCCCATGGTGAACATCCCAGCAGGGTATATCGAATTACGGGACGATCGGATCAAGGCGACATGGACAACCGAGGTGAACGCTTTTTTACTCGCACCGGTTCCTGTTACGAATGCGTTATACTTCTCGGTTGTACAAAAAGCAGCTGGACCGAATGACCACCTAGAGGCTCCTGTTGTGAATGTCTCGTGGAACGATGCGATTTCGTTTTGCAATCTGCTATCTCAGCAAGCGGGTCTCACGGAATGCTACTCGATGAGTGAAGATGGTGAGCGTGTTGTATGGAACGTCGAAGCGGATGGCTATCGTCTGCCGACAGAGGCGGAATGGCAGTACGCGTGCAAAGCAGGGACGGGTGGTTATCGGTACGGCGAGCTGGATGAGATCGCATGGTACGAAGAGAACGCTGAAGGTACAGCACATGTGGTAGGACAAAAGCTACCGAATGCGTGGGGACTCTATGACATGCTGGGAAATGTTTGGGAGTGGTGCTGGGACCTTTACGATGTGAATGTTTACGGCTCCTATCGAATTTTTCGCGGTGGCAGCTGGGCAGAAGAGGCCAGAGGCTGTGGAGCGACGTGCCGCCGTCGCAGTCACCCCACGTTTCGGATTGATGATCTCGGCTTTCGTCTTGCCAGGTCCCTATAAGGTAGGGGGTTGCAAAATCCAAAAGAATCCGTTATATTGATTTTAGTTAGATAATCTAATTATATTCAAGGTGGATCATGAGCAGAAAAAACAAGAGAGAGCATACATCCGATCAATTGCCAAAACTAGGTATTCAGCCGTATTTGGATCTGATGGAAAAAACAGCTCTGCAAAATACGGATCGCAAATTGGCTCATTTGGGGTTATTAATGCTATGGCTGGGGGATAACGCCATAGACACTATTGATTTGAATTTGGAGTCATTCGGCATAACGGAGAGTAAATGGGACGTATTGCTTCTGCTTACGCTACATGAAGACAGAGAGCTTATCACCCCCTCTTCGCTTGCAGACAGGCTGGGCATTCGGCGTGCTTCTGTTACAGCTTTGCTGGACTGGCTGGAAAAAAGGCACTGGATAATCAGGGAGCAAAGCACGCTGGATGGTCGCAAGATTCATGTCAAAATAACACAGGAAGGCAGAGAATTCGTAGCCAGAGCATTACCAGTTTTCTGGTCTGCCTGCTCCTCCATTATGAGCGACTTAGAAGAGGAAGAACGGATGCTGCTGGAAAAAATCTTGATGAAGTTGAATCGCAGCATGGAAGAAAAACTGGGGGTGGGAAGATAAGATCATATTTTTTTGTGAATATAATTAGATAATCTAACTATAATGGGTGTAAATAATTGAAAAAGAGGTGTGCGATGTCACAGCGAAACTACTCACTCATGACGGCAATCCTATGCTGGTCTGGAATCGTCGTCATGTCGAGCTTATACGTTACGATTCCCCTTATGACCATCTTTGCCGATCTTTTCCGTATTACCTTGACACAGGCTGCAGCGGTAGGCAGCGCATTTTCGGTTGGGTTTGCCATAGGATGCCTGATTTATGGACCGTTGTCCGAAAAGTATGGCCGCAAGAACGTTATTGTGATCGGGATGATTGCCCTGGTTCTATTTTCTTTGTTGCTTGGTAGTGCAAATGATTTCGCATGGATCATTGTACTTAGGTGCTTGCAAGGTGCTGCCGCAGCTACGTTCTCGCCAGTTGCGCTCGCCTATGCTGTGGAAATGTTCCCTGCGGCAAAACGGGTAACGGCAATCGGATTTATCAGCACAGGATTTTTGGCGGCAGGGATCATTGGTCAAGTGATCAGTAGCTTCATGAGTCAGCAATACAGTTGGCACGCCGTATTTTATATGCTTGCTGCTATTTATTTCGTGACGCTGCTCGTGGTGATGAGGTGGCTGCCAAAAGAAGAGAGTTCTCTTGCTACCGTGAATATTTGGGAGCCGATTAAGCGAATCCCCTCCCTGTTCAAACAAAAAAATATCGTCTTGAGCTACATAATCGCTCTTGTATTGCTTATGTCATTCGTTAATATGTATACGGTTTTGGGGAGTTATTTGGCGGGACCCGATTTTGGGCTTAGCAACAAGGAGATTCTGCTTGTTCGAATGATAGGTGTAGTGGGCATGCTCATTTCTCCGCTGGCGGGCGGGCTGGCAAAACGGTTTGGCTTACGTACCGTGCTCCGCTACGGATTAGTTCTGGCAGTGGTCAGTATGGCTTCCCTCGGTATAATATCTAACTTGGCTCTTTTGATTGGTACGAGTGTGCTTTTCGTTGCAGGAATTGCGTTATCCGTTCCTTCCCTGATCACGCTTATTGGACAGCTAGGGGGCAAATCGCGGGGAATTGCGGTTTCGGTGTATACGTTTATCCTGTTTTCGGGAACAAGTCTTGGGCCGATCTTGTCCATCCGTTTTATGAATTTTGGCAGCTATGGACTTACTTTTGTACTGCTTGCAATCGTACTTGGTATTGGTCTGTTGGCTGCATGCCTGATTCATAGTGATTCCGCGGTTGAAAGCATTAGCACAAAACCTCCTTCGCCACTAGTTTAGTGGTTAAGGAGGTTTTGTTGTTATAAACGACGGCTGCTACCGATTATTTTGTTGATTCAGCAAGTGTTCTCGTTGCTTATGCATGGCAATGAAAGCGGCAAACACGAGCAGCAGGCTTCCTGTGAACAGAAACCCTTCCTCAATAGAGAAGGGCAGCCACCCTAATAGGCCTGAGCCGACGACCACACCGAGAGAGAAGAAGGCGTATAAGTAACCGTGTGCTTTCCCCCGCAATTCTTGCGGCGTCGATTGAATGAGCATCGTATTGACAGAGGGAAACAAGAGAGCAAAGCCTATCCCATATAGTCCTAACATGCAATATAGTGCTAATGTCGTGTTGGATTGACCAATAAGCAACTGACTCACGCCCATGAAACCAATTCCGAGTGACATCGTTTTGGAAGGGGCCACACGATCGAAAATCCGATTGGTCGGAAGCACGAAAATCAGAACAGCAATCAGTCCAAACGTGCTCAATAACGTACCGCTTAATTTCGAGTCATATCCAAGCGATTGGACGTGCAAGGGCAAAAGGTAAGCAATCACACCTTGTGAAAACATGAGCAAAAAGGCACCGCCGTAGGCCTTGATTATCCCCGTATTGAAGATCAAGGCAGAGGTTGGAACATCCTTCTTGAGCTTCTCTTTCTTGCAGGCCTGAGTGGATTGCAGAAAAATGACGGACAGGATGGCTAGGAAAAAGCCCATAACAGCTACACATGTAAAGACAAAAGGCACGGTGGTTTTGCTAGCCATAATGCCGCTGAATGCAGGTCCGATAATCGCTGCGAGTCCCACAAAGGTACCGGTGAAAGCAACCTTTCGTCCTTGCTGCTCATGTGCAGTGTTATTCGCAGAGAAAGTAAAAGCAGCAGGAACGATCAAACCGGCAACAAATCCGTGAATGATACGCACGATAATCAACAGAAACGGCTGATCGACGATGTGATACAGCAGCAAGGCACAGCTTGATAAAACCAATCCGATCAATAGTGGTTTGGATGGACCAACCTTATCTGTCAGCATGCCAGAGATAATATTGCCAAAGGTATTGGCTAACGAATACAGACCGATGACAAAGCCTATAACAAATGAGCTGGCACCTACGGAAGCAGCAAAGGTACTCATGACCGGCAGTTGCGAGAACAAATCAAAGAACGAGAAAAAAACGATGCCGTATACAAGCAGGGCATTATTAAACGGCTTCAGAGGATACACATCCTGTGCCGTTTTCAGTCTGCGATCCAGAAAGAAGTTCCCAAACGGTACAAAAGCGGCGAGTAACGCAGCAAGAGACCAGAGCAGGCTCCATCTCACGCGAATGGCCGCATAGAGTATCGCTAGAGCATACAGGCAAAATATCCCGCCGTGAATACTTCCTATGATGGTTACGGCTTTGTCTAAGCCCCACACGTATTTCAAGGGCATCGCGATGCCCATCAATACTAATAAGGAAAGGCCATCGAATAGGCCTGTAAGACGTAAAAAATAAATTGGATGTACCCGCACTTGAGACTCTCCTCATTTTTTATGAAGTGATGCCTCTATCCTACCATTTTTTTTGATGAAGAAAGTGAACAAATTGGGGTCATTCCTGTGTCGATTAGGCAAATAAAAGACGTTTTGCATAATCAGGGTCTTCCAAGAGAGGGCGACCAATCGCGACACTATCGACGAGATGGTCTTCGAGAATTCGATTGGCAAGACTGCGGCTATAGATTTTTCCCACGGCAATGACCGGAATGCTGACATGTTGTTTGATCGCAGCTGCATGAGGCAACTGATAAGCCGTATAGACGTCACTAGGCTGGATCGGGAGCAGCCCCCCTGTTGAGACATCGATCGCATCCAATTCGGACTCAATGGGCTTTAGCATTTGCACCCAGTCTTCTGGGGTTAGACCGCCTCGGACAAAATCTGTGGCAGAAACACGGATGATAACTGGATATTCCCGTCCCACTTCGGCTCGAATCGCCAGAAGTACGTCTTTCAAAAATCGTGCCCTGTTCTCGGAAGTGCCACCATAGGCATCCGTCCGCGTGTTGGACAAAGGCGATAAAAATTGGTGAAGCAAAAAGCCGTGCGCCGCGTGAAGTTCAATGCCATCAAAGCCTGCTTCGATACTTCTCTTTGCAGCCAAACGGTATTCTTCGACGATGCTCTTTATTTCGGCAAGAGACAGCGACTTAGGGGTCCCGTAGTAATCATCGTACGCAATAGCACTTGGAGCGACCAATTGCTTCGTTACATCAGGCGAAGCCTTCCTTCCACCATGCGACAACTGGAGGAAGATCGGGGTGTGCTCTGCGTGAACAGCTTCTGTTATTTTGCGCAAAGGCTCCACATGTTGGTCGGTAAAAATGCCGATGTCGTTGAGAAACAGTCTGCCGTTGGCTGAGACGGCGGTCGATTCCACAATCACCAGAGACACATGCTTGGCCCTACGGCTGTAAAATTCGATATGATGGTCCGTGGCAAAACCTTCAGGAGTTCCCCGATACTGCTGCATGGGCGACATGATGAGTCGGTTTTTTAAGCGCAAGTTGCCAATGTTTATGGGTTCGTTTACGGTAAATGTCATGTTCTCATTCTCCTCTTCTGTTTATGAGTGACATTTTATGGGAGAATGCTTACAATTTACATAAGTTTTTGAAGGGATTTCAAGTCATTTACCTTACATTTTTATTTGTTTTAGGTATCCCACTTTCGAAAAATGAGGTGCTGTGCGGATGGACCAAATCGATCATAAAATTTTGACAGTGCTTCACGATAATGCCCGGATTCCCATTTCCGAGTTGAGCCGTATGATTGCGATGTCGCAGCCAGCTGTAACGGAAAGAGTGCGAAAGTTGGAGGAGCAAGGCGTCATAACCGCTTATCGGACGGAGCTTTCTCCCCAGAAGCTCGGCAAGCACACGACTGCATTTGTACTGTTTAAAACGAGTGTGTGTAAGGATTTCATTGCATTCTGCGAACGAGCACCTGAGATTGTCGATCTCTACAGGATCAGCGGGGAGTACAATTATTTGATGAAGGTGCTGACTGAGAGTACCGAGTCACTGGCTGCCTTTTTGGATACATGCCACGTTTACGGATTTTCAACGCCTTTAATTGTTCTCTCGAAACCATTCGAGAATAAAAGTTTGGTTCTAAGTACGGAGTGAAAAAACGCAATTTTTGCATTCATGAAAAATGAGTGCTAACAAACATGATCGAAGAGGTGTTCCGATGAAGGATCAAAATACCGAATCACGCAAAATTGTTGGTCAAACGGCATCGACAGGCTTCCAAGTAGGTGTACGCAGGACGATGCCCATTACCCCAGAGCAGGCATGGGCGTTTTTAACCTCGTCCGAAGGGGTGAGATTATGGCTTGGTCATGTATCGAACCTTACCTTTAGGGAGGGGGAGACCTTTATTTCCAGCGAAGGAATATCGGGTCAGTTCCGTGTTGTAAAGCCGCTCCGGCAGTTTCGTTTAAAGTGGTCGATGAAGGATTGGGAAAAGTCGTCCACCCTGCAAATCCGGCTGCTATCTGACAAGCCTGACCGAACGACAATTAGTTTTCATCAAGAGAATTTGGATCATGAGAATACACGAGAGCAAATGAAGCTTCATTGGGAAGAAGTTCTGAATGAAATCAGGCAAAAGGTCTCTATTTTGGAGAGGGAATAAAGACTTTTGAATAGACGCTGACGACCATTGTTGAAGCGGTCAGGGCAGCAGCATCAGCCGTCCGGTGCGGCGTACTTCCTTACGTCTGGCTCGAATGTCGCTCCATTGGACGAGTCCAGCTCCAAATGTGTGGTTCCGCGATCGTCGGTCAGCACGAGTATGCGCGAGCCGACGACAGGGACGCGGTCGGCGCTGGTGCGCATGTGCGCTGAGACGACACGAGGAGCACCGTCGACAATGTAACCTACCTCGACCGTGAACATCGGGAGATCGAAGAGCCAGCGGTTCGCGAAGCTCACGTCGGTCAGCGTCCCGGTGAATGACGAGCCCTCCACGCGGAGGCGAGCGATGTCCGTCTGACGCCGCCGGGCGTGGGCGATCGACCCGGGCAACCGCAGGAGCGTGATGGCGGCCCAGAGGGCGAAGCCGGCTCCGACGACGGCGCCGAGCTCTGGCGGGATCGTCGGCGACGTTGCGATGGCCTCGAGGTCGAATGGTCGCGACGGATCGCTTGTCAGCGTCCAGAGCAGGAGGACTCCCGCGTCTGTGACGAGTCCTCCTGAGACTGCGAGCGATACGAACAAGCCGGCGACCCTGGTCTGTCCGAACTGCTCGACCGCTCGCGAGTACACTCCGCCAGTCGCACCGATCGCGAAGAACAACAGCACCACGGCGACGCCCACCGTGACCGGATGACCGAGGAACATGCTGATCGTCGGTGTTGGCGCCAGGCCGAGCAGGGCACCGAACGGCACGGAGCCTGTCAGCGCCCACAGTGCAGCGGCTGCGAGCAGCCACGGCAGCAACGGAGCCGCGCGTCCGACTCGACGTCCTGGCAGGAGCATAGTCATCCGTCCGTCCTTGTCCGTGGTGGAGAACAGCGGCAGCGTCTCGATGTGCTCCTGCTGACCCTCCGTAGCATCCCTCATCGGCATGGCCCTCCCGAGGAAGATTCTCGCACCTCGAACGGCGGAGGGGGAGTCCCCAAGGAACGGCCGGGTCGATCAACTATAGAATGGAGGAGTTGCTTCCCTTTCTGTATTTCTTCTTCATGAATACTGTATTTGGGTACATCATTTGAAGATCTAGATATCAAGTATCCCTTTTCCATTAATCTGTCAGATATTATTCGTTCGTATTGACGCCGATGATAGTTAGCCATACACACCTTCCCCTCCATAATTTTTGTCCACTGTAAATGCCCCCGTGTGTCAAAGCCGCCGATTGATGATACCTGCTTTCATATTCGTTTGGTGTAAGGAACAATCCGATCCCCGGTCATGAAAGTCGTAAATCACTTGAGGTATATTCAAAGCTGGGATCACTGATGCGCAGTTTGTGTATAACGAGGTTATCAATAAGTTTCTCTTATCATCTTCTGATACTTTGCGGGTGGTGTCAGCGACGCTGGTACAAGCTAACGGGTAGTTTAAGATCAAGCGCGGAGAGCCGTATCACAATTGATGGTACACACAATCAGAAAAGAAATAGTGTTTGATCGTAGTTATATCAGCAGATTAAGACGATAGTGATAGTAGTCCGGCGGATAAAGGCTATAAAATAAAGCCTTTATTCGCCGCTGTTTTGTTGAGCTAACGTTCTCCGTTAACTGACTTCCCGCAAAGTAGTGTTGATCACCTGGGTACAAAAAAAGATCGGCATGATCGGTCGATGCCACGAGCTCAAGTGCCGCCTCAAGACCCGTACATTCGGAAGTTCGTCAGTTCCTGATTTGAACATTCTCAAGCTGTAGTTTTCTAGCAGATTCGGTTATTGAATTTTTATTACACCTACGTTATATTCCATATATGAAATACTTAAGATAAGGAGTCTCTCTATGCATACATTATCGAATGTCGAATTCATGCTCCTGCAAATGATCGCGGAACATCGTCAAGCTTCCGGATACGATATTATGAAGTTAGTCGAGCAGCGAGGTTATAAAGAATGGGCGAATATCGGTACAACTTCGATTTATGCAGGATTGAAGAAACTTAGCGATAAAGGATGGATCTCGCCTGAGACATCCGACGAGAAATCCGGCAAGGGGCCAGCGCCTACCCGGTTTGCCCTCACCGAAGTGGGTATACGTAAGCTGAGAAATGAAATTCTTGATAGTCTGTCGTCTACACGGGAACGTGACAACCGCTTCGATCTCGGTTTGGCCGCTTTGCCCCATATCGGGAAGGAAGAGGCCGTCATGGCTTTACGGAAACGACTGGATTTTCTTGGACAAACCTCGATAAAAATAAGACAGAAGTACGAATCACAAGGCGGAGCTAGTTTGCCGCTGAACGTAAGGGCGTTGTTCTTGCATCCATTCAGCTTAATCGAGAGCGAGCAAGCGTTCGTTAGTCGTTTAATACATGAATTATTGGAGGAGGCAAGTAGACATGGACAAATTTATTGAAGGTTTCATTCCTTATCAAGGCGAACATTGCGAAACAACCGCCATGGGCAATTTAATGCAATATGCGGGAGTCCGCTTGTCTGAGCCGATGTTGTTCGGACTCGGGCAAGGGCTTGGATTCATATACTGGGATTCGAAGGGAATGGACTTCCCCTTCATCGGAGGAAGGGTAAAACCGGATAAACTGACCGCTCATCTCGCCGAACGACTCGGCTTGAACGTCAGATATCAAGAAACCTCGTCCGTCAATAAGGCGTGGCAGAACGTCCGAAGCAGCATCGAACACGGCATTCCGGTTGGGCTTAAATTAGATGCCTATTACTTGGATTATTTTAAGAACAAAGTGCACTTCGCCGGTCACTATGCGGTACTTTACGGTATAGATGACGAATACGCCTACATGGCGGACACCAGACAACAGGGTGGACTTGTGAAGACGCGTTTGACAAGCTTGGCCGCTGCCAGAAATGCAAAGGGACCCATGAGCTCCCGGAATCGTTCCTTTACGATCGAGCCAAGCGACGCATTGCTTCCGCTTGTTCCTGCTATACGCGAATCCTTGACCATGAATGCGCATGACTATCTGAACCCGACTATTCGGAATATTGGTAATAAAGGCATTATTAAAATGAGCAATGAAATCTTGAAGTGGCCTTCTCGCAGCAACAATTTCGAACATGATTTATGTCTTACCGCGACGCTAATGGAGCGGGCGGGAACCGGCGGCGCTTTATTTCGGAATCTGTATAGGGATTATTTGAGAGATTGTGCTGATCGGCTGGAGGACCCGAGGATCGAACAAGCCCACTGTATGTTTACAGAGATCGCTCCCATGTGGGTTAGCGTCTCTGCTTCAATCGACCATGCAGGAAGAACAGGTGATCACCAAGAGCTCGTGCATGCGTCTAAGCTGTTGCTCGAGATTGCGGATAAAGAACGCGCAGCCATGGAGCTATTGTTGTGATAGCCTTATACTTACATTGAACGCAATCATTCCTTTCGGCACGCATGCTTTTACCGAGTGTCAGCTTAAGCACCTCACACGGATTTTATTCTTGTGCAGGTCATTTATTGCTTGGACTTTCTCCCATAATTCTATTGAAATAATTTCTGGGTGTTTGCCGTTTCTTTCAGGCATTTCTTCAAATGTGCCCTTTTACCGAAGATACTATATGTGCCAGGTATACCACCAAAAAGGTAGGTCAGAATATTCCTCAAATTTAAGTAGGGCTGACTGGATTGAACAGGGAGAACGACCTCTATGGCGTTCTCCCTTTTGCTATTGATATAAAGGAACGGACTAAGGATTGAGCTTTAGCCGATCTGAGGGAGAGGTATATAGTTTCAACAAGATTTTCCATTTCCATAGTATGATTATGTTGAGAAAAGATGGAACAAGCGAAAAGGCGGGAGACAATGAACGAATTGCAGAAAGAAGCGCTGGGAGAGATGAAAACAGCCATTCATAAATGGTTTGACGAACAGGAGAATCGAAAGGACGCAGAGGAAGTGGTCTTACGCACCACGCTGCAAGTAGGCATCTTTAACTTTGTCATGCTGGATTATCGGCCGGGCAGGACTAGGGTTGACAGTTCGAAATCTGTGGGGAGTGCCGCAGGCAAAAAGTCGATGAAAGCTTCACCCTTTACGCGGGAGCAGATATTGCATGAGGTTCAGCCCCTGCTGGCGGAAATCGTAAGGGAGAGGCTGGACAAGTTGGAAACGTCGGAGTTGATCAACTACCGTTTTACCTTCCAAGGAACCTTCGCAACGATGGACGGGCTTGTGGAATTAACGGTGCTGGAAACTGTATATGAAGAGAAAAAGCGGCAGCTTCTGGAGCGAATTCAGTCCTATATGGAGGAAAAACTGGAGAAGGGCTCTTACCCGACAAACAGGCGGGAAACCTTCTTTTTGGCGCGCCATCTGCTGGATCCGTATTTATTCCCCGAACCGGAAGTCGCAAAGACGATAGCTATATTTGACCGGATTCAGGAGTTGAATAAAGAACGGGTTGAGACTCTCGCGGAGCATCGAAGAGATATCATTAGGGCTTTGACCGACTGGGCCGAGAATGTATTTTTGCCGCATTACTATGACGTCACCTGTTCCGAATACAGGACCAATGAGTATGTGATCAAGCCGGATGCTGTTTTTGAGAATAAGGATGAGCCGAATCAGCCTATCGACCTTCTGTTGTACGGAGCGGTGATGATTATTCGTTACGAGCCGGACTTCAACAAATTCATGGGCCAGACTTTTCTGGAGCTGGCGAAGCAGCTTGGTAGCGGTAAAGCCGCGCGTATGCTGAAGGAGGGCAGCGACAGCTTCTCGCAAGAAGACGTCCATATGCGTCATGAATCGGTCGAATGCAAGGCTAACGATGTTTTTTCCCTCTTCACAATCGTTATTCGCAAGGAAGAAGCCGGGGCGTACGAGCGGGCGATTTCGTTTATTCTCTCCCTGCTCCGAAAGGACTTCCCGAAAAGCTATAAAATCAAGTTAAAATCTAGCGTGAGAGAGAATTTACCCATCAAGGGGCTAGCCAAATCGGACACGCACCGATTTTTTGCGAATGCTCTGGCTTATTCCGAGCTACATCCTTTATTGGAGGAATACGCTCGAGAGGCGATGAAAGAGTATGAATGGTACGAGGATACGGAAAGCGAAAGAAGCGTAATGCCGGGCAGTTATGCTGTGTTCGGGCTGGGGCTTGCGTCCGATCGGTATTTTCCGCTTGTTGAAGCTTACATGGACTCTGTGGATGATGAGCATCAGCTGGTGCATGACAAGTTCACAGTCGTTTTTGCCGAAACCTATGGCATAACCGAACGCTCGACTCCGACCTTGATCGCCTGCCTGCTGCGCTCCCATGATTCGCTAAAGCTGAAGATTCAGCCGGAGCTGGAAAGCGAAGACAAGCTGTCGCTATTCGTACAGCAAATAGAGACTCTGTCGGATGACGAGGCAGAGCGGGTACTGTACCCGATCTGGGGCAAGGCGGAGAAGCTGGCTGCATTGGCTCGCAAGGCGCGGGGAACGCGCAAGGAGCTTATCATTCGTCTGCTAAAGGCGGCGGGTATAGCCTGATGGTGGCTCGGTGAAAGCGGCATTGATACGTAGGCTTAATGGATAATTACAATGCTTAAAAGAAAGGGGAAGAAGAACATGTACATAAGCAAATGGTGGGGAGATTTAATTGGCGGTTCCGATGATTCACTGGCATTAATAGACTATTTGGAACAATTGGACGCAACGGATGTGACGCTCAATCAGATTTTAAAGGACTTGGGTCTGGATGTTCTGCTTTCCGAGGGAGACTTGAAAAACGGCGGAAGTATTGGATTTGATATAAAAAATGCTAACGGCATGTTTCGAGCAGAACTTGATATTGCCTGCTCAGCTCTAATCGATCTTTCAGCCATTGTGTTGGAGTCTCAAAAATCAGGCTATGTCGATTTGCATGATTTGGATGAGGATAGGCAGCCGAGCAAACTTTATATAGATGCCTCTGAAGAAAAAAGGAACCTGCTTCGGGATGAATTGTATAAGTTTTCCCGTGATCCGCTGGCTTACGAATTAGCCGAGCTTGTTCCGGCCGATGATATGAGAGAGCTTGCGGAAAAGGCAAAAATGATCGCAGATGAGCTGGTATAAGTTGAATCGTTTGTGATAACGATCCTTTGAATATGGTGATGGGTCATTACAAATAAAGATGGTTGGCGTTTAAGTTTGCCAGGCAGAACTCTAAGCTGGCGAGGACCATTAGAATATTAATGGAAGACGGAAGAAAGGGGGTGGTTGTGCCAGCCCCTCTTTCATTTCTTTTTCTCCAACTCCGCCTTTAATCTTGCATTCTCTTCCAACAGCTTTTGAACGTCCGGGACATCCTTACCGGAAAACCAGCCGTACAAATCGTCTCTTGCTGCATACTCCGGCAATTGATCACGAAGTACCATTTTAATGTGCCGTACATCTTCAACATAATAAGTAGGAATTTGTTCCATGACAGATTGCTTAAACTCTTGAAACTTCTGATAGTACTCAATTGCTGCGAAGTCGTATGGCTTTTGTCTTAATGCTTCATCTGTGACAACAAAAGCAAATCTAGGTTTGCCCGCTTCTCCGGCATACTCATATTCCCACTGTGTATAGCTCTTGGATTCATCAGGAAGCGTTAAACCATAGAATCCTCCGAGAATCAGGATATATACATCGGACTCGTCGATCCATCTCTTCCTAATTTTCATTGGACTTTCCTTGAAAAATTGCTCGATTCCAGCAGGGATATGACCAGCTTGAAGTACGGCTTCAACAGCGGTATGTCTTTCCTCAATAAGATCGTAGTAAGTAGACGATATGTAAATTTGCAATTTTTTTCTCATAGGCCCACCCAAATTAAAGAATTAGTATAAATAGAATCTACCACTCACTCACTTTATTTTCCAGTGAAGTGAATCGTTAATTCCTGATCTGTGTTTTTTCATTCTTCAAAGACTTCTAAATTAGCCAATTTTTTTCTTTACCTTTGTTAGTTATCCAACCTATGCGAAAAGTATAAATAAAGAGTAAGGAGAAATTCGTAGAGTATTTTGGAAGAAAGCTCGGTATTGTTATTCGATACCGAGCTTATTCATTCCTATGCTCATAATTGGCAAGAGAATGCACATAGCTTATCAGTAGCGGGCGCATAAGTCCTTGCTGGTGAGTGAAGTGGGAGGGAGACAAATGAGCAATGAATTGATAAGGAGTGAAATAGAGAGCAACCTGAAGGCCAAAGTAGCTTCTGATCCACAACTGCACAATGTCTATTTGTTAATCCATTCTGAGAAGCTGGATATCCACTGGCCAATAGCGGCTGGCAATACTGATGGGGGGACAGCCAACCCGAATCAACCCTATCACACGGCTAGTGTGGGCAAGGCTTTTACGGCTGTTATCGTATCGATCCTAGCAGAAAAAGGTCTCGTTTCGTTTGACGACCCCATTGCCAACTATTTACCGACTGAGATTCGAAAAGATCTCCACATCTGGAAAGGAAAAGATTACACAAACGAAATTCAGATCAAGCATTTACTCAACAATACTTCTGGATTACCAGATTTCTTTGAAGAAAAGCCGAAGGGAGGGAAAGGATTCCTAGAAGAGATTCTGGAGGATTCTTCACGCTATTGGACGTCGCAAGAAACCATACAATGGTCGAAAAAGCACTTACAGCCGCACTTTGAGCCCGGGAAACGCGTTCATTATACAGACACAGGGTACAATCTGTTAGGGCTCGTGATTGAAAAGGTTACTGCCAAACCCTACCACGAAGTTCTCCATGACTACATATTTAACCCCCTTCAAATGAATCACTCTTATTTATCTCAGTATTCCAATCCCGTCAGCAAAAGTGAGCATCCGGTAGCCCATCTACATTTGGACAGGATAAAAATAAATGTAGAAAACTACCGCAGCTTCAGCAGTTTTTACGCGGGAGGACAAACCGTAAGTACAATGGAAGATCAGCTGCGTTTCATGAAAGCACTCGTGCAGAATCAGATGATTAAAAAAGAAACGCTCGAGATCATGCAGCAGTGGAACAACATGCGGATCGGCATGGATTATGGCTATGGACTCATGCGGATGCGTTTTCTTCCGTTCACGCAAAAGTATACGGGATGGGGTCACTTAGGGGCGAGTGGCAGCTACATGCTTTGTTTTCCCAATAGGGAGGTATATCTGATCGGGAGCTTCAATCAGACTACGTATCAAGCAAAAGGGATGAACTATCTCTTTTTTCATGTGCTGCGCAAATTAGCGAAGGCAAAACCCCGTCAAGCTTCCAATATTGACAAGTAAACATAAATGCTTGGGAATCCAAGCATTTTTCTTTTTGCTTTTTGTTCATTTCCACTGTATATGGAAATTGAAGTAAAATAGAGGAGTAATCCTATGATTTGAACAAAACAACAACAAAAGAGGTGTGACGATGGTAGAAGAGTTGTCGAATTACCTAAAGGAATGTGACATAGAAGTGGTTGCTGCGGAGGATTTCACGATTCCTGCTACAAAGGTAGATAAGCACAGAATCTTGGTCCTGCCTAGCTATAATATACTAGAGATGATAGAAGAAGCGGTAGACGAAGAAGGATCACTCTCTGATTATGTACATAACCAGCTAGAGGAAGTTCATCGCTTATCCGTAGAGGATGTCTTTCGGCGAATTGTAAAATCTCGACTTTTGTATACAGACATTTCATCCGAGCTACAAAATTTGGATGGAAAGAACTTTGAAGATATCTATCGGGCATACTCTCTGATATGGGAAGGCCAGGAGCTAATCGATGAACAACTAAGTGAAACAGAGACGGAGTCCTTTCAAATCAGTGAAGCATGGGTACAGGATCGATTAGAGGATGACGCCTTGATTGTCCTGGAATTGCCGCTAGCATCTGGTTATGAAGCGCCGTTGTGGATTCCAATGGGCGGCTTTAATGAATGCCCATTGCCCGTTTACCAGTCCGTTATCGTAAAGCACTGGCAGGAGGTATATGGGATCAGGATTCTCGCTGTGACAGAGGACGCTTGGATTTTTCAAGCCGGTTCAAGACCACAGACCTACCAGGAGGCCCTAAAGCTGGCACAAGAGCATTTCATCTTTTGTCAGTACGTCTTGGATGAGTTTCCTTCCTTAGGGCATTATGCCGATTATTTGATGAAACAGGATGTGTGGTTTTTTTGGTGGGATTAGCTCGCCTTATTCCTGAAATATCTCCCGTGTTCCTACAATAAACATAACAAGATACCAAAGAACACTGGGGGAAGGAATGAGCAAATCATGCCTCAAGGAATACATGATGTGGAGCTGAACCTGCCCATCGGGGCGGTATGGCAGTTTGTGAGTATAGTGGAGAATTGGGTTCCACTGGTACCTGGCTACATCAGCCACGAGGTAATCAATGAACGTCGTGTCGCTTGGACGTTTACAGGCGAAATCGGCATCATGAAGAAAACGATCAGCCTGCAAGTGGATATCACTGAATGGACTCCGCCAACTGAGGTGAGGTTCAACCTGACAGGGATCAGCGGGAATTTTACCGGAGAGGGTTATTTCAAAGCGAAGGCACTGGGTGAGGCGCGGACGAAAATGACGGGGTGTCTGGATATCACCGCCCATGGTGTGAAGGGCCCCATGATCAATTCCATTCTAAAATCCAATCTTCCGAAGACAACGAGGGAGCTCGTGGAGGCTATTGGAAAACGTATAACGAAATAGCATCCTTGCCACCAAAACGAAAACACGCCAGCTCGGCGTGTTTTTTTGTGTCATGCACGTTTTGGGAGATAATAAAGGCATTCAAGCGGAATAAGGAGTTCAAAGAGGAAGTGAAGGATTATCACAAGTCGAAAGGAACATTGCCATTTCCGATCAATCAGCCTTTACCTTATGATCTGATCAGGAAAATCGGCCAATACCGAGTATCGAGCAACTTGAAAAAAGCAGAGAGTAAATCACAAAGTCGGCGGAGTTGACGCTTAGAGACGGCGATCCTTATAATTTCTTTATGACAATTCCAATTGTAACCACCAAACTGTATATGCCCCCGCCACGGTTGAAGACCGTTACCCGTCATCGACTGATCGAGCAGTTAAACGAGGGGCTAAACCGTAAACTGACGGTCATTTCAGCACCAGCAGGCTCCGGGAAAACGACACTTGTCAGTAAATGGCTCGCCAGCGGTGATCGACCCTTCGCCTGGATTTCCATGGATGAAGGGGATAATGACCCTGCGTGTTTTCTTACATATCTCTTCACAGCTCTACAAAACATTGACCCGAATATTGGAGCGGGCATATTTCCTTTGCTCCATTCCCCTCAACCTCTACCACTCGAATCGATGATCACGACTCTGCTTCATGAAATAATCGCAGTACCCAACCCTTTTGTTCTAGTCTTCGATGATTACCACGTATTGAAAACGGGGCCACTCGATGCTGTCATCTCATTCCTGCTTGAACGCATGCCACCGCAAATACATCTGGTAATTGCGACCCGTGAGGAACCGCGTCTGCCTATCGCTCGGTTACGTGTGCGGAACCAATTGAATGAAGTACGCGCGTCCGATTTGCGCTTTACCTACTCGGAAGCAGCAGAATTTCTGGAGACAGTGATGGGTTTAGAGCTATCACCGGAAAACATCGCTCTGCTCGAAGCCCGCACAGAAGGCTGGATTGCGGGTCTACAGTTAGCGGCTCTTTCCATGAAAGAACAAATAGATATCGCAACCTACCTTCGATCTTTTTCCGGCAGTCACCATTTTATCCTTGACTATCTGGTGGAAGAAGTACTTACCCAGCAATCTGCAAGCATTCAAGCATTCTTGCTGCATACATCCATCCTCGCCCGATTGTCCGGTCCTCTTTGTGACGCCATTTTTGGCGAAAGTGGTATCGGTTCAGGTTCAGGCCAGGAAACGTTAGAATTCCTCGAACGAGCCAATTTGTTTATCGTTCCGCTGGACAGCGAGCGGCGTTGGTACCGCTATCACCATCTTTTTGCTGATTTACTACGGCAGAGGCTCCATCAGCGTTTTTCATCGACAACAGGAGAGGGCGAACGTATTCTCGCAGAATTACATACCCGAGCAAGCATTTGGTATGAAGACACTGGTCTGGAGATGGAAGCTTTTTACCATGCAGTGGCCGCCAATGATACATCACGAGCAGCGCGACTGGTTGAGGGAGAGAGGATGCCGCTGCTCTTTCGTGGAGGGGTAATCCCAGTACGGAACTGGCTGGAGTCGTTATCACACGAGGAGTTGGATGCAAGACCCGCGCTGTGGGTGATGTACGCCTCTGCCTTGCTGATGACTGGTCAAGTGACTGGCGTTGAACCAAAATTGGTAGCCGCTGAAAAAGCATTACAAGGTTTGAAACAAGAGGCCAGGTCCAGAGATACTCTTGGGCATATCGCTGCTATACGCGCCACATTGGCTGTGAGCAAGCATCAATCAGAGGACATCATGGCCGAGGCCAAGCGAGCTTTAGAGTACCTGCATCCTGACAACTTGCCAGTTCGCACAGCCACTACTTGGTCGCTGGGGTATGCTTATCACCTTCAAGGGAATCGTATCGCAGCCAGTAAGGCTTACCAGGAGGCATTATCAAACAGTGAGAAGATTGGCCATGTCATGATCACCATGATGGCCACGATTGGACTAGCGAAGCTACAAGAGGCAGATAATCAGCTCCATATGGCGGCTGAGACTTATCAGCATGTACGAAAATTGGCTGGTTCTCCTCCCTTACCAGCTGCTTGTGAATCGCATCTAGGCCTGGCCCGGATTTTTTATGAATGGAACGACCTGCGTACAGCGGAGCAACATGGTCAACAGTCCATTCAATTAGCACGTCAGCTGGAACAAACGGACAGAGTCGTGGCAACGCAGGTGTTTCTCGCTAGACTGAAGCTAGCACAAGGAGACGTTAGTGGAGCGGCTGCCATGATTGCAAATGCTGAGCATGTTGCTCGCAAGCATGGCTTTATCATGCAGATGCCTCCTATTGCCGAAGCACAAGTCCTTCTATTACTTCAGCAGGACAACCTGATAGCGGCAGCCCGATTGGCACAGAAGCACGACCTTCCCCTGCTCCAAGCCCGTGTACTTCTGGCACAGGGAAATACGTCCGCAGCACTTGCGGTGCTCGAACCATTACTCGAGCAGGCAAGGGCAAAACAGTTAGAGGATGAACGACTCAAGATCATGCTTTTACTAGCGGTTGTTCTGCATGCGCATGGTGATCAAGCAAAAGCTGCGCAAATGGTGAAAGACGCTTTGGTAATAGCGGAGCCGGGTGGCTTCATTCGTACATTTGTCGACGAAGGTATCCCGATGAAAAGGTTATTGTGTGATGCGGAAGTCTATGAAACGATGCCACGTTATAGAGAAAAGCTACTTGCGGAGTGGAAAGAGGAAGAGCCGAAAAGGGAAGGAGGCAATTCGAATCTGCCCCACCATGTTGATTCCCTGATCGAGCCACTTAGTGAGCGAGAGCTTGAAATTTTGCAGCTCATCGAAAAAGGATTATCGAATCGTGACATTGCCCAGCAGCTGTTCCTCGCACTCAGTACGGTGAAAGGGCACAACCGGAATATCTTTGACAAGCTGCAGGTACAGCGGCGTACGGAAGCAGTTGCACGGGCTCGCCAGTTGGGCTTGCTGTAAATTTCAAAACAATACTTAAGTATCTGTATAGCAATACCGTGCTCCCGCTATACTCATGGCAAAGTACAGGTTAGGAGGATGTCAATGAGAGCCGTGGTATGCACGAAATACGGATCACCAGATGTTTTGGAGCTAAGAGAAGTAGAGAAGCCTAGACCTAAGGATAATGAAATCTTGATAAAAGTTCATGCAACAACAGTTACATCTGGAGACTGTAGAATACGAGCCTTCAAAAGTCCGTTCTTGCTCTGGATTCCCATGCGCCTTGTGCTCGGTCTCACCAAACCGCGAAATCCTATTCTCGGTGTCGAGCTATCTGGGGAAGTCGAAGCGATCGGAAAACATGTAACGCGATTTCAAAAAGGCGACCACGTCTATGCATTAAGCGGGATGCGATGCGGGGCGCATGCGGAGTACATCAGTCTGAAGGAAAACGCAATCGTGGGGTTAAAACCGACAAACGTAACACATGAAGAAGCCGCCGCGATTCCTTTCGGGGGAACGACCGCCTTGCATTTTTTTCGAAAAGGAAAGCTGCAAAAGGGACAAAAAGTGCTGATCTACGGGGCTTCTGGATCGGTAGGGACATCCGCGGTACAGCTTGCCAAGTATTTTGGGGCTGAGGTGACAGCAGTGTGTAGTTCTGCCAATTTAGATTTGGTGAAATCGTTGGGAGCCGATAACGTCATGGATTACACGAAAGAAGATTTTACGAAAAAAGAAGAGCGGTATGACATTGTATTTGATGCGGTTGGGAAAGTAACGAAGTCCCATTGCATAAAAGCACTGGCGCCGGACGGGTTATTCCTAACAGTGGATGGGCAAGGGATTGCAAAGGTGCGAACGGAGGATTTGGATTTTCTTAAAGAGCTGATGGAGGCAGGGCAGATAAAAGCGGTTATTGATAGACGTTATTCGCTGGAACAAGTATCGGAGGCACATAAGTATGTGGAGACAGGGCGGAAGAAGGGGAATGTCGTGATCAAGGTTAGAACATGATGAAATTGTGCCAAAATGAAAGACAAAGGGGGCAACTCTTGTTCAAAGAAAATAATGTTTTAGACTGACTTTCGGACATTAC
>NZ_JABMIU010000011.1:0-198007 GCF_013332495.1 Brevibacillus sp. HB1.2 | reverse complement strand
GATGATGGAACGAATGATATAACCATCATCTTGCAAACGTCCAAGGAGAAGAAGAAGCCGTCTTTTGAATTCGGTTTGGATAAACAAGGGAATCCCGATTGGTTTAGCTACGACGAGGAATTTCCCGAAGAAGGAAGGCCGAAGATTGAGCATGACAAGGTAGTCAGCAAAGCAACAGATTTTATGAAACAATGGTATGGTCCAGATATGGGCGGCTTTGCCTATAACCCTAACTATTCAAGGGACAACGAGGCCCATTTTACAAAATTGGTAAACGGACTTCCGTATCTGAATATAAATGTTCGTCTAACCGTAAACAGCAAAGGAGAAATTATTTCGAAAGGATCAGGTTTACATAAATATAATCTTGGAGACGATGCACCCGCCTTGGAAAATATGAAGTTTGCTGATCCAAAGGAAGCCATATCCAAGGATCAGGCTGAAAAAGCCTTCGCCAAACACCTGAAGCTCTTTTATTTGAAACAGCCAGTAGAGAGATATGACGAGAAAACGAAGAAATACTTGTATGGCTCTCCTACATTACGATACAAATCGGAATTCTCGGAATTTATCGATGCCAAAACAGGCGAGGAAGTTCCTCCTTATGTCGGTTCGGCGAACGGTTCGGGGAGTGCATATAATCCCATTGTCAGAGTGAATCCTGTCGGTAAGGAAGTAACCGTAAAGACGACAGAGGAAGCAGCAGCTATGTTCGCTGCTTTTGGGATCGAGAGCAAAGCTGAAAAAATAAAAGAAGGCATTTCTGAAGATACAAAAGGTAAGAAATATACACATGAAATCAATAAAGACTTTGATGCTGAAATTGAAACGGAGGAAGAAACAGGACGATTCATGAGCTACCGTGTGGTTGACAAGAGAAAGAAAGAAATAAAATTCCCTAAAGAAGATCCAAACGGAAAGAAATGGCTAACGCCAGAAGAATCGATGAAACTAGCTATTGCTGCGCTGGAAAAGTACGGACCCAAGCATTTAAAAGAAGTGATGCCGATTGGCAAAGCAGAGTTTCAACAGAGAGGCGCTGTGCAGGGCTTCAGGTTTGTAAATGTGCACGAAGGCATTCCCGTTCTGGATGATGAGATTTTTATCAGAATAGACCGTATCACGGGAGAGGTTATAGGTCTGCATATGGAGGATGTATCTTGGGAACCACTCATTCTGCCTGACCCCAAAAAGGCTGTATCACATGAGCAGGCGCTAAAGGAATACTTGAAAGTGCGTCCACTGGAGCTGCAATATTTCACATCAGATGCCGATATTGAGTCGGATAACCGAAACTATCAACCCATTCTGGTGTACAGAACAGCTATATCTCTAGACCACCGAGAAATTGATGCCCTAACCGGCAAATTTACTACTACAGCTGAATTTCATTACAGTCCGTACTAAGACAGGAGGCTAACCCGTGCAGGAGGATATCGAGCAGCGGATCAGCGCGATCTATCATGCTCACTATCAGGACGTTTACTACTTTCTGCTCCATTTTACCGGCAACCAGAATGATGCCGAGGATTTGACGCAGGAGGTTTTTACGAGAGTGTTAAAAGGGCTCGCCGGATTTGATGGCAGAGTCACTCTGAAAACATGGCTCTTCTCCATTGCCAAGCATGCGGCGATCGACCAGCATCGCAAGCAGAAGGTCAAGTCCTTTTTCTCAGAAAACTGGCTGATGAAGCTGGCGACCAAGGAAGGGGGTCCGGAAAACGTCCTGACCAAGAGGGAAAACGTTCGTGAGCTGAAGCAAGCGATCCAAAATCTAGCGCCCCATTATCGTCTGGTTCTGATTTTGCGCTGCATCGAGGAATACAGCGTCAAGGAGACGGCAGAAATCCTGGGTGTATCGGAATCCAAGGTGAAAGTAAACACCCATCGGGCATTAAAGCTGGTCAAAGAAATGATGAATGATACGGAGGAAGGGGGCTTTCTAAATGAGTGGGCTAGAGGATGAGAAGCTGACGGTCCAACTGCGAGGGTTAAGAAGGCAAGACCCACCCCCTCGTCAGGAATTTGTCACCTATTTGGATCAGACGCTGGTTAAACAGGCAAGGCAGATGAAGCAGAGGAAAAAAGTGGGCCGTATCTTGTCGATGACAGGAGGTGCAGCTGCAACTGTCGTACTGGCTCTCTTGGTAGCTGTACCTGACGGAAAAGAAGCACCAGTTGGGACCAGCAGTGTACGTACGGAGCAGCGTGCAGAGAATGCGCCTTCACTGGCAAAAGAGAAGGACATACCGGAGCAAAGGAATATTCCTCCTGTTACCGAGCAGCGGAAAATAAGCCAGGTGAAAGAACAGCCCAAACAGAAAGAACAGAGTGTCATTACGCAATCACAATCGCTCCCAAAAAGCCAAATACTGCCCAAAACGGCAACCACGGCTAGCAATACGCCAACGCTGTCTGTCGAGCAATATATGAAGCAGAAATTAGGCGAAAAGAGTAAGCAATATCAACTCGCTTCTAACCATCTGGAAAAAGATACGGCTGTTTTTCAACGCGTCATTAACGGTATACCGTTCGCCGACAGTGTCGTGAAGGTTCCCTTGGAGTCAGATGGAACACCAGCGGGTATGGTCATTGAGGAGAATCTCGATGCAGAAGTGGATCTCTCGCTATTTCCCAATCCAGAAAAAGCAATTTCCAAAGAGGACGCAGTACAAAGGCTGACAGCCAGTTTGAAGCAAGAAGAAGTAGCGACTTTTGCGGGCTATATCAACGCATTGAACGGGGAAGTCCTCGATCATCGTTTTCAGAGCGTGGCGGCAACTGGTAGCTATAGCCTCATCCCGATTCAGGCACAAGGTAAGCTGCTCATGGCCAACTCAGATGAGGAGATAGCCACTCTGATCCAGCAAGAGTTCGGTGTACGTATCGGAGGGGATAACCGTCCATTATCAACAGAAGAACAAGAATCGTACATGGAATATACGTGGAAAATGACAGATGCTACTTATCTCACTGCGAGGTTTGCCAAGAAATCTGGTCAACTACTGGCGTATCGGATGAAAACAAATACGGAGTCACATACTTCCCCAGAGCTGTCCCAAGCAGAAGCAGCCCAAATCGGTGCCAAAAAACTGGCGTACTATTTGCCAAGACAAATCACACAGCTTGCAATGGAGGGCGCGGCGGTGGAAGACTCAGCAATCAGGCTAGACTTCATTGCCATTACACAAGGAGCAAGAGCGGAGAGTCACAAGTATAAGGTTTGGGTGAATAGCACCAGCAGACAAGTAGTAGGCCTGGAAGGGAATTTTTCAGAGATAGGCGAGTCATCTACAGAGTCTAACAAGGGGAATAGTCCCTCACTGGAACTGCATTATGTTTGGCCGGAATTAAACGGAAAACGGACGCCAGCACCCTATCTGGTGTACCAGGTGAAACAATAAAACGACTGGGCTGCCTATTTGTTCAAGACCATCTCAACTTTTTGAGTGGTCTTGTTTTTTTGTGTGAGTAGAAGAAATTTAACACATATTACTCTGACATACATAGTAATATGTGTTATGCTATAGTTGCGAGGTGAACGAGATGAGTGATAGCAGTATCAGCAGTGACATTATCCGCGGTCATATCGATACGATTATTCTCCGTGTCCTGTGTGACGGCGATAACTATGGATACGAAATCATCAAAGCCATTTTCAAAAACAGCGGCGGGCGTTACGAACTGAAAGAGCCTTCCTTGTATACCAGTCTGAAAAGATTAGAGTCACACAAGCTGATCGCTTCGTACTGGGGAGATGAGAGCCAGGGGGGCAGACGCAAATATTATCAGGTGACAGAAGCAGGCAGAGAGGCGTACGAAAAAGCGCTGGCATCCTGGAAAGTCGCCAAAGAATTGATTGACCAGCTCATCGAAAGGCGGGAGGAAGTGTGATGGAGAATTTACAGCACTATGTCGATCAATTGTTTCAAAAATATAGAGGAAGTAAACAAATCGAGGAGCTCAAATGGGAAGTATTGAGCAATTTGGAGGCAAAGGTCGCCGACTTGGTTGCAGATGGGCTATCACTGGATGAAGCGGTGAAAAAAGCAAAGGCCAATCTCCCTTCGATTGATTCGATTGTCGGAGAACGCCGCAAAGTCTACATACTTCCACTCCTGCAAGAACTGTTGCAGCTCGGATTGCTGTACACACTCATTGCCTGGATTGTGACTATGCCACTGCGAATTTGGGGCATGGGTATCTTTTTGAACTATGGTCTGTTTGCGATTTGCATACTCATCGGAATCATTTATTTGATTTTGCTGGGGATCAACCGACCGGCTTCTACGCAAAATTTGACCAGTATGAATGTCCGGTCTGCCTTTTTGCTGCGGAAAACGGGCTGGATGCTTTGGGCGCTTTATATTGTCGGGACACTCGTTTTTACGACTGCGCTCTATTTTGGGAGCAATCTATGGTTTTCAAAGCCAGTGAATCTTACTGGACCGTATCAATTCGCTAACATTGCCGTAGCGTATGCGCTGCCTTTTCTCTCCATACTCATACCACTATGGCTCCACGCCATTCCGCGGCTGATTTTGAAATACGATGCAGGGGAAGGTGACATCATTGCGAAATAAAATGATTCTTGCCTTGGTTCTCATCGGGGTTGTCCTGTTCATGGTCATTCAGATCGTAATTATCCCGGAGAACGAAGCGCAATCAGAGCAATATCAATTAGCTCAGCAAAGCCCGCTGACTCACGATTTGGCATCCATTTTGCCATACAAAAACAAGTACATGGGCGCTACTTCGAATCTGGTCATGTTCAATCATCTGCCGTTGAGTCATCTCAAGCGCACCTTTCAGCTCCGTCCGGAGAAGTTTACGATTGAGATTCATTACGAGGACATGACGACCGACGTCGAGGCGAAATTGTTCAAGCAAGCGATGCTGTATAACTCCGTGTCAGCCTTTGCGCTGGTAGACAATTTGCAAACCGTAGAATATCGTTTTTCTGATACGACGATTGTTGCCACACGAGTTGCTATTCAAGGCCTCTTTGGTGAGGATTTGGCATCGCTTTTGACAAAAGAAAAATGGAGTACAAGCGTGCAGGACAAATTGCGGGATGACACGTTTGTAGAAGAAGGCATAAAGGTTCTTACGAAAAAGTAAAAAACGGGCCATGCAGGCAGCAAAAAACACAAGGAGTTCTTGGGGAAATATAATATTTGATGAGGGACGTAAACGAAAAAAGGGGCGAGCCTGTTACTCGTCCCTTTTGCTTTTAGATAAATACATGCAGCAACAAATACGTAGCTGCAGCGAGCAAGGCAGAGATAGGCAGCGTAATAAACCAGGTGATCACAATGCGTTTGGCGACGCCCCAATTGACGCTTTTCAGCCGTTTGGCTGCGCCGACCCCCATGATCCCGGAAGAGATGACATGGGTAGAGCTGACAGGCAATCCTAGCTGCGTAAAGGTAAAAATGATCGTGGACGAGGTGAGATCGGCAGTTGCACCATTGATTGGTTCGATTTTGGTGATTTTGCCCCCGACCGTCTTGATGATTTTCCAGCCTCCGACAGAGGTTCCCAAGCCCATCGCAAGGGCACAAATGAACTGCACCCAGAAAGGAATGGTGCTTGTATCTGCATGCAGGTCAGCGGCTACGAGAGCGAATACGATAATGCCCATCGCTTTTTGTGCGTCATTGGTTCCATGTGTAAAGGATTGCAGGGCCGCCGTGAAAATCTGAAAGAGGCGAAAACCCCGATTGACCCTGGTAGGGGGGATCATGATCCGACTAAAAATGAAATAAACCAAATTCATCATGAGGTAAGCAGCTACCAGCGCGATAACCGGTGACACAATGAGCGCCTGGAAGATTTTTAAAAAACCAGCCCAGTTGATTTGCGCGCTCCCGGCGGAAGCGAGGACTGCCCCTACGAGTGAGCCGATGAGAGCGTGAGACGAACTGCTGGGGATACCGTACCACCATGTAATCAAATTCCAAAGGATCGCAGACAGGAGAGCAGCCATGACCACAAGCACTCCGAATTCCAGCTTGGCTGGATCGGCGATATCTCCACCGATCGTTTTGGCGACCCCGGTAAATGTCAGGGCACCGATAAAGTTCATGATAGCTGCCAGACCAATGGCAATCTTAGGTGGGAGAGCTTTGGTGGATACGGTGGTTGCAATGGCATTGGCTGTATCGTGAAATCCGTTAATAAAGTCAAAGGAAACAGCCAGGATGATAACCGCAATAACTAGAGGAAGGCTCGTATGCATGAAAGTAGGTCTCCTTGGTTTAAGAGTTGCCCATGATCACAGATTCCATCGCATCCGCGACATCCTCACAATGATCCATGACATCTTCCAGCACTTCGTACACCTCTTTGAGCTGCATGATGTGAATTGGATCGCTCGAGGTTTTGAACAATTGCCGGATGCTCCCCCTCACCAATTCATCCCCTTCGCTTTCTAAATCGTTAATGCGGATGATGTACTCCTTCATAGCGGACAGCTTTTGCTTTTGGAGCAGCTCAATGGCGAGAAGAATTTGCTTGGTAGCGTCTTCGATGAGTTCCCCGAATCTCACCATCGTTTCATCTGCTTCCATGATGTCGTACATATAGAGTCTCGAAGCACAAAACTCCAATCCGTCCAGTACGTCATCCAGTTTGACGGCAAGGTCCAGGACGTCCTCACGCTCGATGGCGGTAATAAATGTCTTGTTGATTTGCACAATGATTTCATGGATGAGCTTGTCGCCTTTTGTTTCGTACTCTTTCATTTCTGTAGAAAAGGTTTTGACAGTCTCCAATGAAGTAATCTTGTATTCATTAAAATAGATCGCTGTTTGATGCACATTTTTCGCAATCTCATACAAGTCATCCAAGAGTGCGTCCGATTTGGTAAAAAGCATAAACAAACCTCCACTTCGAAAACCCGAATAGGAGTATTTTGAGTGGAGGAGGTGGGGATTATGCACTTTTTCACGAACTCTTTACGTCGTGAGTAATTGGGCTGCCATATAGATAGCCACTCCCCACATAATCACAGCGGAAACCATATTCAGGCCACGCTGCAATTTTCCAGACCGATCCAATCGACCTGCGGTACGACCAGCTACGGAAAGGCCGAAAAACCAGAGGCAGGATACGAGGATGCAGGCAATTGTAAAGCCCCATTTCTCTGTTCCGGTATAGCTGAGCGAGCTGGTGCCGATCACGCCGATCGTATCGAGAATTGCATGCGGGTTCAACAAAGAGACAGAGGCAGCAAACATGATTTGCTTTTTCGCAGAAAAGCGTTCTTTCTCTCCATCCTCCGTATTGGGACGACTACGCCACGTTAAATATCCCATGTACATCAAAAAGACGAAGCCGACGACATATAGAACCGTTTTTAGCCAAGTGACTGTCAATACAACCAAAGAGACTCCTAATACCGCCAATAAAATGAGCAGGGTATCACAGAGTGCCGCAGTCAGTACGACGGGCATGGCGCGAAGTAAGGTAGGTTGTAGAGCCCCTTGATTAAAAACGAAAACATTTTGTGCGCCGAGCGGTAAAATAAGTCCAAAAGCAAGCACAAAGCCGTGCAAAATCGCTTCCAGCATGATCATTTCCTCCCCGTTTCTCTCTGGATGCAAAGGCTATTTGCATTACTGTCATTATTCACGGTTGTGAATCTGTTGTCTCCAGCCAATTGGTTTACATCTAAACCAACCAATTTGTACAATGATAAGACGAGGAGGAATGTGCTTGTGTTGACGATTGACTGGAAGCCTGACAAATCATCTGACATACCGATTTACGCGCAGATCGTGGCTTATATCAAGGGGAAAATCGCAGGCGGTGAGTGGCCGATCAATAGTAAATTGCCAACACAAAGAGCGTTAGCGCAAGCCTTTGATGTAAACCGCAGCACGGTAGTGACGGCGTTGGAAGAGCTAAAAGCGGATGGCTTCATTGAAGCAACAGTGGGCAGTGGTTCCGTCGTTAGCAACAATACGTGGTCCTTGCTGACGACCGCCCCTCCCCCGAATTGGCTGGGATACGTTCAGGCAGGGGCGCATCTACCCAACTCGCCGACGATTCAGGATATCAATCGTTATGAGCCAGACCCGAGGTACATTCGCCTGGGGACAGGTGAGCTGTCGCCTAGCTTGATTCCTGTTGCGGAGATGGAAGAGGTCATGGCTAGCTTGCAAGGCAAAATGACACATCTCGGATATTCGGAGCCAAAAGGGCTGTTACCTTTGCGCCAGGCGATCAGCAACCATTTGCGGAGCAGGGGGATTGAAGCTTCTCCGGCTTCTATTTTGGTCGTTTCGGGGGCCCTTCAAGCCTTGCAGTTGATATCGATTGGCATTCTTCACCGTGGATCTGCCATCTTGCTCGAACAGCCTTCGTATTTATTCTCTCTGCCTTTGTTTCAATCATCGGGAATGCGTCTGGTCGGTGTACCGATGGATGCGGAAGGAATCTCTCCCCAAGTGCTTACGAGACAAAAACAGGCGCATAACGCTGCCCTACTCTATACGATTTCGGCTTACCACAATCCGACGGGGATTAGCCTATCAGAGAATCGAAGGGAGGAAGTGCTGGTAGCATGCGAGCGGGAGAGACTGCCTGTGTTGGAAGACGATGTTTATGGAGAATTGTGGTTGGACGAACCGGGGCCATTGCCGTTGAAGGCGAGGGATCAGAGCGGGCTGGTCTTGTATTTGGGCAGCTTATCCAAAACACTCAGTCCGGGGCTGCGGATTGGCTGGATTGTAGGGCCTGAGCCTGTCATTGAACGCCTCGCGGATGTGAAAATGCAGACGGACTACGGAGCGAGTGCTATTTCCCAATGGGTGGCGACAGAATGGCTCACAAGCGAGAGATATTCCCGGCATCTGGATCAGCTAAGAGCGGCACTGCGACACAGAAGGGACAGGATGTGCGAATGGCTTACTCGCTGGTTTGACGATTTGGCAGATTGGCGTATACCACATGGCGGTTTTTATATTTGGCTTCGTCTGCATCAGGCGGTTTCGATGCGCAAGCTTTTTACGGAAGCATTGGCAAAAGGTGTCCTGTTAAATCCGGGCTTTGTTTATGATCAGACGGATAGCCATCATCTTCGCTTGTCCTATGTGTATGCAGAGGAAGCCGACATGGAAAAGGCGTTATTTGTCTTATCTCAGCTCCTCCGTGGTAAGGGTTAATGGAAAGAAGACACCTGCTTGGGTCAGGTGTCTTCTGCTATTTCAATGATAAGGGAACTGCGTGGAGTACCCGCTAAACTGCTGATAAGCTTGCTGCAGTTGTTGCTGTTCAGCAGCCTCCAGCTTGTACCATCCTTTTTGGAACATGAGATTGAAAGCATCGCGTGCTGACTGATGGGTTTCATTCAAAATTTGTACCATGTCATCATAAAGCTGCTGGTGGCTGGCTTCCCGAACGGCGACGTTAAAGTTATCCGTCAAATACTTGCACGTAGCCAGACAGTCGTTAAGGTAGTCACGATCGTTCATTTGCGGACCTTTTACTTGTGGCAGCTGACCGGATTGCGGATTGGCGATCTGGTTTTGGTTTGGCATCCCGATTCCTCCCTTATTGCATTTGATGTTGTGGCTGGGATTGCTGTTGCTGGGACTGTGTCTGTGGAATGGTCGCCATCACTGCGGTGTTGTTGTTTTGCAGGTGACTCAGTAGTTTTTGGTAGTGTCGCTGGTGCATTTGTCCTTGCTGCTCCAGACATTGCTTGACCTGGGGATCAGTAGCTTGTTGTGCGAAAGCATGCAGCTTTTTGAAAGCGATCAGTTCCCATGACAAAGCATCCTTGAGATAGCTCAAGTCCTTTGTCGTAATGACCTTAGGCGGTTCAGGAATCGGAGCTTGTGTAAAGGGTTTGGAAGACAGGATGGATGGCATCGGGTTGCTCCTTTCAGATGGAATCATGTTTAGGATGAGCAACAAGTCAGGATGTAACCCCTGAGGATTGCAGCCAAAAAAAAATCCGGTCGCAAAGGACCGGATCAGGATAGCTCCAGCGAAGTAACGACGATGTCGATGCTTGCGGGAGCGATATTGAGACAATATTGAGCTTCTTTGTACAACGTAGATTGAAGGGCATGGATAAGTGCTGGAATATTTGTCATGTAAGGCAGTTGAAGAGCAATCGAAACCTGAAACCGAGGCAAATCCTCAAAGCTGGAGACGATCTTGACCACATGATGGACCTCGTCAAACTGGTCGCAGGTCGCTTCTACGATTTTTCGCAACACCTGGGGATGAATCATGATACGTCCGCCTGAGAACGGAGGATGAACTACGGTTGTTTCCCCAATCACTTCTTTTTTCGAGCTGAAAATCTGTTGGGCAGAGGAGATGAGGCGCTGGAGGAAATCTTTTTCTACCTCGACACGCGGAATCGGTATCGTGTGCTTGCCCATTGTTTCCCGCACGTAGCGGGCAGCCTCGATTTCCTGCGGAGGCTTGATGGATTCAATCGGGATGAAGTCCACCTGCAAAGGCAAATGCAGAGCTTCCACGATACGACCAATCATCCGCTGAGAAGTTCCTAACACGAGTAGTCGGCTTGGTTGAATCTCGCCGAGACTTCGCCGTACTTCTTCAGCGTGCTCCTTATAATGAAAAATTGCTCGTTTTACCGCCTGAATTTTTGTCTTCTCATATTTGGCAGAGGTTCCGGCCACCTTACGTCCCTGGTAAATCAGGATGCCATCATCAATAATGGCGTCGATGTTCATTCGGTGAGCAAGTTCTAATGCACTGGTGCTTTTTCCTGTTCCACTGGTGCCGTACAAGGCGTAAATTTCCATGGGACCTCCTTCGTCATTTTCTCGACTATGCTTGATCTGTTTTATTATACATGACAAGGAGGGGGGACAAAACGAATTTACTGGTATTGTGCCCCCATCTCCCGCGATCTTTCCGCAGCGCGCAGGATGGCTGCAGTGACGGCCTCCTGGAATTGATAGGCTTCCAATACTTCCAGTCCTGCCTGGGTCGTTCCACCCGGACTCGTTACTTTTTGGCGGAGAATAGAAGGCTCTTCGCGTGTATCGAGCAGCATATGTGCGGCGCCGATCACGGTTTGCAGTGTTAATTGGCGTGCCATTTCCCGATCCAGCCCCGCTGTGGCACCTGCCCCCATCATCGCTTCTACCAAATAGTAAATATAAGCAGGACCGCTTCCAGACAATCCAGTAATGATGTCCAGCTCTTCCTCGGCGACTTCATATACGGTGCCAATTGCTTCGAAAAGTTTGGTAGCTAGCTCGCGGTGCTCTTCCTGGACAAAAGGATTCGCACACAGTCCTGTAGCAGACAAACCAACCGCAGACGATGTATTGGGCATCGTGCGGATGATCGGGCACTCTGCACCGAGCCACTCTCCGATCAAGCTGGTGGAGACGCCAGCAACCACCGAAATGATCAATTGGTCCGAACGAACAACTCCACGCAAATCGTGCAAAGCCTCTGCTGCATCCTTCGGCTTGATGGCCAAAATCAAAATATCGGAAGAGCGGACTACCTCAAATTTGTCCTGAGTAGCAGTTACCCCGTAGTCATTTGCCAACTGTTCCAAACGCTCCCTATTATTGCGGTTGGAGACGGTAATACGCTCAGAAGAGAGTAAGCCTTTCTTTACGATACCGGAAAGCATGGCCTCCACGATCGAGCCTGCACCGAGAAAACCGATCCGCCCTTCTGTAATCATTGTTGCTTGGTTACTCATGGTGATTCCCTCCCTTTGGACTATCGGATTTGGCCGTTTCCGCGTACGACATACTTGTAAGAAGTGAGCGCTGGCAAGCCCATTGGCCCACGAGCGTGAAGTTTTTGCGTGCTGATGCCTATTTCGGCACCGAAGCCGAATTCTCCACCATCTGTAAAGCGGGTAGAGGCGTTGTGATAAACCGCTGTGGCATCGATCGCAGTCAAAAACTGACGGGCTGCGACTTCATCTTCCGTTACAATTGCCTCTGAATGGCCGGAAGTATGCGCTGTAATATGTTCAATGGCCTCGCCCAGGCTATCAACAGTGCGAACCGAAAGAATCAGCGCAGAGTATTCCGTATCCCAGTCTTCTGCCGTTGCATGGTGCAGTTGAGTGGAGAGGTCGGAATGCAGCTCTATCGTACGCTCACAAGCACGGAGTTCAACACCCTTCGCCAGTAGCTTTTGGAGCAAGGCTCGTTGATTTTCCTGTGGCCAACTGCTGTGCACGAGCAGTGTTTCGGCAGCATTGCATACGGCAGGCCGACTCGTTTTGGCATTGATCACGATGCTTTCAGCCATGTCATACTGAGCCGCTTCATCCACATAAATGTGGCAGTTTCCGACGCCTGTTTCGAGTACAGGTACGCTTGCGATTTGCAGAACCCGCTGGATCAGTCCCGCGCCACCCCGAGGGATGATGACATCGACGAGACCATTGGCGGTGCACAAGTAATCGACAGACGCATGTTCGGCAAAAGGCAAGTACTGCACCGTTTCTGCGTCAAGTCCGGTCGCAGTGAGCGCTTGACGAATGCTAGTCGTCAACGCGAGATTGCTGTGAACAGCGCTGTGGCTGCCGCGCAAGACGATCGCATTGCCCGTTTTGATAGCGATAGCTGCTGCGTCAACGGTGACGTTCGGTCTGGCTTCGTACACCATTCCAATGACGCCGAGAGGGACGCGGATTTGTTCGATAAAAAGTCCGTTTGGACGTGTCCACGAGTCGATTCGTTCCCCGACCGGATCATCGAGGGATACCAGCTGCGCCAGACTATCCACGAGCTGTGCAATTCGCTCCGGCGTCAACAGGAGACGGTCCAGATAGGAAGCAGGCTGACCATTTGCTTCCGCGAGGGCGAGGTCCTTGGCGTTTTCTGAGAGAATGACGTCCTCATCAGCCAGCAGCTGGTTGCCAATTGCGACGAGCACCTGATCTTTTTCTTTGCGAGAGAGTATTGCCATTTTTCGTGAGGCCTGTTTGGCCAGGCTCATTTGTGTATGCACTTTTTCCTTCAAGATTTCCATGGTTTCTCCAACTCCTTCTTTTTATCTACATGGATTCGTTTAGATGACAGGCGTCCATTCATCCCGATGTATAACAGTACCGCTGTGTCGCGTTACGTTATCAGGGGAAAGAAAATCACTTAACTGTGCTGCAGTAAATCTGCTGATACCGCGACCGATCAACGTACCCTCACAGTAAACCTCGATAACCTCACCTTGCTCGAACATGCCGGATACATCGCGGACACCTGCCAAGAGCAAGCTTTTGCTTTTTTCCAAAATCGCTTCCGCTGCACCGCTATCAACCGTGATTTTTCCGCGGGTAGGGGAGTGAAGCGCAATCCATTGCTTGCGTGTAGGAACGCCATTCGGTGCAGGTGCTTCTGGATGATAGTTGACATAGGTGCCATTCCCGTTGCCAGTAAGGACAGCCAACAAATCAGTGGTATTCGTCAATTTTCCGATAAAGCTCGGAATTCCTAATGATTGGGCGGTTTTTGCTGCGATCAGCTTGGAGCGCATACCGCCTGTTCCCAGTTGGGAAGCTCCGCCTGCAAGTGCCTCGATTTCGTCTGTCACACATTCGAGCCAGCCCATGTGTTTGGCATCAGCATGATAACGTGGGTCTTTATCATACAAGCCATTCGTATCAGTTAGGATCGTGTACAAATCAGCATGGATGAGACCAGCGACGAGTGCACCAAGCATATCATTGTCTCCGAAGGTCAATTCCGCTACGGATACCGTGTCGTTTTCGTTGATGATTGGCAAAATATTTTTATCCAAAAGCAGTGACAATGTGGAAAACGCGTGCTGATACCGTTCCTTGTGAGAAAAGTCACCGCGTGTCAGCAAGATTTGCGCCACGCTGAAGTTATGGGCGCCAAACATTTGTGTATAGGTCTGCATCAACAAGCTTTGCCCAATAGCTGCCGCTGCTTGCTTGGCTGCCAAGGATCGCGGTCGCTGCTGATAGCCGAGACTTTGATAGCCGCTGGCGACAGCTCCCGAGGAGACTAAGACAACCTGATGACCCGCTTCGCGCAATTGGCTGATAGCCGAGACGAGCAGCGACATTTTCGCCGGATCAACACCGCCTGTAGCTGCTGCAATCGAACTGCTCCCCACCTTTACTACCAAACGCAACTTACCCTTTTTCATGCGTAAAACCCCCTTCTTGCATACAAAAAAGCCCTCTCGTCTCTTTGATAAGGACGAAAGGGCTTGATAACCTCACGCGGTACCACCTTATTTGACGTTTTGGACTGAAGGCATACTTCAGCCAGAAACGCCCGGCTCTCTTTCTTTGATAACAGGTGAAAGAAACCTGTCCAGGTCTTCCCTGGATGCTCTGGGGTGGGTTCAAATCGATTCAAGGACGAAACCTCTCAGCCGGTGGATTTCGCTCTCTGGACCTGAAGGGCGGTTTTACTATTCCCCGTCATTGCCGCTCACTATGTGCTTATTAATTCACTATTATTCGCTTGGTCTGCAAGAAATGTCAAGAGGCTTATTGAAATTGTTCATTCCCATAAGCGCCCACCCGTGATTTGATTTCGAACCGTTTGGTCTTTTGATCGCGTACGAGTCGGTAGCGCAGCGTGCGGTCAGAAGCAAAGGAAGAATCGGTTACATCCTCCACGGTCACACTGAGTTCTCCATTGTTTTTTTGAACAGTCGTGTTTCGTACCGAGATCAGAGTCGGATAGTCGACGCGTGGGATTGCTACGTATACTTTTTCCTTCACCAGCTTGGTTGTCATGTTGTCGTACATGGCTTCTGCCAGTGGACGGCTCCAAAAACGGCCGAAGTACCCCGTTATCTTGTCTTTACTGTCGAAGCGCTCAGGCAATTCACGAAAGACGAGACCATCCTCAAACTCAGATTTGCCCTTCGCATTGTCCGCAGCAGCATAATATACATTTTCCAGCTGATGCTCGGCTTGATTCAAAAAGAGGACCACATCCATTTTGTTATCGCCAAGCTTTTGGATGGCAGACTGCTTGGCAGGCTTACTCTGTGTTTTGGCCTTGTTTTTTGCCTGCTGCTGCTTTACTTGCGTCATGCATCCTGTGACGAGCAAAGAGAGAGCGAGAATAAACATCCAATTTTTCCAGTTGACTTTCATGGCACACCTCACTTGGAAGCAGTCGTTTTACGTTAGCGTGTGTGTCAAAAAAGACAAATAGCCCAGTTAATATATGGATAGGGGTTGTCTGACTCTCGGATTATGTCTATCATGGAGAGAGTTGGACAGATCGAACGATTGAGGTGGAATATATGTTTGGGTTTGGCAAAAAAGCAAAAAAGCCAGATGGTATTGATGTTTTGATAATCAAAACCGAGGAAGCGAAAAATCGCAACTTTTATCAGGTTGCTTTTCCGAGCGTGGTAGCGAATGATATTTTGTCCATGCTGCAAAAATTGGAGAAATCAAAAATGAACAAGCAAGAGTTCCTGGGGGAAATCGGCGGTTTTCGTATCGTAACCCACTTGGAAGCCTTGACTAGTTTTGAAGTTTTGGATGATGCAGATATGGAGGCGCAGCCGATACAGATTCAAGATTTTGCTAACATGCTTTTGCGTCGTTTGGAAGCGTTGGAGGAAAGTGGCAAGTTCGGTGAGAGCGAAGATTTAGCATTCATCATGGGTGAATTGACTATGCTGCGTGATGGCAGCTTTGTACCACAAGACTAAGAAGCTTTAACGAGGGCCGTTGGGATAACCGACGGCTCTTTTTCTTTTCCGGAACTTTTCTTTGAACCACTCGTAATAAATGGAGTGGAAGTAAATTGGAAAAAATGTTGAAAACAGCGGGGGAGAGGGGAGACACAGCGATGATAGAACTTGTCAATGTGACGAAAAGCTACAACGGCACGATAAGAGCAGTTGATCAAATGAATTTCACAGTGCCCAAAGGAGAAATTTTTGGCTTCCTCGGACCAAATGGAGCTGGCAAAACAACCACGATCAAAATGATCACAGGGATCACACGTCCGGATCACGGTGAGATCACGATCAATGGAAAAAATATTCGATCCGAAGCACTGGAAGCAAAACGCCAATTCGGTTATGTACCGGATAGCCCTGATCTTTTTTTGCGACTGAAAGGTCTGGAATATGTCAGCTTCATGGCAGATATTTACGAGGTGCCTCAAGAGGTACGAGGAAAACGGATTTTGCAGTTGGCGGATCGCTTTGACATGAAGAACGCATTGGGGGATCCGATTCAGAGCTATTCGCACGGTATGCGTCAAAAAATCATGATCATGGGTGCGCTCATCCATCAGCCAGAAGTGTGGATTCTCGATGAGCCTTTGACTGGACTCGATCCCAAGTCATCCTTTACGTTAAAAGAAATGATGCGTGAACATGCGGATAGCGGTCGAAGCGTATTCTTTTCCACACACGTGCTGGATGTTGCTGAGAAGTTGTGCGATCGAGTCGGGATCATCAACAAAGGTAAAATTTTGTTCTGTGGAACCTTTGCTGAGCTGCGCGAGCATTTTCAGTCAGACGTATCACTGGAAAGCTTGTTCCTGGAGTTGACCAAGCATGAATAAAGTGCTGATTTTGACGAAGATGATGATGAAAAACGCGGAGCCAGCCTGGAGAGTGGAGAAAGGGAGTGGCTGGAAGACCGCTCTGTTGCTTATTGTCATTGCACTAGGTGTTCTTCCCATGATGGCTTCGGCTGTACTGGTGATTTCTGAGTTGTATGACGGATTGGCGCTGATCGGACAGCAGGGGGCTTTACTCGGATTTGGCGTAGCCATGACGTCTCTTGTCATCTTTTTATTCGGGATTTTGTATGTCTTGAGTGTTTTCTACTATTCCAAGGATGTTGAGCATTTGTTGCCGATGCCGCTTGCTCCAGGACATATTCTCGGAGCCAAATTTACTCTTGCACTCGTGTATGAATATTATACAGCAGTGGTTTTCCTGGGGCCTCTGTTCATTACGTTTGGCGTGAAAAGCGGCGCAGGGATCATGTATTATCTACTAGCGATCCTTGTCTTTTTGGTTGTTCCTGTTTTGCCGCTTGTGCTGGCTGCTCTTGTCGTGATGCTGTTCATGCGTTTTACGAACGTCAAAAAATACAAAGAGCGCTTCCGTATTATTGGAGGGCTGATCGGGATTGGAATTGTCGTTGGTTTTCAAGCGCTGTTCCAACGTCAGTCTAGCGGAAGTGAATTTGGTATTGAGCAAATTCAGCAAATGCTGTTGACACAAGAAAATGGGCTGTTGGGCTTTGTCACTCAGCTGTTCCCTGGAAGTAATCTGGCTGCCCTTGCTTTGATAGACAGCGGTACTTGGGGTTCTCTCGGCTATCTGTTTGCTTTCCTTTTCGTGGCGATTACAGGTATAGCCGCCTTTCTCTACGCCGGAGCGTATCTCTACTTTTCGGGTGTGATGGGAATGAGTGAGTCAGTCGCCAAACGAAAAGAAGTTGTCGATACTGCATTTGCCAAGCTTGTCCAAAAACGTCCGGCTATGCTGGCATACGCGCTCAAGGAATGGAGAATGTTATGGCGGACACCGGCATTTTTGATGAACTGTACGCTATCCAGCATTCTGATTCCGATACTCATGTTGATCCCATTACTTAGCCGTCGTGACAGCGGGGAAATGATTTCATTCATTCAAACTGTCATGCAGAAAGGCTCGGCAGCGGGTATGAGCGTAGCCATCGCCTTTGCTGCTTTTCTTATCATGGGTGCCATGAATAGCACCTCCGTAACTGCCATATCCAGAGAAGGACAGGGATTCTTTACGAACAAGCTACTGCCTATGCCATATCGCGACATCCTGTTGGCAAAGCTGTTCCCAGGATTAGTGCTAAGTGCAGTGAGTATGCTGCTGCTTCTTACAGAGGCCGTATGGTTTTTACAGCTTTCGCCTGCCTTTATCATACTTGCCATCGTGAGTGGAATTCCGGGGCTGATTTTTATCAACATGATCGGAATCTTGGTGGATTTACAGCTGCCTAAGCTGCGTTGGAGCTCCGAACAAGAGGCCATCAAGCAAAATCTCAATCCCCTTTTCCCGCTGGTAATAGGCCTTATGGCAGGAGGTCTAGTCGTCCTCGCCAGTTTTTCGCTGGGGACATCCATGTTAGGGACCGCTCTTGGGATTATCGTCCTGTTCACTCTCATTAACATTTTCTTATATCGGTTGCTTGTAACCAAGGGACCAGGCTGGTTAGAGCAGATTGAAGGATAGTCAGCGCATAGAGAAAAAGGATATAATTGGGCCGCTACTACAAAGTGCGGCTCTTTTTCATTTGTTTTGAAAAAGTATAACAAAGTTCCGTTTTCATCCCGATACAAGAAAGGGAGAGATCAGACCCAGGAAAATAGACCAATATGGCAGGAATGGATGCTACTGGGGACGAATTCCAAAAAAAGGGAGTAAGGAAATGATCATGGAAAGAAAGGAGTCATCGTAAGTCATGGTAAAGCGTTTTGCTATCGTTTTTCTCTTGGCACTGCTAGTAGTGCAAAGCGTTTTTTCAGGGAGTGCGAATGCGGCTGCACCTGGCATGTATACGGACATACAGGAACATTGGGCGCGTGAGCACATCAACAAAATGGCGGATCTGGGCATCGTAAAGAGGAAGGGATATCAGCCTTTTTACCCAAACAAGCCAATTACTCGAGGCGAAGCTTTGGCTATGCTGAATCGCGTATTTGAGACGGTATATGGACCGATAGAAAAGCCAGAACGCAAGCCAAACCTGGATCATCGCTATCTACTCCGGGGGGAAGTAGATCAACTGCTGAGCAATCTAAAGACCATGATGAAAATCGAAACAGACGATTTGGGCAAGTTTGATCCAGGAGACCGGATGCTGTACTATCTATATTTGGCTGAAACCGGACACCTGATGAAAAAGCAAGAGAAGGAAAATCCGAACTGGTGGATGTCCAGTGCCGGGATGCAGTGGCCATTGACGAAAGAAGAGGCCAGCTTGATGCTGTTTCATATGCTGGCACCCCAAAAATTCCGTACAGCCAATATTAAACCACAAGATACAGTCTCTTTCTTTAACAGCCATTACGAATGGAAGCGCGACCGATTCTATCGGGATACATATTCACCGTACCCACTGGCGATCCGCGAATTCAATCTGTTTCTCACGGACAAGACTTTTTCTCCGAACAAGATCCTGACGCGTGCAGAATACGTTGTCGTGATGGATCGACTGATTGATTATTACCGGATGGATGTAGCTTCGCAGTTCCGTGGTTCACCTGCGAATCAGCAGCATATCGCGCAGGTGTATTTACGAGCAGCGAATTTGGCGTACGAAACAAAAAATCAGAAGCAGCTGTCTGTGCTCTTTACAGACGATGCGCTCAAAAGCATGACAAAGCTGGAGCAAGTGCCCACATATAACGGACCAGTAAAAGTATCGGTCAAGGCAGACGAAAACAATTCGAAAACCCTCTGGGTGATTGCACATTATCTAGACCCGAAAAACGGAGACTTCCAGATTGAATACCGATTGGAAGGAGATGCGTCCAACACTTACGGACGCAAGATCACCACGCTGATTTACTCGCAAAAATAGCACAGAAAAAGGGGCACTGGAAAATCGAGTGTCCCTTTTCTTTTCTTTCTTACAAAGAAGCGACAAGAGACGATTGCAACTGACAGAATTTTCGATTACAATAAAAACTGAACGGTGATTCAGTTGGTGGGAGCGTAACATCTCCGGGCATGTAAGACAGCCAAAACGTGGGATGTCATTTTTTAACCCACATACTGAATGAGCATTCATTCAATAAGAGACATGTGCTGATGTACACAGGAATATCTATAGAGAAAGTAGAAGTTTTAAAAATGCTCCTCTAGTCTGAATATTAGGTATTCACTGTTGCGAGGCCATTCTTTTGACCATGAATAAGCCATGACTAGGTTTTTAAAAAGGAGGATTTGGAGATGGAACGCAAAATTCGCAAGGCGGCAGTTCTCGGTTCAGGCGTCATGGGCGCTGGGATCGCAGCACATTTAGCCAACGTCGGTATTCCCACTTATTTACTGGACATCGTGCCGCGTGAATTGACAGCAGATGAGAGTACAAAAGGACTTACTTTGTCTGATAGCGTGGTGAAAAATCGGATCGCACAAGCGGGCCGTGACCGACTTTTGAAGGAGAAGCCGGCGCCGCTCTACGATAAAAAGAACATCGACCTGATTACAGTTGGTAACTTCGAAGACCATCTTTCTTGCTTGAGCGAGGTCGATTGGATTATTGAGGTAGTCGTCGAGAATATCGAAGTGAAGAAAAGCGTCTTCGCTATGGTAGAAGCGCATCGCAAGCCAGGGACAATCGTGTCTTCCAATACGTCCGGTGTTTCTATCAACGAAATGGCAGAGGGACGCTCTGATGACTTCCGCAAGCATTTCCTCGGCACGCACTTTTTTAACCCACCGCGCTACTTGAAACTGTTGGAGCTGATCCCAGGTCTTGATACAGACCCGCAAGTCATCTCTTTCATGAAGCATTTTGGTGAGCATGTGCTCGGAAAAGGAATGGTCGTTTGCAAGGATACGCCTAACTTCATTGCGAATCGCATCGGTACATATGGATTGCAGGTTTCGATCCACGAAATGGTGCGACTGGGGCTTGGGGTAGATGAGGTAGATGCGTTGACAGGACCGGTCATCGGCCGTCCGAAGAGCGCTACGTTCCGCACACTCGATGTCGTCGGACTGGATACGTACGTACATGTGGCGGGTAACGTCAGGAACAAAAGCACGGATGAACAGGAGCGCTCGGTTTTTGAAGTGCCGGAGTTTGTTCTGCAAATGGTAGAGAAAAGATGGATTGGGCAAAAAGCTGGTCAAGGCTTTTTCAAGCAGGTGAAGACGGAGAAAGGGAAAGAGATCCTGGCACTGTCAGTTGACACGCTGGAATACCGTCCAAGTGTGAGGCCGAAGTTCCCTTCCCTCGAAACAGCTAAAACAGCCAAGACATTGCCTGAGAAGTTGAGAGCGCTCGCTTACGGCAAGGACAAGGGCAGTGAGTTTGTCTGGAGTGTCTTCAAAAAGGTATTGCTGTACTCTGCGGAAAAGGCTCATGAGATCGCGGATGATATCGTCTCTGTTGATCAGGCCATGAAGTGGGGCTTCGGCTGGGAGATGGGACCATTCGAAACATGGGATGCCATCGGTCTCGAAAAGTCAGTGGCAAGAATGCGTGAGGAAAACGAGAAGATTCCGGCACTCGTCGAGGAGCTGCTCGCGAGTGGGAAAACCTCCTTTTATCAACAAGAGCAAGGGAAGCGCAGCGTGTTTTCCATCGGAGGCACCTACAAGGACGTCGAAGAGAGCAAAGAAAACATCAACTTGGCAGCACTTAAGGAACAAGGCAAGCTGATCAAGAAAAATGCGGGTGCCGCCTTGATCGATTTGGGCGATGGAGTCGCATGTCTGGAATTCACCTCTCCGCATAATGCGCTCGGTATGGATGTCTTGCACATGGCAAGTCAGGCCGCAGAGGAAGTGCAGAAGAACTTCGCTGGTCTGGTCATCGGTAATCAAGGCAAGAACTTCTGCGTCGGGATGAATCTCGCAATGGCGTTGATGGAAGCACAGGATGAGAACTGGCTGGAGCTCGATATGCTCGTCACGAACTTCCACAAAACAGCACGGGCACTGCGCTACATGCATCGTCCAGTCGTCGCAGCACCGTTCGGCATGACGCTGGGCGGCGGTGTCGAGGTGGCCTATCTCGCGGATCGTGTACAGGTATCGGCAGAGACATACCTTGGACTGGTAGAGGTGGGAGTAGGACTTTTGCCTGGTGGCGGAGGAACGAAGGAGATGCTGTTCCGAGCAATGGAAAACGTTCCAGAGGGAGGCAGCGTCCCAGTTGATCCGTTCCCGTTCGTGGCGAAGTCGTTTGAAGCTATTGCCATGGCAAAGGTATCTACGAGTGGTCAGGAAGCTATCAACCTAGGGTACCTGCGACCGACTGATCGCATCAGCGTGAATGCCGATCATTTGTTATACGATGCGAAGCAGCTGGTGCTCACGATGGATAAAGAGGGCTACACGCCGCCAGCGCCACGCAAAATTCGCGTCATCGGAGAAACGGGTTATGCGAACCTGCGCCAAAATATTTATGCCATGAAGAAGAGTGGATATATTTCCGAGCATGATGAACTGATCGCAAGCAAAGTTGCTTATGTCATGTCCGGTGGTAACGTGTCAGCGGGTACAGAAGTGACAGAGAGCTACATTCTGGAGCTGGAAAAGCAAGCGTTCCTCGAACTGATTAAGACACCGAAAAGCCAGCAACGGATGCAGCACATGCTGACCAAAAACAAGCCTTTGCGTAACTAGGGAGAGGGAGGGATAACGATGAGAGAAGCAGTTATTGTCGCGGGCGCCCGCACCGCTATCGGTAAATCGAAAAAAGGAAGTCTCAAAGATTTTCACCCAGTCGATATGGGAGCCGCAGTTGTAAGCGACCTGTTGCGCCGCGTGCCACAGCTCGATCCGGCTGATATCGAGGATATCATCATAGGGACGGCTGTACCGGAAGCTGAGCAAGGCATGAATATGGCTCGCTTGATCGGACTGCGTGCCGGATTGCCGACCAATGTATCGGGTATCACGATCAATCGCTTTTGCTCCTCCGGTTTGCAGACGATTGCTTACGCTGCTCAGCAGATCATGGTCGGCAGCTCCGATGTGGTTGTCGCTGGCGGGGTGGAGAGCATGAGTCTGGTGCCGATGCTCGGTCACAAAATCGCACTTAATCCGACTCTGGTAGAAACGAAGCCGGAAGCGTACATGAGCATGGGCCATACGGCTGAAGAAGTAGCGAAGAGGTACAACATTTCTCGTGAGGATCAGGATGCTTTTGCTCTGCAAAGCCATCAGCGTGCGACAGCTGCGATAACTTCAGGAAAATTCCAGGATGAAATCGTACCATTGACAATCAAGCAGCATTTTGTAAATGAAGCTGGCAAGGTTCACGTCCAGGAACGTGTTTTTGACAAGGATGAAGGAGCGCGCTCGGACACGACTCTGGAGGCACTCGCCAAGCTCAGGCCGGTCTTTCATGTGCAAGGCAGCGTAACGGCAGGAAATTCCTCGCAAACGAGCGACGGCGCAGCGGCAGTTCTTGTGATGTCTGCTGAAAAAGCAGCCGAGCTGGGTGTCGAGCCGATGGCAAAGTTCCGTTCTTTTACGGTTGGCGGCGTAGACCCTGATGTCATGGGGATTGGTCCGGTTGTCGCGATTCCAAAAGCATTGAAACTAGCGGGAATCAGCTTGGAGGATGTCGATCTGTTTGAGTTAAATGAAGCGTTCGCTTCTCAATCGATTGCCGTCATTCGCGAGCTGGGACTTGATCCTGAAAAGGTCAATGTAAATGGTGGGGCAATCGCATTAGGGCATCCACTCGGTTGCAGTGGTGCCAAGCTGACCGTCCAGCTTTTGAACGAAATGAAGCGCAGAGGTGGCAAATACGGAGTCGTTACGATGTGTATCGGTGGTGGAATGGGAGCCGCTGGCGTTTTTGAGATGATCTAATTTTAAATTAAGGAGTGGGATAGTAATGGCAGAAACAAAAGATTTGATCCGCGGTGGAAGCTTTTTGATCGATGCAGGTTCAGCTGATGATGTATTCGTGCCAGAAGAATACACCGATGAGCAAAAGATGATTGCCAAGACGACGGAGGATTTCGTCAATAATGAAGTTCGTCCTCATTTGGAAGAGCTTGAAAACCACCAATTTGATATTTCGGTTCGTCTGCTGAAGGAAGCAGGGGAGCTCGGTTTGTTGGCTGGAGACGTTCCAGAGAAATACGAGGGACTGGGGCTGGATAAAGTCAGCACTGCACTCGTCACAGAGAAGTTCTCGCTGGCTCGCGGCTTTGCGCTCAGCTACGGCGCCCACGTCGGTATCGGATCACTGCCGATCGTGTACTTTGGAAACGAAGAGCAAAAACAGCGCTACCTGCCTGATCTGGCATCTGGAAAACGAATCGCTGCCTACTGCCTGACAGAGCCTGGCTCTGGCTCAGATGCGCTGGGTGCGAAAACGACAGCGACTCTCTCCGCAGATGGCACGCACTATATTCTCAATGGAGAGAAGCAATGGATCACAAACGCTGGCTTTGCTGATGTATTTATCGTATACGCGAAAATCGATGGCGAGAAATTTACTGCCTTTATCGTCGAGCGGACATTCCCAGGTGTTTCGTTTGGGCCGGAAGAGAAGAAGATGGGGATCAAATGCTCCTCAACACGCACGGTCATTTTGCAAGATGTACCTGTACCGGTAGACAATCTGCTAGGTGAGCCTGGAAGAGGTCACGTGATCGCGTTCAACATCTTGAACGTTGGTCGTTACAAGCTCGCGGTGGGTGCAGTCGGCTCCGCGAAAAAAGCGGTGGAACTCGCGTCGAACTACGCAAAAGAACGCAAGCAGTTCAAAACGCCAATTGCCAACTTTACTTTAATCAAAAACAAGCTGGCGAACATGGCAGTAAAAACATATGCGGCTGAAAGCTCCGTCTATCGGACAGTGGGTCTGTTCGATACAGCACTGACTCGCTTGGGTGAAAAAGCGGATGATGGCGCGGAGGTTGCGAAGGCGATTGCGGATTATGCAATCGAATGCTCGATCAATAAAGTATTTGCCACTGAGGTTTTGGATTACTGCGTGGACGAAGGCGTGCAAATCCACGGTGGATACGGCTTTATGTCCGAGTATGAGATCGAGAATATGTACCGTGACTCGCGGATTAACCGCATTTTCGAAGGAACGAACGAAATCAACCGCATGCTCATCCCGGATACGCTCGTGAAAAAGGCGATGAAAGGCGAACTGCCACTCATGCAAGCAGCAAGCAGCCTGCAAGCAGATCTGATGAGCTATTATCCAGAAGAGATTGAAGATGCACCTTTAGCTATGGAGAAGCATCTGATCAACATCACGCGCAAAATCATTTTGATGGTGGCTGGTTCTGCGTTGATGAAATACCAACAAGCGATGTCCAAAGAACAAGAACTCTTGGCATTCGCGGCTGACATGCTGATCGAGCTATATGCAATGGACAGCATCGTGAAGCGTACAGAGAAAGCAATGGCGGCAAATGGCATCGAAGCCGAGCAGCAAAAGCTGGAAATGACCGCTGTCTATGTGCATGAGGCATTCGATCGTATCGAAGGCTGGGCGAAGGAAGCATTGGCGGCAATGGAAGAGGGCGACGAGCTTCGTCTGCGCCTCTCGATCCTGAAAAAGCTGACCCGCCGCACGCCGATCAATACGGTGGCACTCAAACGTTCGATTGCGGATCGTGTGATCGAAGCGGGAGCATATGTGGTGTAGTTCCAAATAGAAGACAAAGAAAGGAGCAAAGCTCAACGCTTTGCTCCTTTCCCATTTAACGCTCTTGCTTCACCTTCGAAATCCCGCCATCGAAAATCGTTACTTTGACGTTCACCGCCTCCAGAGAGGACGGGTTAAGCGGTAGCGTTTCATTTTGCTGCATTCGTTTCCATTCTTTCGGATATTTGCGATAAAGGGTGTGCCCCAGTTGAAGCGTGTCCATCTGTTGCTTCCGTCCTTTTTCGTACAACCCCCGAATCTCCTCTTCGATTTTTTTCGCGGCTTCTTTCTCGATTTCCCGAACGGGGCTTATGTGATGGTATAGCGGTATGAAGCCCAGTAGCTCCACATCGATCTGAAACGTGACTTGATTGTCTCGCAGTAGCGGCTGTATCTTTACTTTTGGTTTTTGCAGGACGAGATTTGCCAGAGGTTGTTTGCCCTTTTTTACGGTCAGTAACGATCGATTGGTATGCTCGTCTAGCCAGCGCAATCCGAGCAGCTCAGAGCGCGGCCAGCAACCCTTGACCTCCTTGTTTTGCAGCATGCAGGCACCGGTTGTTTTAAGCTGGGGCAAAGGTTTGTTGTCCTCCGACCAGGTCTTTCTGTTAATGGAGAGCATTGGCAAATAGACGACCTTGTTGGGTTCATCTCTTTTCCTGACAAATTGAAACAGCTTCATCGGATAAATCGCCGAGTTTTGCTTGTGAAGATCCTGCGGATTGGACAATTGCGAGTAAATGGCAGGCTGGTTGAATACTTGCTTGGGCGTAAGAATATCCATCAGTGGTTCTTTGGACACATACGTCCAGATGGTGTAACGAAATTCGTAAAACCGGTCGAGCTCATCGATGACTTGATCGAGAAGTGGGCGTTTCAATACCTGTTCACTGAGAACCAAGGAACGAATATGACTCCAAGTCATTTGCGCCTGATTCGTGGGATACAGACTAAAAAGGGCGCTCACAAAAGAATCGCCGCTTCCTTTTGCAATAGCCACCCCGCTTGCAGATCGTTCTCCTCCCGCTTCTTGTTTGGCGATGGTAGAGAAGTTCAGCAATTGGGCGTACACCTCGAATTTATTGTCAACATAATCGACCCCAAGTGCATTGACATAAAGCAGATTTTCAATTTCACGTGCGTTCCAGCAGCCACTTAGCAGGAGCGGGAGGAGGAGGATGACGGCCATTACACGGATGCGAGTCATATCAGGAGCCCTTCCTTTTCGAGGGATCATGCAGGAATTCAGGGCTTTTCTCTACTTTTCGCCAAGGTGTGCGGAACAGTGTTTTATACAAGTCAGGCCAAGAGGTCGGCGCAAGCGGAGACAAATAGTAAAGGCCAAAGGAGCGCATGTTGGAAAAGAACAGAACCATTGCCAGAAGCGACATCATGAAGCCAAACATCCCGAGAAGGGAGCATAAGAGCAATATCCCGAACCGAAACAGGGTAACAGACGAGACGATATGCTGATTGGATAACGTAAAGGTAGCCATTACGGAAAGCGCGACAATGACCAGACTGCCTGTAGAGGTCAAACCGGCCGATATCGCTGCTTGTCCAACGATCAGGCCTCCAACAACGGACAGTGTTTGACCAATCGATAGAGGAAGGCGCAAACCAGCCTCTTTAAACAAATCAAACAAGAGCACCATGAGCAAAACTTCCAATGCAGCTGGCAACGGAACGCCTTGTCGCGACTTCACAATGGTGGCAATCAAGGTGTACGGAAGCTGTTCCTGATGATAGGTAATAAGCGCGACCCAAAGGCCGGGTAAAAAGAGCGCAATGATCACGCAGGCCATCCGCAGAATACGGACAAACACTACGGAAAAAACAGATGAGCTGGTATCCTCGGCAGCGTTTAGCAGCATGAAAAAGTTAACCGGGCCAATTAATGAAATAGGTGAGCCATCGATCAACATGGCAAACCGACCTTTTAAAAGAGCGTTCACTACATAATCGGGCCTTCCGGTGTACTGAAATTCTGGCAAAAGAGTAAAGGGAGATCGAGATAACCGTTCTTCTACTTGCATACCGCTTACAATGCCCTTGCTATCAAGTGAATCCATTCTGTCGTGAATTTCCTTCAACAAAATCGGATCGATTTGGTCTTGCAAATACAATAAACCAATGCGCGTATGAGTGTGGCTCCCGACGATATATGGAACGAATTTTAGCTGATACGTCCGAAGCCTTTTGCGGATCAGACCCAGATTCGTATTGATTTCTTCCGTAAATCCATCGCGCGGGCCGCTAATCGATGCGTCGGTATTGGTTTCCTCAGGTTCGCGTCGGGGGGGATTTCCCGTCTCTACATAATAGACAGTATGAAAGTCTTCAAACACCATCAACAAATTTCCGGAGAAAACGTGTCTGCAAATCCAATCAACATTCGTCGGCTGTGTCAGCTCATTCATGAAAAAGAGCCGTTTTTCAAATAAATCCTCAGCATCTAGGATGTTTTCGTTCACAAAAAGCTGCACGAGCTGTGGCATCAAATACTCGCTGATCTGGTTCAAATCGCACAAGCAGTCGGAGTAGATAAAATGCACGCGAGTGGGAGTGTGTCCTGGGACGAGGGAGTGCGTATCTATGCATATGTCATTGCAGTCTTCAAACAAATCATGAAATGCCTGTAGCGAAATCGAAGGCAATTCTTTAACGGTTGTTGCTGGCGTGTACCCTTTGACCTTGGCAAACCTACGATTCGTCATGTTGTTTCCTCCTAGAGGCGAAGGCTGTCAAGAGAGCAAAAACGATGGAAAGAGACAGGGCCAATACGAAAAGACTGGGTAAAAGCTGTTTCGATAACAGGCTGTAAAATTGGATCGCACTTATGGGATAGCGGGAGAGGGCAGATGAGAAGAAAAATAGCCCGATTAACCACCAAATCCGTTTCTTTCCATACGGAATCATCAGTATTTCGACAATCAGCAAAAGCGAGAGAGAAATGCGCGTAAAGGCACCGCTAAACCATTGGTATATGCTCAGGGTATCGAGATGCTCGATATATAGGCCTATATTGGCGAGTCGCCATTCCTCATAGGCAGGATAGCGCAATTTTCCGGCTTTATCCGGACCGAATTCTACAATAGCACCTAAGGTTGGCCCGAATGTGAGGCCAATCATGACAAACGCCAAAATGAAAATTTGATAGTACGGCACTCTCGATTGAAGGTGATGCTGCATACATAACAGGAGGATCAGTTCGACAAAGCCTGTGCCCGCATACATCATTCCTCGTAAAACAGGGGCAATCCCGTTTTCCATCATAGGGAGGAGCAGACTGTAATCTTTGTTTGGAAAGTTAGTAGACATCACGAAAAATCCCAAAAGGACGACGAATGGCAAAAGTACAGAAGAGGTCATTGCGATGGAGCGGATTCCAAACATCGCGTTGACGAGACAAAGGACTGCAAACAAGATCGTATGTACCTCCAGAGGTGTCTCTGGAGCAAACGATAAATTGACCCACGTAATCGTATCGGTCATCGTCATGGTGGCGATTGTAAAGCAGTAGACACATGTCAGCAGCGCCAATACGCAATAGAGCGGGAAGCCGTACGTTTTTTTGATCCACTGGAATAGATGCTCATTCTCTGTTTTTTTATAGACCGAATAGAGTAAACCAGTCCACAACAAGTAAAGCACCCCAGCTAACAAAACCGAGATCCAGGAGTCTCTTTTGGCAGAATCTAGCATCATCGGAATGACGATGACATGGTTCATCAATCCGTTGGTTAAAAGCAGCATGACGACGATTTGTGTAAAAGATAATCCGTTTTTCATGATTTCCCCGCCAAAGTAATCTCGTACTCCCAACAGTATTTGCAGGGCGTTGGGATTTATTCGATCGGGCGGCAGAATGTGCCAAGTCGCATGCATATTTTGGGAAGCTCTCACGAACGCTAATGGAACATACTTCGTAAAAGGGCGGGAGCTGTAGGAGATGGCGATGAGAGGGTGGCTGAGAAGAAAAAAGACATCTGTCAAAGACAGGATGAGCCACTCGAGTGAGCCTATCCGTGTACGAGAGATCAGTGAGCGATTAAGTGATAACCTTGCGGAGCTGAATGCGATTTTCACGCTGACACCTGATTTGGTCATTCGGACGTTTGCTTGTCAGCATATAGAGGATATGGTTACACTCGTCTACTTGAACGGCTTGGTTGACAAAAACTCGATTAACAACAATGTGCTTCGTCCACTTTTGTCACATCCAGCGGGTGAGAAATCGAGTATTTTTGACCTGTTATCTGTCGGAAAGGTATCAGTTGCCTACGACTTTCGGAAAGTAGAAACTGAGATTTTGCTTGGGAGTAGTCTATTATTTATCGAGGGTCGAAAAGAAGTCCTTGTGATTGAAACGAATGGATGGCCGCAGCGGGCGATAGAAGACCCGCAGTTGGAGGCTGCGCTGAAGGGTGGACACCAAGGGTTTGTCGAAACGGACACGCAGAACATTGCCCTCATTCGCCGCTATATTCCCAACCGTGAAATGAAAATAAAAGAAATGTGGTTAGGAGAACGAGGCCTTTCAAAGCTCTCGATCATCTATTTGGCTGATGTGGCGAATCCGGAAATATTACAGGAGTTGGAAGATCGGCTCAAGAGCATCAAGGTTGACTCGATTCTCAATGCGTCTGAACTGGAGGAGTATATCGAGGATAATCCTTACTCTCTGTTTCCGCAGTTTTTGACTTCAGAACGCCCAGATACAGTCGCCTCTCACATCTTGCAAGGGAGGATTGCTGTCGTTGTCGATCGCTCTCCAAGCGTATTAATCGGACCAGCTACTTTCGTTTCCTTTTTTCAAAATGTTGACGATTACGGTACGCGCTGGCCTGTCGCTACGTTCATTCGCTTGCTTCGCTACTTGGCTTTCTTGATTGCTACTTTTTTGCCTGCGATTTATATTGCGTTGATTTCTTTCAATTATGAGGTCATCCCGCTGGATTTGATTTTGTCAGTAGGGGAATCCCGAGAAAAGGTCCCGTTTCCTCCCTTGTTAGAAGCATTCATTATGGAGCTCACATTGGAAATGCTTCGGGAATCGGGAATTCGCTTGCCAGCGCCTATCGGACAAACAGTCGGTATCGTAGGAGGTATCGTGATTGGTCAAGCGGTCGTACAAGCGGGGATTGTGAGCAACATTATGGTGATCGTCGTTGCATTTACAGCGATCTCATCCTTTATTATCCCGAACTATGATATGGCCTCGGCAGTTAGGCTAATGCGATTTTTGATGATGATACTTGCTGCGATGTTTGGGTTCGTTGGAATTATAGTGGGATTAATGACACTGATTGGCCATTTGATTACGCTGGAATCATTAGGTGTTCCTTATGGAAGCCCTCTTGCCCCTGTGCGTTTCGGAGATTGGAAAGATTTGTTTATCCGCCTGCCACTATGGAAAATGAAAGATCGTCCCCTGTCAGCCCACACGATTGAGGAGCAAAGGCAGGGGAATAATCGGCCAAGGGAGGACGGGTGATGAAAAAGTATACATACAACCAATTGAGCGTCCTCCAGTACATTCTCCTCATTCATGGGGCACAAGTAGGGATCGGAGTATTGACGATTCCCAGAGAATTGGCGGAGAAGGCGAGCACCGATGGATGGATATCGCTTGTGATTGGATGGCTTGGGGCAACGCTAGTCAGTCTTGTCATCACGAACATGATGAAGCAGTACCCGGAGAAGACGATTATCGATATATTTCCATTGATCCTGGGCAAGTGGCTCGGTCGTGTCGCTATTGCTTTGATGTCCATTTATTGCGGGATAGCGGCGTTCGTTTTGATGATAAATGCCACGGGAATCATTAATGTGTGGCTCCTGTCTCAGACACCAGCCTATGTCGTCGTATTCCTTTTTGCTCTGCCGACCTATCTTATTATCCAGGGAGGGGTTCGTGCGATTGGAAGGTACGCCGAGCTCGTGTTCTATCTTACACTTTGGATACCTTTTGTTCTCACGACGGCTTATCGAGAAGTTCAGTGGTTAAACCTGCTGCCAGTAATCAAGGATGGCTGGCACCCAATATGGGAAGCGAGCAAATCCACGGTACTCTCTTTTCTTGGATTTGAATTTGGTTATTTCGCCTACCCTTTTTTGCAAAAAAAACAATATGCGTCTCTCGGCATTGTCATTGCGAATACATTGACGATGCTTGTGTATATATCTGTCATCATCGTTTGCTTTGCTTATTTTAGCCCCGATGAAATCACGGAGTATACATGGCCTACGCTCAATCTATGGAAAGCCATCGAGTTCCGTTTTTTGGAACGTGTCGATATTCTATTTCTCTCTAGTTATTTGTTTATATTGTCAACAACTGCAACGCCGTACATCTATTTTTGTGTCTTTTCATCCAGTCAGTTATTTGGCATGAAGGATCACCGCAAGCATTTGCGTCTGTTCCTTCTTTTGGTTCCAGTGGCGGTATGGTTATATACGCCATCCTTTATCGATCTGAAGAAAGCGTCACAAATTTGGAGCTATACAGGATTGTTCTTTGCTTATGCGCTTCCGTTACTAGCTTGGGGACCGATCAAGCTATCGAAACGAGCAGAAGGTGGGAAAAAAGCATGAGGGTATTTCAGATTCTGTTATGTAGCCTCCTGGTAATCATGTTGGCAGGATGCAAGGACCAGATCAATTTGGAGGATACCACTTTATCGCTGATGGTCGGAATTGATTTGAACGAAAAAAACGAGCTTCTCTATTATATCTCAAGCCCTGTGTTCAGTCGGGAAGCAAAGGAAAAATCTGAGCAATACGGTATCCGGTCATCTACGATTAGAGAGGCGAGAATGGGCTTTGATGAGCGAGTGACAGGCTTGACCCAACCAGGCAAAATTCAGGTGCTTGTAATGGGGAAAAAACTGCTGGCTCACCCGGACTGGTTTCGGTTGCTGGATGTCGTTTTTCGGGATGCAAAGTTTAGTGTCAACGCCCGCATGGCTGTACATGATGGTCCAGTGAATGAGTTGTTTGATTTTAAACCAAAGGACAAGCCTCGTCTGTCCATTCATGTTACAAAGCTGATAGACACAGCCAATAGCAGAAATCTGACGGTAAAGACGAGGGCGCAGGAGCTCCATCGGCAAATGTTTGAAAAAGGGATGACGCCTACCCTGACTGAGTTGAAGAAAGAAAAGAAGGCGGTCAAGGTAATGGGGACGACTTTGTTAAAAGAAAATGGAACGTACGCAGGCTCGATAGAACCGCGGGATACCATTCTTTTGCAAACGCTGCTCCATGAAAAACAAGGGGAACTGTCCGTCACCATCCCGATTAAAGAGCCGAACGAACACAATCAAATTGTGAAAGACAGGATCAGTTTTTTTATCAAGGGCGTCCAAAAAAAAGTGAAAACATCCTATCAGAACGGTCGGTTTCATTTTGACGTTCATTTCAAATTGCGAGTGTCCATATCGGAGCGAATGTTTCCGTACGACATGAAAAAGGACTACAAAAAGATGGAGCGAATGATCAGTGACGAGTTACAGAAGGATTACACGAAGTTAATCAAGAAATGCCAGGAAATCGGTGTAGACCCATTTGGGTTTGGTCTCTATGCGCGTGCCTATGAATATAAGGAATACAAAAAGGTAGAGGATGATTGGACGAAAGCCTTTTCCAATGCCACTGTTGAAATCAAGCCTGACGTATCGATTAAGGGAAATGGCGTCATAAAGTGAAGGGTGAAAGACAAAACCCCCTGGCAATCAGTAAATGCCAAGGGGTTCGTTATTAATAGATTGCTTCCCAGCCTGCAGGAGTGACGAACAGGCGAATCGCTTTGATTTTGCGGTCGTCCATCAGGGTGAAGTAGTGGCGGTAGTTCGGCGGTACGGAGATCAGATCGCCTGGCTCCAGCTCGACGTCGAAGTAGCGATCATCTTTGCCTTTGATGGCGAAAATACCGTGACCATCGACGCAGAAGCGGCACTCATCGTCTGTGTGGTGATGCTCGCCCTTGAATTTCACCAACAGCTCGTCGAGGTTAGGCGTTTTGTCAGAGAGGACGATGATGTCCGCTGTCAAGTAACCGCGACGTTGGCTGATCGCATCGATTTCTGACTTGAAGGTGTCGAGAATCTCTTGTTTTTCCTCGTCTGTCGGGCTGTAGTTATCACGGTGCTTTGGATCAAGGCGATCCACGCCCCATTTTTCGTAAATGATCTCTTGGGTGTCCAGGAAGGAGACAACTTCCTCGGGTGCTGAGATGTACTCATTGTTGTCGTGAAAACGAATTTGTGCCATCGTTTATTCCTCCTTAATTGGTGGTTGTAGTGGACACGACTGCTTGGCGTAATTGCAGCCAGCGGGCGTGATACTCGAATAGGAATTCAAAAGCTTCCAGGTGGCGCTTGGCCTCGAAGTCATTGCCGCCCCACGTGTAGATACCGTGGTTACGGATGAGTACGCCGGGAACTTCTGGTGTGATCACTTTTTCAATTTCGGTAGCCAAGGTCGGAATATCGGCAAAGTTCTCAACAATCGGAACAGTAATGCGCGCGTTTTCTTCCCAGATTCCGAGTCCCTTGATCAGCTCTTGTCCTTGAATGGAGAAGGCTCGTTGTCCAAAGTACAGCTCGGAAATGAGGTTGTTCCACACGGTATGGACGTGGAAGCAAGCACCCGCCTTCGGGAACGATTTGTAGACGACGGCGTGGATGAGCGTTTCCGCGGAAGGCTTGAGCGTAGTTTCATCCACCGGACGCGAGTCTTGATCTACGACCAGATAATCTTCGGGGGACAGCTTGGTTTTGTCTTTGCCGCTTGCGGTTACGGCAAATTGCAAGGGATCGTTTTGTATTTTAATAGAGAGATTGCCGCTGGTGCCGGGAAACCAATCCCGGCGGGCAAATGTCAGCTTGGCGTCATCCAGACGGCGAAAGGCATCCAGACGTTGTTCGAGTGTTGCAGTCATGAATTAGACGACCTCCTGTTGGACTTGCTGTAAAATGCGAATCACATCGTGGAATGTGGCAAACTTGCTATGCGACAATTGCAGCTCTTCCGCCTTGTCAGCGAGGAAGTGACGGGCAATCACATAGTCAGCGATTTTGGCTCCAGCCAAATCAGTGATAGAGTCGCCGATGACGATGCGGAAATGGGTTGCTGGATCGTACCGGCGGATGATTGTCGTCTTGCACATGCCGCAGCCGTTCGTGCAATGCTCATCGCACGCGTTGGGCCACGTAATGGTGATGCGCTCTCCGCTGAAATCACTGCCATTGCAGTAGATCGGTACATCGGTAAGATCGAAGGGTGCCAGGATAGGCTCCAGGAAAAAGTCGATGCCGCCACTCGTGATCAACAGCTCAATGCCTTCTTCGCGGCAATAGCTCACGAATTCAGCAAATCCCGGGCGAATCGTCGCTTCTTGGACAATGAAATCGATAATGTCCTGGCGCAAGGAGGAGGGCAAGAGTTGAAACAGCTTGCCTACCCCTTCTTGAACGCTTATTTTTTGCGAAAGGATTTGCTCCGTCAAGGCTTCCCACTCAGGGGGAGCAAACTTGCGGACAATCGCTACAATGTTGTCTTTTTCGGTAATCGTTCCGTCGAAATCGCAGAACAGGACGAGCTTCTTGCTCATCGTGCACCACCCCACTTTTCCAGGGCGATCGCCAGTTCTTGCGATTCTGCGGCAGCCTCTTCCAGTGTTCGGCCTGCGGTGACAGCCTCAATCGCGGCGACGAATGCTTTCGCTCCTGCGGTTGCTCCACCGGGATGACCGTGGATTCCACCACCTGCATTGACAATTTGATCCAGACCGAAGTCTTGATAAAGCTGTGGAACCAGCCCAGGATGAATGCCGGCAGATGGAACCGGGAAGGATCGGCGCACACCATTCAGTGGGTCGGTCAAGTGCTTGGCGAGCTGTAACGCTTCTGTCTTGTCCAAGGCGACGTTGCCATATGGAGATGGGAAGAGTACCAAATCTGCACCAGCTACGCGCATCAAGGTTCCGAGCAGAAGCGGGGTGGCGATACCGTAGTCAGGTGATGGATAGTAAGCGCCTGCCAATGCTGGATGCGCCATGATCGGTACGCGTACATCGGGATCGGCTGCCAAACGGTGCAGGGCATCGAATCCAAAGGCCAGCACATTGAACAAGAGGCAGTCAGCACCTGCATCTACCGCACGTTTCGCTTTTTCGTTCAGCTCATGCACTGGTCCAGTCAGGTTGGCTGCATAAAGGACGGGCTTGCCTGTTTCGGCTTCTGTCTCCTGGGCGATTTGCTTGAACGCTTTGATCCGTTCGATAAAAGGAGCGCGATCATCTGCAAAGAAGATTTCGTCATCTTTCACGAGATCGACTCCGCCCAAGGCTTGTGCCCGGAATTGCGTCTTCAGGTCATCAAAAGGAAGGCCCAGGCACGATTTGAAAATGCTCATCAAGAGCGGACGGTTATGTGCCCCTGAACGTTCGCGCAGACCATCAATGCCGAACTTCGGTCCAGGAAAAGCCTGAAGGAATGAGTCAGGGAAAACGATGTCGACGAGCTTAATTTTGCCATCCATAGACAGTTTGCCGAATATTCCGGTCAACAAGGATGGAATGTCTGCTGTAAAATTGCGGGTCGGATAGCTGACGGTAATCAAACCGCGTGTTTCTCCGTTTTCCAGTGTCGCAAGCGGTGTCGCACTCACGGCTTCACCCAGATACGGCGCTAGCTCAGCTTGCTTGGCAAGCGGCAGGTCCGTCCAGGAACCGACTGTCATGCCGACAGCAATGGCTTGCGCTTTCTTGTTCAAGTCTTTCGCTTGTGTGAGATAGGTGACGAGGATACGTTGTTCACTCATGGTACGTCTCATCCTCCTTGAATGATTAAAAAAAGCCTCCCCATTGAGCGGGGAGGCGGTTGTCGACTATGAAAGCGTCTCGTCTCCTCTCATCTCTCGGGTCAGTAGCCGAAACAAGCCAAAGAGGCTCTATCTCGACTCTTATCCGTTGGAATTAGCACCGTTTCGCTATCCAAGGTACGCATCATCCGCGTACGATTCATGGTATAGCGCCGGTTGCCGGGCATCATAGGGCCAGTCCCTCAGCCAGCTCGCGATAAGAGTTATTCGTTTCCCCCATGATATGACGTTCATTGTCAGGAGTCAATCCTTGTTTTTGCAGAGAATGTGCAGCAGGTTAGAAGAAAAATGAGACGAAGGTGAAACTATTTGGCACTTCCTTCGTGGTAAGGGATGAAGGGGTGTGAACGGCTTGGGAAAGTAGGTCTGGAGGATGTGTACCGGCTGCATGTAAACGATATGTACCGCTATCTTTTCTGGCTGACACGAGATGAGAGGCTGGCAGAGGATCTGACACAGGAAACCTTTTGTCGCGCCTACTCTTCCTTGGACGACTACCGTGGGGAAAAAGTACGGCCTTGGCTGTTCAAAACGGAGTGCGAATCTACGGAGCCGTCCTCACCGGACCTACCAAAGAACTGCTGAAGCTCAAGGCCGAAAAGTCGATAACAGCAGCGTTTCTAGGCAAGAAAGACTGGTGGAATTTGGAGCGACCTGCGGCATTGGGAACACAATACAGCTACTGATAGCAAGGTGCGAATTTTTGCACAAAAGGGTGTTGACATCGTGGAAGCGTTGGTTGTATGATTCAAACTAAATCAAAAACCGAATACGTTTTGGATACCTTATCCAGAGAAGGTGGAGGGACTGGCCCGATGATACCCGGCAACCGACATGACGCCATTCAGACGCGAGGAAGCGACTGATTGACAGGCGACATGCACGGTGCTAATTCCTGCAGAAACAAAAGTAGTCTGGAAGATAAGGGGGACATCAACACGGTTCTTACACGTGACGACAGCGACCTCTTTTCTTCGGGAAAAGAGGTCTTTTTATTGCTCCAGGTACTCAAACAAAACAAGTAGAGATAGAGGAAAAATACGTAGAGGGGAGTTTTGGAATCATGGCATATCGCGCATTGACTGAACAGGAAGCAGTGGAGTACGTAAAAGGAATACCGGGTCTTTTTAGCGAAGGAGCAGAGCTGACCAGCCGTGAAATCGGGGATGGCAATCTCAATCTGGTTTTTGACATTCAGGAGCTGGCAACCGGTAAGAGCGTCATTGTCAAACAAGCACTGCCTTTTGCCCGCGTCGTGGGAGAATCTTGGCCACTTACGATTGATCGGGCTCGTATCGAGAGCGAGGCACTCCGCATTCAGCACAAATACGTTCCAGACTTGGTGCCGCAGGTGTATCATTTCGATGGGGAACTTGCGTTGACTGTCATGGAAAACGTCGGGGACCACATCATTATGCGCAAAGGTCTGATCGAAGGAAAGCGGTACCCACTATTCGCGAAGCAAATTGGTCGTTTTCTCGCGCAAACCTTGTTCTTCACCTCCGATCTGGGCGCGCATCCGTACGATAAAAAAGCGCTAGTCGGAACATTCATAAATCCAGAATTATGCAAAATCACGGAAGATCTCGTCTTTACCGATCCGTATGAAAATGCGCCTACCAACGACTTCAACCCGTTGATTCGCCGGGAAGTCGAGGCGATCTGGAACAACAGGCCGCTGAAGCTGGAAATCGCCAAGCTGAAATACGATTTCCTTACGCGCTCGGAAGCGCTGCTGCATGGTGACTTGCATACGGGAAGTATTTTCATCACGGAAAACAGCTTGAAAGCAATCGATCCAGAGTTCGCTTACTACGGTCCAATCGGTTTTGACATCGGGGCGGTCATTGCCAATCTATTGCTCAACTACGCAGGACAGCACGGTTTGCAAAAAGATCAAGGAGAACGGGAAGCGTACCGCGAATACTTACTGGAAACGGTCGAGGATGTCTGGAATGAATTCGTTTCGCAATTCGTTCAGCTCTGGCACAAGCAAGCCAAAGAGCGCAGCGCCCATGTCGAGGGACTGTGGCAAAGCTACGTGAAGCGCTTGATTCAGGATACAGCAGGCTATGCCGGATGCAAAATCTTGCGCCGTGTCATCGGCTTGGCAGGCGTAGCGGACCTGAATGCCATTGAAGACGACCAGACTCGCGCAGAAGCAGAGCGTCTGGCTCTCTCGATTGGAGAAGCGCTGATTCTCGGTCGCGGCGGCATCGACGAATCGACAGATATCACGGACATCGTACGCACTGTGACCGAACGTTACTATCAGGAGGCTACAACAGTATGACAACCAGCACTCAATTGGCACCTGTTAAGTGGGAGAATGACGCATTGGTCTTGCTTGACCAGACGCGTCTGCCAGTAGAAACGATCTATTTGAACTTGACTACCTCCGAGCAAGTATGGGGTTCCATTCGTCGCTTGGAAGTACGAGGCGCACCGGCGATTGGCATGGCGGCGGCTTACGGGCTCTACCTTGGTATTCGTGGCAGTGAAGCGAGTAACTACGACGAGTTTTGGCAGGAACTGAACCAGCAGGCAGACTACCTGGGCTCTTCCCGTCCGACAGCCGTGAATCTGTTCTGGGCGTTGGATCGCATCAAAGCTCGTGTTGAAAAAGAAAGCGGAGCGTCGATTGCCGAGTTGAAGGCGGCTGTGCTCGATGAAGCACTGACGATTCAAAAGGAAGACGCTGAAGTATGCCGGACCATTGGAGAGCATCTGCTCTCTCTGTTGCATGACGGTATGGGAATTCTCACGCACTGTAATCCAGGCGCATTGGCTACAGCAGCGTACGGTACGGCTACCGCTCCATTTTATTTGGCAAAGGAACGCGGCTGGAACCTGAAGGTGTACGCGGACGAAACCCGTCCTGTCCTGCAAGGCGCTCGTCTTACTGCATTCGAATTGCAGCAAGCAGGGATTGATGTGACGCTGATCTGCGATAACATGGCGGCGATGGTTATGTCCCAAGGGAAAGTAGAGGCTGTCATCGTGGGTACAGACCGCGTAGCAGCGAATGGCGATGTCGCCAACAAAATCGGCACGTATGGGGTAGCAGTATTGGCAAAAGCTCATGGCATTCCTTTTTACGTGGCAGCTCCCTTGTCCTCCGTCGATCTAGATACACCGACAGGCGCAGATATTCCGATTGAAGAGCGTCCAGCTGAGGAAATTACCCATGGCTTGGGCAAACAGGTAGCTCCAGACGATATCAAGGTGTACAATCCTGCGTTCGATGTAACGCCTGCGAAGTACATTACAGCGATCGTCACGGAGACAGGTATTTTCAAGCCGGAAGAGATCGGCAATAGCAAACCATAAAAGAATGATTGATAAGCGTTCGCCCTGCTGTTGCTGGCGGGCGCTTTTTTGCTCATTTTGGCGTTTTCCAGTAAAATATCCAAGAAAAGGGGAGATTCGTATGCAAACGATTCAACGGATAGCAATCAATGAAGATACGTACTTGAAACAATTAGAATTAGCAGATGCTGAGGAGTTATTTTTGCTTACGGATTCGAACCGGGAGAATCTTATGGAATGGCTGCCGTGGCTGAATTATACGAAGAAGGTAGAGGATTCTCGCCAATTCATCCAAGCGACGATCCATCAGTACAACGATAATCGCGGCATCAACTACGGCATTTGGTACCAAGGACGTCTGGCTGGTACAGTCGGCGTACATACGGTGGATTGGATCAACAAAAAGACGTCTATTGGCTACTGGCTGGGTTCACAATTTCAAGGCAAAGGCCTGATGACAGAAGCAGTGGCGACCTACTTGGACGTATTGATCTTCGGGTCATGGGATTTGGAAAAAGTAACGATTCAGGCTGCTACGGAAAACGATAAGAGCAGATCAATTCCGGAACGATTAGGGTTTCAACTGGAAGGGATACTCCGCCGGAATGAATTCCTTTACGATCATTACGTGGATCATGCCACTTACAGCCTGCTAAAAGAGGAATGGCTGGACTGGAAAACCGATAAAAAATAGTAGATTGAACTGTATGCTTCGATTGACAATGAAAATTCTGTCAATTACGATGGTGAAGACAGATCAAGAGGGCTGCGTGTGATTCGCAAGCCCTTTTTTAGTCGTGCTGTTAGGTTTGAATAAATAGAGGTGATTTACATGCAGACACTTCGGCAATTATCTTGGTTTTTCCGTGCCTATTGGAAACGGTACGTCATTGGAATCTCTGTGTTGTTTATTATTGATGTCCTCATGCTTTGGCCACCGAAATTAATCGGGGACACGGTGGATTCGATTCGCAACAGTTCCCTGACAAACGCTGACTTGACGCAAACAGTGGTCATCTTGCTCGTTTTGGGTGTTAGCTTGTATGGATTGCGGTTTCTCTGGCGGTTCTTGTTAAATGGGGGAGCCCTGATACTGGAGAGGACGTTGCGCGAGCGACTGTTTGCCCATTTGACGAGAATGACCCCGTCGTTTTTTCATCGCAAACGCAGTGGGGATCTGATGGCCGTCGCTACCAACGACATTCCTGCCATTGAACAAACAGCTAGTACAGGAGTGCTTACGCTTGTCGATGCGTTGTTCATGACCTTGTTAACGCTGGGCGTCATGGTGACCGCGATTGATTGGAAGCTGACGCTTGCTGCACTGATCCCGATGCCGTTTTTGGCTTGGTCAACAGCGTACTATGGAAGGTTGCTACATGAGCGCTTTTACTTAGCGCAGGAAGCCTTCGGAGAGATGAATGATCATGTTCAACAATCCGTATCGGGCGTTCGGGTATTGAGAGCATTTGTTCAAGAAAAGGCCGATATCGAGGCATATCGCCGGGTCAGTGAAAAAACGTTGGAGCGAAATGTGAGCGTTTCGCGGATCGACGCCCTGTTCGAGCCGACAATCGCGATTATTATTGGCTTCAGCTTTTTGATCGGGCTGGGCTATGGGACGTATTTGGTGTTCACCAGCGTCATCTCCTTAGGGGATTTGGTTGCGTTCAATTTATACTTGGGACTTTTAATTTGGCCGATGTTCGCCTTTGGTTGGCTAGTCAATGTGTTGCAGCGCGGTGGTGCTTCCCACAAGCGTTTTACAGAGCTAATGGTGGAGCAGCCAGATGTGACGGAGGCAGCGAATCCGGTCACGAGCCAAATCGCCAATACCGTAGAAGCACGCCATTTTTCCTTTACGTATCCGGGGACTGACAAGCAGGCGCTCACCGACATCTCGTTTCATTTGGGCGAAGGAGAGACGCTTGGGATTGTCGGACGGACAGGAAGCGGCAAGTCGACGCTATGCCGTGCTTTATTGCATCAATATCAGATGAAGGAACAAGCTCTGTTTATCGGGGGCATCCCGATTGAGGGACTTGCTTTCGATACGCTGCGAGAAAAAATCGGCTATGTGCCTCAGGAGCATTTGCTGTTCTCACGGACAATTGCAGAAAATGTTACATTTGGGAAACCACAAGCGACGACCGAAGACGTGATGCATGCGTTGGAGCTTGCGGAGATGAAGAGAGATCTGGCGCAATTCAGAGTTGGATTGCAAACCATGGTTGGAGAGAAGGGGGTCACCCTCTCCGGTGGGCAAAAACAGCGTATTTCCATTGCGCGCGCTCTTTTGATGGATGCGGGTATCTTGATTCTCGACGATTCTTTATCGGCTGTGGATGCGCGGACTGAGGAGAGTATCCTGCGTCATCTGAGACAGGAGCGCGCAGATAAAACGACGATTATTACCGCTCATCGTCTGTCTGCCGTACAGCATGCACAACTGATTCTCGTGCTGGATGAGGGACGGATCGTTGAGCGGGGGACACATGACGAGCTGATGCAGCGCAACGGCTGGTATGCAGAGCAGTATCGTCGTCAGCAAATGGAACAGGATGTGGCTGGTTGAGAGAGGGGGAAAGCGTTTCATGAGCAAAGAAAATGTATGGGGGCGTTTGACCGAGTACGCCAGGCCATTTCAAAAGCAAATACTGGGCGCGCTGTTCCTGCTCTTGCTGGGAACGAGTGCAGAGTTGGCGGGTCCTTTTTTAGCCAAGGTCATAATCGATAATCACATCCTAGCGATCCAAAAGCCTTGGTATCAACTGGACGAAGTGCCATCACAAGCAGCGGGGCAGGTCGCCTCACTGAACAGTACGAACTATATTCGTGAAGATGTTGCAGCAAAGACGGGTATTGCTTTGGATAGTATCCGTCAAAAAGAAGGAACCGTGCTGACAGAAGGCACGACCTATTACTTGGTTTCCGGCAAGGTGAATCCAAACACGGAGAAGCAATTCACCCCAATTACGCCCGAAAACGGCAGGGAACGCTTCGAGGTAACAACGAAGGATCAATCAGGTCAAAAGATGACCTCCACAGGCATTCGGCTGACCGCAGAGGAAGTCAAGGCGATGTATCAAGGGGATGTCCTGCCCATTGTCTGGCTTTCCGCAGGTTATGGAGCACTGATCTTGCTCTCAGCTGGTTTCAACTACGTCCAGATTTTGTGGCTGCAAAAGATCGCGCAGCGCATCATTCAGCAAATGCGGATGAAGCTGTTTATCCATTTGCAAAAGCTCCCGGTTGCCTTTTTTGACAAAACGCCAGTCGGTGCGCTTGTCTCCCGTGTGAGCAATGATACAGAAGCCATTCGTGAGCTATATGTGAGTGTACTCGCGACGTTTGTGCAGAATGGTCTTTATTTGATCGGAATCTTGATCGCGCTCTACATCTTGCAGCCTGAGCTCGCTCTCTTCTGCTTTTTGACGGTGCCAGTGCTCGTACTGTTAGTCTACGTGTATCAAAAGTACAGTTCTCGCTACTATGCGGTGATTCGCGCAAAGCTCGGTGACATGAATACAACGATCAATGAAATGATCCAGAACATGACGATCGTGCAGGCTTTTCGTCGGGAGAAAGGTGTGCAAAAGGAGTTTGCTGATGTAAATGAAGACTACTTCAAGGTGCGGATGAAAGAAATTAATCTCGAATCCTTGCTTTTGCGCCCAGCGGTAGATCTGATCTGGAAAATTTCCTTGACCCTGATCGTTTGGTATTACGGCTCGAGTTCCTTCCACAGCGCAATTTCCTTTGGTGCGCTTTTTGCTTTTGTTGATTACATGGGGCGTTTTTTCGAGCCGATCAACATGATCATGAATCGGTTGTCACAAATGCAGCAGGCGACCATTTCAGCGGGGCGCGTCTTCGAAATTATGGATGAGACTACGGAGAAGAGAGAAGCTGGTGCACAAATCGAGCGCCCGCGTGGAGAGGTTGTTTTTGATAACGTATCTTTTGCTTATCAGGGTGACGATTACGTCTTGAATAACGTCTCTTTTACGGCGCAGCCTGGTCAGACGATTGCACTGGTAGGGCACACTGGATCGGGAAAAAGCTCTTTGATGAATTTGCTGCTCGGGTTCTATCCGGTGACGAAAGGGAGCATTTTGATCGACGGGCAAGATATGAGACAGATTGATACGCACTCGCTGCGCAGTCATGTCGGACTGGTTTTGCAGGACCCGTTCTTGTTTACGGGAAGCATTGGATTCAATATTCGCATGTACAACGATACGATTACGGATGAAGAAGTGAAGCGGGCGGCAAAAGCGGTACGTGCTGACGAATTCATTTCCAAGCTGCCGGGCAGTTATGACGAACCAGTCGTCGAGCGAGGCATGACGTTATCCGCAGGCCAACGCCAACTGATCTCTTTTGCTCGGGCATTGGCTGCTGATCCCGCGATGCTGATCTTGGATGAAGCAACGGCAAGCATTGACAGTGAAACAGAGCTAGCCATTCAGGAAGCGTTGCATGTACTATCAAAAGGTAGGACGACATTCATTATTGCTCATCGATTGTCGACGATTCAGCACGCCGACCAGATTCTTGTTTTGTCCCGTGGAGAAATCATGGAGCGAGGTACACATGATGAACTCATGGTGAAAAATGGTCTTTATCAAAAAATGTATCAGCTTCAACAGGGGAGTGCTTCCGTAGAGAGTGCTTAGTAGGGAGCTAGGAAGGAGAAACAACACCATGTCACAGTCACGTTACACCTTTTGGGTGTTGATTTTGGTTGTCGGCATTGCGGGGTTAAGCCAAGGCTTGACGATCCCGATGCTAACGGTTTTATTGGAAAAACAAGGTGTTTCATCCGTGATGAATGGACTCAACGCCGCCGCCTTGTATATTGGAATGGTCATGGTCAATCCATTTTTGGAAATCCCACTGCGGCGCATTGGATACCGATCCACAATATTATGGGGGTTGCTGTTGGTGACGATCGCAACAGCGCTCATCCCGATGTTCAGCCATTTGGCGATCTGGTTCGTATTACGTTTACTGATGGGAGTGGGCGATAGTGGTTTACATTACGCCAGCCAAATGTGGGTGACCAAGATCGCAGCTCCCGAGAATCGAGGACGCGATCTTTCCATTTACGGGCTGGCATATGGCGTGGGCTTTAGCATTGGTCCATTAGGCTTAAGCGTGCTCCATTTGGGGATTTGGGTACCTTTTGGAGGCTTGCTCGTTCTGTATCTGATTGCCTTCTTATTATTATCCCGGATCAAAAATGAGTTCCCTGCACAGATCGAACAAACGGAAAAGAAGCAAAACAAATACGCATTTGTTTTGCGACTTGCTTGGTTGGCGCTGATTCCTTCGTTTTTGTTCGGATTCATGGAGACGTCGCTCAACGGCAGTTTTCCCGTTTATGCTTTGCGTACTGGCTTGTCTGTTGAATGGGTTTCCTTGATCCTTCCGTCGTTTGTCGTGGGAAGTATTATTTTGCAGATGCCGTTGGGGGCATTGAGTGACCGTATAGGTCGCAAGCAGGTCATGCTCGCGTGTGCGCTTGTAGGGGGATTGGCCTTCTTCCTGTTCCCGTTTGCAGGTGAAAACGTATGGCTGATGATGCTGTTGTTGGCTATAGCTGGAGCGGCTGTCGGTTCCTTTTACTCGTTAGGCTTGGCTTTTTCGGCAGATATTTTACCAGCATCGATGGTTCCTACCGCAGGAATTATCGCGGGCGTCAATTTTGGTGTCGCCAGTATTTTGGCTCCGAATGTGAATGGCCTGCTGATGGACGTGTGGGAGCCGTGGACGATCTTTTGGCTGATGGGATCGCTGCTCATTGTTTTCGCGGCAGCTTGCCTGTTTTTCAAACAAAAGGCAACCCAAGAACAGACGTATTCGATGCCCTTGCAAAAACAGGGGTAAAAACAAGGATGGATAAGCTTCGCCAAGCTTTTGGCGAGGCTTTTTTTTTTTTGCCCAAAAAAGCATAAACGGGCATCAAGGTGGGAAGCGTATGAATAGTAAGTAGAACAGCATGATTGGAAGGGGTTACCCGATGCTGACACCATGCATTTTCAGAAGAGGCATTGCCTGGATCTTATTTTTCGTGCTCAGTCTGGTAATCATCCCGTTTTTCTCAGATGACGGCCAGGCTCCGACACCGTCTGCACCTGCACCTGCACCTGCTACTACAAATGCAACTTCGCAGCCATAGCTTTGCCCTTGTGTTCACGAAAAAAAGACACGCCACTTACGAAGGCGTGTCTTTTTGCTGTAGTGTTAGCGGGTGACAAAATTTTGGGTGAAATATGGGCGGCCATCTTTCATAACGATACCGACACCGAGCTGCTTGAAATTTGGAGAGAGCAAGTTTTGACGATGCCCTGCGGAGTTCATCCAGCTCATGTGGGCTTCGATCCCGTCTAGCTGTCCGTAGGCAATGTTTTCACCAGCTGCGCTGTAACGAATGCTGGCTTGCTTCAAACGATCAAACGGACTTCCCGTAGATGGGGAGGTATGGTTGAAAAAGTTATTCTGGGCCATGTCTTGGCTGTGTGCTCTGGCCACTGCTGCAACTTGTTCATCCCACGTGATAACGGGCAGCTTGGCACGTTGCCTTGCCACGTTGAGCAAGTCCAAATTTTGTTTCTCGTATGCGAGCGCTGCCTGCTTCATCTGTGCGTCTGTCAGTTTCGGCAGTTCAGGTAATTTCGTATAGGAAATGGGATACATCAAGCCAATCGCAATAGTGGCAAAATGCTCAGGAGTAGAGATGCGCACTCCTGCGACCTTATTTCCACCCAGCTGATCAATAGAGAAGGTGATCGCCTGATTGTTTTGGAGATAGGTCGGATGAGTAAGAGTATTTTTTTGGATACGCAGACTCGGGTTGATCGTCAGCGTATTTTGCGGTGCACCCCAGCTGTTTTGTAGGTCTTTTGTAGTAGAGCCAATCGTGATGCCATTCAGATTCAGCTTGGCTCCATTGGTAAACAACGTCACGACTTTGCCGTTTTGCATGCCGACTTGAATATAGTTGTTCAAATCTTGATTGTAAATCCACCATTCCACGCCCGTATGACTTGGATCAATGCGGGCAGGCTTGCCTACTGTTTGTTCTACCTGTGCGGTGCTCATTCCTAGCTGAAGGTTATAAACGACATTCGTTTTAACGCCTGCTGCTTGAGGGGCAGCAGATGCAGCTGAAACAGGAAGGACAGGGGCAACGTGGCCGAGCAGAGCCAGCGAAAGGCTCAGGGCGAGGATGCTGGTTACTTTCTGTTTTCGCATGTATCTTCCTCCTCGGTTGGATAGGATCTGCCTTGTTGGTAATGGTATCGGCAGGAAGCTCCTACAAAAATAGGGACCAAGGATGCAAAAATAAAACCCCCGCTATAGAGCGGAGGTTATGGTCGACGATCCCGGATGACATACGTTTTGGCGATCAGATCATGCCAGCCTTGCTTACGTGGGTGCCATGCAACCCATAGATAGCCCAATCCGAATACGAGTGAAGCGAGGAATTTGCCGATGACTTCTCGTAAAAATACCTGTCCGCCAGACAGATTGCCTCGCGCCTGTCTGGCACTGATGACACGGATGCCTGTGATCAGCTTTCCCAAGGTTTGTCCGGACCACCAGGTCAGCAAGATCATATAGAGGAGATCAAACAACGCCTCTACCAAATCGATGAAATGAAAAGAGGCGTATGGAACGGCAAAAAAACGTCGTAATGGATTGAAAATGAGGTAGCTAATGCCGATCAAGAACATCGAATCAAGGAGCGACGCCACCACACGAATCCAGAAGCCAGCATACAAATGTTGTGGTTGGGCTTCTGAATATGGATCAAGGGAATCAGGATCATGTGCTTTTTCTTCGTCGGGAAGCTGGTTCATAAGAAGCCACTCCTTTTTTGTTTTAACAGGCTAAGGCATGAACTGATACAGCAGGCGAGGTGAACTTTGGCGGTCCCATATTCGATTGAGACCAAGCGGATCAGGATTCGACCAGTACTGCTTCATACTGAATAACAGCTTGCTGATGGAGAGTTGGTCCGCATAGCGTATGACCATTGCTTCTTTCTCTCCAGACAAAGAGAGGGCATAGCGTGTCGCTTCCTCCAAATCGCCGAATTCATCGATGAGCCCCAGGCGTTTTGCTTGCTCACCAGAATAGACACGGCCGTCAGCGATTTCCAGCACGCGCTGACGCGAGAGGTTGCGGCCCTTGACGATGACGTCGACGAAATTGTTGTAGCTTTCGTTGACGAGTGTTTGGAAAATGTGCCGTTCTGGGTCCGTCAGTGGCCGGGCTGGACTGCCGATGTCCTTGAAGCGTCCGCTTTTGATTGCGTATTGATGTACACCTAGCTTGTTCGCAGCTTCACTATAGTTAAACAGATTGAAAATGACGCCGAGGCTGCCAGTTAGTGTGTTGGGATTGGCAAAAATCGCATCGCCTGTTGTGGCCAAGTAATAGCCGCCTGAGGCTGCTGTGGAACCCATGCTGACGACAATAGGAAGATTGCGAACCTGCTTGAGCCGCAGCAAGCGTCTGTGCAGTTCATCGGTAGCCACGACCTCTCCCCCTGGACTATCAATGCGAAGGACCACGGCTTTCACCATCTCATCCTCTTCAATTCGGCGTAGCTGTTCAGTCAATAGCTCCGTCATCGAAGGCAGCCCAGCGTTATTTTGCTGCCCCGAAATAACGCCGTTTACAAATAGCTGCACAATTTTGCTGTTGCCATAGCCCGATACCACATTTTCTTCCCAAGCGAACCCAGGATGGTCGACGAGATCTGTATAAGTCCCGTAAATACCCTCCACCAAAAGCCCTAATAGAAAAACGACCAGTACGATTACGAGTGCGACCCATTTTTTTCGATGCATGAAAACCACCTCACACTTAGCATGAGCCGTCGAGGGCAGAGTTACGCATAGGACTAGCACTGGAAAAAATGGGAATGAGGTAGGCTGATAGTAAATTCATGCAATCTTTAGACTATTGCGGTAAAATGAAATCATAAGAACTACAAGCTTGTTTTATCGCAATAGGGGGACAGACAAATGATTATACAGGTGTCAGATTTGACGAAGAACTACGGCGATCTGAAAGTGTTGAAAGGCATTACGACTCAGGTAGCAGAAAAGGAAGTAGTCTGTGTCATTGGTCCGTCTGGCTCGGGCAAGAGCACGTTTTTGCGTTGCTTGAATCAGCTGGAGGAAATGAGCGGCGGAAGGATTGTCATCAACGGACATGATTTGTCAGACCCCAAGACCGATATTAATAAAGTCAGAGAAGAGGTCGGGATGGTCTTTCAGCGCTTTAATCTCTTTCCGCATAAAACGGTGCTGGAAAACGTCATGCTGGCCCCTGTAAAAGTGAAGAAAATGTCCCAGGAAGAAGCCCGCAAGCAAGGCTTGGTTCTCTTGCAGAAGGTGGGGCTCCAGGATAAGGCCGATGTGTATCCCGAGCGGCTGTCTGGCGGGCAGATGCAACGAGTCGCAATCGCAAGGGCGCTCGCCATGAATCCAAAGGTTATGCTGTTTGATGAGCCGACATCCGCCCTAGACCCGGAGCTGGTAGGAGAGGTGCTTGCCGTCATCAAAAATTTAGCCAAAGAAGGCATGACAATGGTAGTCGTTACACACGAAATGAATTTTGCCAAGGAAGTGGGCGACCGCATCATTTTTATGGATCAGGGTATCATCATGGCAGAAGGTCATCCCAGCGAGGTTTTTGGCAACAGCAAGAACGATCGCTTACGCTCGTTCTTGGGCAAGGTATTGGCGTAAAAAAAAAGGGCACCAGTTGCTTCGTTTCGTTTCATGAAAAACGAGGCACTGGTGCCGTATTATTTTGCTGCATCCAACAATTGACTGACCGTGACAAACCGATAGCCCTGCGAACGCAAATCCGTGATGAGCTCCCGAAGCGCAGCGACTGTTTGCCGTTGGTTCAGACCCCCATCATGAAACAGGATGATATCCCCGGAGGAGACATTGCTTTTGACGCTTTTGGCAATGACATTAGCCGTGCGTGCCAAAGACCAATCACGAGGATCAATGGACCAGTGAATGATGTCGTAGCCACTGGATTGAACCGCATTCATGACGTCATGTGTCAGGATGCCGTAGGGTGGACGGTAGTATTGCGCCAAAATGCCGGTCGTCTTCAAAATGGAGCGCTCTGCATGCTTGATGTCTTCGTACACTTCATGCTCGGTCAGCTTGTTCAGGTCAAAATGGTGGTAGCCGTGGTTGCCGATTTCATGCCCGGCCTTGTATATCCACTGCATGACCTTTGGATGCTTGTCCACTTGTGAGCCAAGGACAAAAAACGTAGCGCGAACATTGTACTGGTGCAGCACCTCAAGAATTTTGGGCGTGTAGATAGCATCCGGCCCATCATCAAAAGTGAGGGCGACGACCTTTTTCTCTGTGTCGATTCTGTGGATCGGCTCATACGAAGGTAGTGTTTGCTGGGCAAAGGTAGGTAGGGTGCCGTAGCCAAGAAGGCAGGCGAAAAGCAAGGCGTACCGTATGCATTTGCGCATGAACAATCGCCTCCTTCTTCTGGGATGTGATTAGGTTCACCTCCTGCCAGGGAAAACATGCTACCAAAAGAAAACAGCGGTCAGAGTAGGTGGCGGTTATGTTAAAATGGAAGAACCGTACATAGGAGAGGAGAGAGTTTGGTGGAACTCCGCGGTATTTTGCAAGGACTAACACACGAGTACCATGGAGGGGACAAGCCGGTAGACTACTATTTGAATATCGGTGAAGATCGCCTTCCGCTTAATGAATGGCTGGGCAGTGAATTGACGATTTCGTTTTTGGGCGAAAAAAATTGCATTGCCTGTGGCCGCAAAACAAACAAGACGTTTAACAGCGGGTATTGCTATCCCTGTTTTACCAAACTGCCGGAAAATGACTTGTGCATCGTCAAGCCGCATGAATGTCATTTTGACTTGGGGACTTGCCGCGACGAGAGCTTCGGCGAGAGATATTGCATGATTCCTCATTTTGTCTATCTGGCAGTATCGAGTGATATAAAGGTAGGATTGACTCGCAAGCATAATGAATTGAGACGCTGGGTGGATCAAGGTGCGATTCGCGCGATTCCGATTGCGGAGCTTCCCACTCGTCGGATGGCTGGGGAGCTTGAATTCCATTTGAGTCAGTTTTTGCCGGACAAGACCAACTGGCGCAAAATGCTCAAGGGAGATGTGAAGGAAATTGACTTGCTCGCCATGCGTGACGAAGTGTACGGTCATTTTCCTGAACAGTTTAAAGCATTCCAATATCGCGAGGATGAATGGGTAGATATTGCCTATCCAATCTTGGAGTCACTCGATAAAATTAATTCCAAGACACTTGATAAAGAAGAACAGCTCGGCGGCCGATTGATCGGTGTGAAAGCACAGTATTTGATTTTTGATAATGGTGTATTCCAGACGAGAAAGCACGCTGGCTACCAAGTCGAGATCAAAGCAAAACCGTCTGCATAATGACGTGCAAACTCCTCACACTAGGAAATGTGAAGGAGGATGGGCAGATGGATGAGCACATTGAGTACACCATGCCTTTAACCGGGACACTGGCTGAGGCTGTGGAAGACCAGAATGCCAAGCAACTAGGGGTGCCCTTCTCGCCGCTTTCGCAAATGTGGCAGGTAAATCCTGACCAGACGAATGATAAGGATTATGCAAAGAGCGAGCGCACCGAATAACAGATACCACATGAGAAGGAAACGTATGACGACAGCCAGAAGAGAGGGACGGCTGTCGTTTTTGTTTGCTACACGTTTACCAATTCTTATACAATAAATAAATGACAGAAACGAAAAAGCGAGGAAATGAATATGACGACGAAAGCCTACCTATACAACAAATGTGATACATGCCGCAAAGCGAAAAAATGGCTCACGGATCAACATATTGGCTTCGAAGAAATTCCGATTGTTGATGCACCGCCGTCTAAAGAGGAGCTGCGTCAAATTTGGCAGACAAGCGGTCTCGATTTGCGCAAGTTTTTCAATGTGAGTGGTGTTCATTACCGCGAGCTCGGCTTGAAGGACAAGCTTCCTACGATGTCAGAGGATGAAATGCTTGAGCTGTTGGCTTCCAATGGCAAGCTGATCAAACGGCCTCTTATCGCAAGCGATCGTACGGTAACCCTTGGTTTCAAAGAAGAAGAGCTGGAGAAGGCTTGGGGAGGGAAGGCATGATGCGCCAACCTTCCAACAGACTGAACCATCTTTCCGCCGACATTTTTTCAGAGATGGAGGCTCGCAAAAGGGAAGTTGCCAAAACAAGAACGGTATACGACTTGAGCATCGGCAGTCCTGATCAGCAGCCTGACGAGAAGCTACTGCAAACGTTAATCCATGCCATCCAGCAACCAACTGCTTTCCGCTATCCATTGAGCGATGGAACGGCGGCCTTCCGAGAAGAGGTCGCCCGCTGGTATCAATATCGTTTTGGGGTGGAGCTGGCGCCTGATGGGGATGTTCATTCCTTGATGGGGTCACAGGATGGTTTGGCTCACTTTGCCTTGGCATGGACCGATCCTGGAGATATCGTCCTCGTACCTGATCCTGGGTATCCAATCTACGAAGGCAGTGTTCATTTGGCGGGAGCGGTACCTTACCGGATGCCTCTGCGGGCAGAAAATGAATTTTTGCCAAAGCTGACAGACATTCCAGAGGAGATAGCGACTCGTGCAACGTTCATGATTCTGAACTATCCGAATAATCCGGTTTCCGCGGTCGCTACCCTTGCCTTTTTTGAAGAGGTCGTGGCTTTTGCCAAGCGTTTTGACATTATCGTGGTTCATGATTTGGCCTATTCGGAAATGGTGTTTGACGGCGACCAAGCGCCGAGCTTTTTGCAAGTGCCAGGAGCGAAGGAAGTAGGAATTGAATTTAATTCGTTTTCCAAGAGCTTCAACATGGCAGGTTGCCGGATCGCTTACGTTGTAGGGAATGCAGACATCATCAAGCCGCTTGCGATTGTCAAATCCAATATCGATTACGGCGTCTTTTTGCCTGTACAGCAAATGGCCATTGAGGCTTTGCGAAGGGATCGGGAATCGGGTGAGAAAAACACAGTCGCACCCGTTTACCAAGAACGGCGTGATGTGCTGCTGGGGGCATTGGCACAGGCAGGATGGAGCATTCCATCTCCCAAGGCGACCATGTTCGTCTGGGCAGCTGTACCGAACGGCTGGACGTCACGAGAGTTTGCCTTCGCTTTACTGGAGAAAGCCGGAGTCGTCGTCGTTCCGGGAAGTGCCTTCGGCGAAGAAGGAGAAGGGTATGTACGAATTGCTCTCGTTCAACCTCCCGAGATCCTGTTAGAGGCTGTAGCTGCCATCGATCAATCCGGGATTCTTCACATGAAAACAAGTGTGTAGCGGTTGAAGTCCAAAAAGAGGGGATGAGCTTTCATGCGTTTGCACGAAGAAATGCCTGACTTTCCTGGGATTACAGAGTGGATCAACGGGCAAGTAACCAAAGCTGATTTGGTTGGAAGTCCTGTCTTGGTGCATATCTGGTCCGTCAGTTGTTACATGTGCAAGGAATCGATGCCAAGCATAAACGAATGGCGAGATCAATACGCTGCTGACGGTTTGAAAGTCATTGGAATTCATTTGCCTCAATCGGAAAAAGATACAGACATCGAGATGATCAAGAAGGCGATTGCAGAACAACATTTGACACACCCTATTGCAATCGATAATGATAGAGAGACAGCCGATGCATTCCAGAATGAATACGTCCCCGCTTTTTATTTGTTTGACGAGGCTCTTCAGTTACGTCATTTTCAGGCAGGAGAGAAGGGTCTCCAACTGGTAAAAAAACGCTTGTTCAGAATTTTGGGGATCGAAGAGGAATCCTAGAATGTTCGTCTAATTATGTATGTGTAATGGATTGTACCCGATAGGAGGATATGTAAACGATGGAATTCCCGAAAAATCTACGTTACAGTGAAGAGCATGAGTGGGTGCGAGTAGAAGGAAACAAGGCGTACATCGGAATCACTTCTTTTGCTCAATCAGAGCTGGGTGACATCGTGTTTGTCGAATTGCCTGAGGTAGGCACGACAATCCAACAGGATGAGCCGTTTGGCAGCGTGGAATCGGTAAAAACCGTTTCTGAACTGTACGCTCCTGTAACTGGTAAAGTAGTAGAAGTAAATGGCGAACTGGAAGATGCACCTGAACTGGTTAACTCCTCGCCATACGAGCAAGCATGGATGATCGTCGTCGAATTGTCTGATGCAGCTGGGCTGGACAAGCTGATGGATGCAGACAAATACGAAGCGATGGTAAAAGAATAGGAAACAAAAAAGCCGGGGCTTTTATGCTCCGGCTTTTCTTTATATAGGGATGGACTACTCCAGCTTGAATGTTCGTATTGCATCATTAAGCTCTTCTGCCATTTTCGCTAGCATCGTTGCAGCCGAAGAGATTTCCTCCATGGAAGCGGTTTGTTCTTCCGCTGCTGCTGCAACTGTTTGAGAGTTGCCAGCTGATTGTTCTGCGATTTGTGTAATATGCGTTATAGCGGATACAATCGTTTGCATTTGCTGACTGATCTTGCTCATTTCTGTTGTCACTTCATTCATACGGTCGAGCAGCCCTGACGTGGACCCAGTAATTTGCTCAAATGCATTTCCTGTTGAGCGAACGAGTGTCATGCCTTCTCCCAAAATAGAAGCGCCATGATTCATTGCCGCGATCGCTGAGCCTGTGTCCTGCTGAATCACGGTGACGATGTGACTGACTTGCTCAGCGGCAGAGCTGGACTGCTCGGCCAACTTGCGCACCTCGTCGGCTACAACTGCAAAGCCTCGTCCTTGTTCTCCGGCGCGAGCTGCTTCGATAGCGGCGTTCAGAGCGAGCAGGTTGGTTTGATTGGCGATCGTCGTGATGAGTGAGATCATTTCTCCAATCTCTTGGGAGCGCTGGCCTAGCGTATTGACGATGGTAGAGGTCTTGGCCATCTGGCTATGGATCACATCCATGTGCTCGACCGTTTTAGCTGCCATCTGATTGCCATCTGTGGCTTGGCGGTTCGCTTCTTGTGTAGAGAGATTTACATCCTCAATTCCTTTTTCCATCGCTTCAATGTGTACGGCAATCTCGTTGATGACTTCATAGCCTTGAACAGTGGCATCCACTTGCTGCTCAGTACCGTAGGCAATTTCTTGAACGGATTGAGCGATCTGCTCTGTTGCTTTGCTCGTCTGTTCCGCACTTGCCATCAATTGCTCAGACGTAGCAGCAACCTGTTGAGCGTTGAAGCTGACTTGACCCAGCGTTTCGCGCAAGGTTGCCGTCATGGAGTTAAAGCGATTTGCCATAACCCCTATCTCATCAACTGTCTGAATATCCATGGAAGCAGTAAAATCGCCGTTGGAGAGGGCTTGCGACAGCTGGTTGGCTCGCTCGATTTGTTTGGTCAGGTATTTGCTGAAGGAATAAATGACAGCAATCATGATCAACAGACCGATTAGGCTCACCGTACAAAGCTCAAAGAACAAGTCATAGAGAGGATCTGCAATTTCTTTTTCTGGCATAACGAGAGCGATTGTCCAGTTTGTATCTCCGAGCTCTTGAAAATACACACGATTGATGCCGTTTTCATCGTTAAACGTCTTCATGCCTGACTTCTCTTCTAGAAGAGAAGGACCTATTGCTGCCAAGGAAGCATTCTCGTCAGATTGAACGGAATGATTCATCAGCTTGTCTGATTGAGGATGAGCGAGGTATCTCCCTTTTTGATCCACCAAAAAGGCCCAGCCTGTTTCGCCTACTTTTGTACTGGAGACGAGCTTTTCCACGTCAGTGAGGGTAATATCGTCTGTGGCCACACCCAGAAGCTTTTTATCCGGGGTGTAAAAAGGAGCGACTACCGTCACCATTGACACCTTGGAAATTTCGTCAAAGTACGGCTCTGAATAATCGCTTTTCTTTGTGGTCGTGATGCCGACCTTGTACCAGTCTTGATTTGGATAGTTATAGGAGTCGCTGCTGTATTCATCTGTAATGTTAACCTTGCCGTCAGTCTTTGCCCCGTATGTAGCAACGAGTTTTTTGTTCGGGTCAAATGCGTAAGGTTCCATGAAAATTCCCATTCCAACCGTCGTGTCATTAATGAGAACGGTTTTGGACAGCAGGGAATTTAACTGCTCCAGCGAATTTGTAATAGGAGCCATTTCAATAAAGCGAGCCATACTCAGGGTTACCTTGCTGTGGGCTTCCAGTTGCTTTTCTATATTGCTGCCGACCATATCTAGTTGATAATTCATTTTGTCCTCAATTTCCTGGTTCAGTTGGTCGACAGAGAACCAGAAACCGATACCCACAACGAGCAAAAGTGTCAAGATAATGACAGGAAGGGTAATAGTCAGAGTCCGAGCACGAAGACTTTTGAAACGAAACATGAAACCGCTCTCCTTTTGAATTTTTGCTAAAACGATTATTATTCCTTATTATCGGATAGATTAAGACTATCTTGTATGATGGATTTAGGCAAATGAGGGAAAATATTCACACTAGTCAGAAAATGTTGCAGAAATCAAAGTAAATCGAGTAAAATAGATAAACCAAATCTTTATGCGATTTCCTTCATTGGTATCATTTGCGGGTGGAGTGTTAATGGGTATATAAGCTACAATGCGGATACAGACAGAAGTTTCGACCAAGAAACGGACATGGACGTTTCATTTGGCGAATAGGGAGGGAGACTATATGAGTTTTTGTTGTGGTGCTGGAATGGTAGGTTCCGTAGGCTCAGTCCGTCATTATAAAACGCTTGTACACAATGTCCCCATCATGTTTTGTCCTGTATGTGACAGAATTGAGGTTCATCCCGGTATTGAGGGAGAATACGAAATTTTAGTAGAATATGCTCAGGGAGATCAGGCTCCAGAAGTGGATTTTGCTGACTTTGTGAGTGTTGACAATACATCCGAGTTGTTTGAGAATTGTACCATGACGGATGAAGCGGCCAGCTTCGCCGAAGTATTAAAGCAGCAGATCGATATTTCACTTGATCTGCTAGGAGTCGCCAAGGAGTTACAGGATGACGATTGGCGGGAAGCATTGATGATTCGTTTAAGACGGTTAAGCGAGCGATTGAAGCAGTACAATAAAAGAAAAGCTAATGTCGCACAAGAGCGCATGACCTGAGTTGACGTGGGAGGCAGTGTGAATGTTTCATTTGAAAGCCGTTCACCACATCGCATTGAATTGTAGTGATGTTGTGAAGGTAGCTCGTTTTTTTAAGGACATTTTGGAAGTCCCTATCCCGGAAGAGAATATGACGGAAGGAGCACCTGTCTACTTTCAAATTGGCACATACACACGGATCGGTCTTCATCCTCATGGCGGGGAAGCTGGGAAAGGCGGCGTAGGGCAGGTCGATCATCTCGCCTTCTCTGTGCAAAGCCGAGCTGAGCTGGACTATCTGGTCGATAAGCTGGAGGCAGAGAATATTTGCTATCGTGGCCCAATTACACAGCCTACTAGCTATAATTTGTATTTTGAGACACCCGATGGTCACCACCTTGAGGTGCGACTCGATAAAGACGAGTTTGATGAGTAGTGTTTCAGGAAGCATCTGCGTAAAGCAGATGCTTTTTTTATTTGCCATCTCACTACTGTGGTGCGAAAAAAGCGGTTGCGGATGTTTTTTTTAGTTTTAGAATGTACCGATGAACAAACAAAGCTGGTGAGAAGAAAAAGCACAGGGCTCGTAGACCTTGACAAAGCCTACTCAGTCGGAACTGCAAAAAGAGGAGCACGCTTGTCGAACACTTCTTCCTTGAGAAACGTCCGCCCGTAGGGTGGCTTTGGCTCGACGGTCCTCTTTTTGCAGTGGAGACGGACAGTCAATCCCCCCTGCTGGCGTGTCAGAGTCGAAGAGAACTGTGCTTTTTCTTCTCCTCCACTATGTTGACTCAAAAGCCCTCTTTAAAAGGTCTTTCTAAAATGTCGAGAAAAAGATAGCTACCCTGACAACAGCCGACAGTGACTCTCATTCCTCGCCAAAGGATTCGACCTGACAGGCCACGAACCCAATTGGGAAGAGAGGGGTGGCGTGCAGATGATCGGAATGGGCAGACTGCTTTTTGAACTGGGCGAGAGACTGCAAGGAAAAGCACACTTGCGATTCATAACAGCAGGATGGGAGCGCAGGATCGGAATTGTGGTCGATGATTCACCTTCACAGTGGCAATTGACGATAGTAAAAGGCGTTGCATCCTGGGATGTGTGGACAGAAGAGCAGTCTGCCGATCTGATCATCAGGGGAGCGGAGAAACAAATGCACATGCTGTTTGGCGGCGATGAGCTCGTCTATGCGCTCGCCAAAGAAAAGGTGCAAATAGCAGGGCCATTGCGCGACCAATTGAAGCTCGATGCCATTTTGCGACTGACCTGTCGGTGAACTGTCTATTAGGGCAGTGTGATATAATAGGAAGAAACGGTTTTGGAGGAGGCGCTTTAATGTCTACTGTTATGTCGTTGCAACAGACGGTTGCCGCACGTAAAGATGCTATTGCCGAAACATTCCGTCATCTGCATGAGAATCCGGAGATAAGCTGGAAGGAAGTAGAAACGACTCGTTATTTGGCGGAGCGCATGCGTGCCTTGGGACTGCGTGTTACGACTTTTGACGATTGTACAGGATTAGTAGCTGAATGGGGCGAAGGGAAGCCAGTTGTTGGCTTGCGCACAGATATCGATGCTCTCTGGCAAGAAGTGGGGGGTGAATGGCGCGCGAATCATTCCTGCGGTCATGACGCCCATATGACATTGATCGTAGAAACGGTAGAAGCATTGGTTGCCGCTGGATATCAACCGCCGGGAACGTTAAAAATTTTGTTCCAACCAGCAGAAGAAAAAGGAACAGGAGCATTGAAGCTGGTGGAGAAGGGTGTCGCCGATGACATCGATTATTTGTACGGTGTTCACTTAAGACCGATTCAGGAGATGGCAAATGGAACGGCGGGACCCGCAATCTACAATGGAGCAGCCATGTTTCTCTACGGGGAAATCACAGGAGTGGCTGCGCACGGAGCGAGACCGCATCTCGGGATCAATGCGATAGAAGTAGCGGGAGCCATTATTTCTGGACTCGGGCATATACATATCAATCCGATGGTGCCTGCTACCGTTAAAATGACCATGCTGCAAGCCGGGGGAGAGAGCTACAACATTATTCCGGACAAGGCGCGTTTTGCTCTCGATCTGCGAGCGCAGACGAATGAGGCGATGGAGACCCTCGAGAATCGCGTTCGTCAAATGATTAACGGAGTCGAGGAGTCTTTTCAGGCACGCATAGAGGTAGAGTCCGGTTCTCGCATGGTGGCGGCGGAGGTCGATGATCAAGCGAAGGCATTTATGGAGCAGGCGATCGTAGATGTGCTCGGTCAAGAGAATTTGCGAGCGGCTCCTGTCAGTCCGGGAGCGGAGGATTTCCACTACTATACGGTGGAGCGCCCTCATATCAAGGCGACGATGCTGGCTCTTGGATGTGATTTGGTGCCAGGGCTGCATCATCCGCTGATGCATTTTGACCGCTCTGCATTGGAAAAAGGTGTGGCGATTTTGTGTCAGACAGTCGTAAAAACGTTTGAAAATACGTAAATCTTTATGCCTTGTGAGAGCAACACTAAGGGAGTAAACTCTTGGTGTTGCTCTTTTTGTGGGGAAAATGTCTCTGTGTACTTCCCGTATAGTCGATAGACTGATTGGTTTGTGGACAAAATACTGCTGTTGGGGAATAATACGCATGAGGAGGGTTATTCACACATTCTCCATGAGAGATTATAAAATTATGTAGCTTATTTAGCTAAATGTGATATACTAATTACAAATCGAGCGACAATTAGAAAGTCACAATAAATGATACACATTTTGGGAAGGAGATCGTTCACACATGGAAACCAATACGGTTCAAAAGCTTACTGACATTCTTGGAGCTACAAAAGTGTATCATAACTTACCTGTAGCTAATCTTGTTGAGATGGCAGTGAAGCGTGGCGAAGGGATTTTGACCGATAAGGGGGCGCTCAATGCGCTAACAGGGAAGTTTACCGGCCGTTCGCCAAAGGACAAATTTGTGGTGGACGAAGCTTCCGTACACGATAAAATCAACTGGGGTCCGGTTAACCAACCAATCAGTACTGAAAAATTCCAAGCACTTCAACAAGACGTGCTCCAATACTTACAATCAAAAGATGAACTGTTTGTCTTCGATGGCTTTGCGGGTGCAGATACAACCTATCGCCTGCCAATCCGCGTAGTGAACGAATTCGCATGGCATAACCTGTTTGCACGTCAGCTGTTCATCCGTCCGTCCGAAGAAGAACTGGCTGCGCACGAATCAGAATTCACGGTTATTTATGCGCCTAATTTCAAGGCCAATCCTGCGGTACACGGAACAAACTCCGAGACCTTCATCGTGATGAGCTTTGAGCAAAAGACAGTATTGATCGGTGGCACTGAGTATGCTGGCGAAATGAAAAAGTCGATCTTCAGCGTCATGAACATGCTGCTTCCAGAGCGCAACGTACTCTCGATGCACTGCTCTGCGAACGTAGGTAAAGACGGTGACGTTGCCCTGTTCTTCGGTTTGTCCGGTACAGGAAAAACAACGCTGTCTGCTGACCCGGACCGCTTCTTGATCGGTGACGATGAGCACGGCTGGTCTGACAATGGCGTGTTCAATATCGAAGGCGGATGCTATGCAAAATGCGTCAAGCTGTCTGAAGAAGGCGAACCGCAAATCTGGAAAGCAATCCAGTTCGGTACCGTACTTGAAAATGTAGACGTAAACGAAGCGACTCGTGTAGCAGACTACGATAGCACCAAATATACAGAGAATACACGCGCTGCATACCCAGTGGAAGCAATTCCGGGTGCTGTGATTCCAGGCGTGGGCGGGCAACCAAATGTCATCGTCTTTTTGACAGCCGATTCGTTCGGTGTATTGCCTCCAATCTCCAAGCTGAATAAAGAGCAAGCCATGTATCACTTCCTGTCTGGCTACACCAGCAAAATGGCAGGTACAGAGCGTGGTGTAACTGCTCCGCAAACAGAGTTTTCTACTTGCTTCGGTTCTCCATTCTTGCCACTGCATCCTGTAGTATATGCAGAAATGCTCGGTAAGAAGATTGACGATCGCAAGGTTCAAGTATACCTGGTGAACACTGGTTGGACTGGTGGTCCGGTAGGTGTTGGGCAACGTATGAAGCTGTCCTACACGCGTGCGATGGTAACAGCAGCATTGAACGGTGAGCTGGAAAAAGTAGACTATGTAGCTGACGAGATTTTCGGGGTACAAGTACCAACTTCTTGCCCGAACGTTCCTGCTGAAGTTCTGCAACCACGCAATACATGGGCAAACAAGGAAGATTACGACAAGCAAGCGGCTGATCTGGCTGCACGCTTCATTGAGAACTTCGAGAAAAAATTCCCGAATGCAGCAGATATTGCGAATGCGGGTCCTAAAGTAAAGTAATCGAACAAGAAAGAAACGGGTAGACAATAAGGTCTATCCGTTTTTTCTTCGTGAAAACAGAAAAAACCGTCAGTGACCGACGGTTTTTAGCTCATCCGTTACTTGCTGCCATCGAATACTTTCGAGGTATTGATTGGGACAACTTTTCCATTTGACTGACGGAAAAGAGTCAGGTAAGCTTCCCAAGGGAGTCCTTCAATAGTGTGATAGCGATACATAACCATTATATATGAATGGTTCTGCTTTCGTTTTGACGACGTGGTCATTGACTATCAATTTAATGTTGGAGAAACGAGCATATATTTTCTCTGTGTCCGTTTTGCGAAGACTGTGGGCCACCTACAAGTAGTAAGACAATAGCGAGTTTCTTGTTACTCTTTTTCAAAATGCTCCATCCCTTTCTAGGTATCCAGTGGTGTTTTTTACAAAAAGTACCTGGAATTTAGACAAAAACGTATGTCCAAAAGTTACAAAGGGAAAAATGCTGCGGAGGCAACAATATTTAGGAAGGATTCATGAGCAAAAACGGACTTTCTAAATATAATGATATAAAAAATACAGATATGTTTCATTCCTTGATTTATAATTATTCTTATTATAAGATAGTTATTGAGAATGGATTGAGAATTTACCAACTCACTTTTGACGTGTATGGAGGGAATTCAGATGACAGCAGTACCGCATTTGCAAATAAAAAACCTTCGCGCCAAGATCGAGGACAAAGAGATCCTCAAAGGCCTGAATTTGGAGATCAAGGGCGGCGAAGTGCACGCGATCATGGGACCAAATGGTACCGGTAAATCGACATTGGCATCCACGTTGATGGGTCACCCAAAATATGAGGTAACCGATGGCGAAGTGTTGATCAATGACGAAGACTTGTTGGAAATGGCAGTAGACGAGCGCGCACGTGCAGGTCTGTTCCTGGCGATGCAATACCCGTCCGAAATCAGCGGTGTAACTAACTCTGACTTCCTGCGCTCTGCGATCAACGCACGCCGTGGCGAAGGAAACGAAATCTCCCTGATGAAATTCATCCGTGAGATGGACAAAAAGATGAACACGCTGGAAATGGATGAGTCTTTCTCCCACCGTTACCTGAACGAAGGTTTCTCCGGTGGTGAGAAAAAGCGTAACGAGATTCTGCAAATGATGCTCTTGGAGCCAGCTATCTGTATTCTGGATGAAATCGACTCCGGTTTGGACATCGACGCATTGAAAATCGTTGCAGCTGGTGTAAACGAAATGCGCTCCGCAGACCGCGGATTCTTGATTATTACGCACTACCAGCGTTTGCTGAACTATGTAAAGCCTGACTTCGTACACGTCATGATGCAAGGTCGTATCGTGAAGTCCGGTGGTCCTGAGCTGGCTGAACGCCTGGAGGCAGAAGGCTATGACTGGATCAAGGAAGAACTCGGCATCGAGGACGAAACCGTAAACGCCAACGTGTAGGATGAAGGAGGCAGCAGTGAAATGAGTGTGGATGTACAGCTACGCTTCGATTCCGAGGCGATCACCCAGTACTCCAAAGCTAATCAGGAGCCTGCCTGGTTCCTGGAAAAGCGCCTCGCTGGACTGAAGGCGGCGGGAGAGCTGGCGCTCCCTGCCTTGGAGAAAACGAAGATTGATAAATGGAATACCGTTGATTTCGATCCGTTCCAAACCACTGCAAAGGTGGCAGCGGCGAATGAACTCAGCGATTTGGTAAAAGCACAAATCGATGTCGACAGCGTGAAAAACCTGTTGGTACAAAAAAATGCTTCTACCGTTTTTCAAGCAGTATCCGATGAGCTGAAGGCACAAGGCGTGATTTTCACGACGTTTGCTGATGCACTGCAAACACATGGCGATCTCGTGCAAAAATATTTGCTGAACGTAATCGCACTTGATGAGCACAAGCTGACTGCTCTGCATACGGCAGTCGTGAATGGTGGCGTATTCCTCTACGTTCCGAAAAACGTGGAAGTAGATGTTCCACTGCAAGCTGTGTATGAAATAGCAGGCGACAACGCTCTGTTGGCTCCACATGTTTTGATCGTGGCAGAAGCGAACAGCAAAGTAACCTACGTGGATACATATGTATCTGGCGAAGGCAAAAGCATGGTTGCGAACAGCCTAGTTGAAGTATATGTAGGCGCGGGCGCATCTGTGCAAGTAGCTTCTGTACGTTCTCTGTCTGTAGACGTTCACGACTACAGCTTCCGTCGTGCAACCGTTGAGCGCGATGGAAAAATGGAATGGATTTTGGGTGAGATGAACGATGGCAATACCGTTGCCAACAATACCACCATCCTCAAGGGATCTGCTTCGATCGCAGAGACCAAATCCATTTCTGTAGGTACTGGTTCCCAACGTCAAAACCTCACTTCCCAAGTACAGCATATCGGCACGCACACCGAGTCTGACATGGTGAGCAAGGCTGTTATGACGGATGAAGCAGTGAGTATCCTGAACGGTATCACGAAAATCGAAAAAGGCGCTGAAAAGGCAAACGGCGTACAGGCGGAAAACATCCTGATGCTGAGCGATAAATCTCGCGGTGATGCCAATCCGATCCTGTTGATCGACGAGGATGACGTTAAAGCGGGTCACGCAGCTTCGGTAGGACGTTTTAGTGAAGAGTCTATCTTCTACTTGATGTCCCGTGGTATTTCCCGTCAAGGCGCAGAACGTCTGATCATTCTCGGCTTCCTGGAGCCAGTTGTCGCTGAGATTCCAGTAGAAGAAGTGAAAAACAGACTCCGTCAGGCGCTTGAAAGGAAGTTAGGCTAATGAACGCCAAGGAGCTTCGGAAATATTTTCCCATCCTTGACCAGGAAGTAAACGGACATCCGCTCGTTTACTTGGACAATGGTGCAACCTCTCAAAAACCGATTCAGGTTATTGAGGCGATGGCTAAATACTACAGGGAGTATAACTCTAATGTGCACCGTGGCGTGCACACCTTGGGCAACATAGCGACAGATGGATACGAGGGCGCGCGTGAAAAAGTTCGCGCCTTCATCAACGCCCGTGAAGCCGCAGAAATCGTCTTTACGCGTGGTACGACATCTGCTTGTAATACGGTAGCGTATGGCTATGCTCGCATGTTCCTTAAGCCGGGAGATGAAATCGTGACCACATTGGTGGAGCATCACGCCAATTTCATTCCTTGGCAGCAGGCAGCCAAGGCGACCGGAGCGACTTTTAAGTTCATTCCGCTGGCAGAGGACGGCACCGTTACTCTGGAAGCGGTTAAGGAAACGATTACGGACAATACCAAACTCGTTGCCATTCACCATGTTTCCAACGTATTGGGGGATACTACCCCAATCAAGGAAATTGCCCAAATCGCCCATCAGCATGGTGCACTTCTCTTTGTTGATGGAGCGCAGGGTGCTCCACACAAGAAAATCGACGTCCAGGATTTGGATTGCGATTTTTATACGTTTTCCGCGCACAAGATGGTTGGTCCGACAGGCGTAGGTGTCCTGTATGGCAAGCGTGAGGTGCTGGAGCGTGTGGAGCCGATGGAGTTCGGCGGAGAAATGATCGACTATGTGGATATGTACGACTCCACTTGGAAGGAGCTTCCTTGGAAATTTGAAGGAGGTACACCGATCATCGCAGGAGCTATCGGATTGGGAGCAGCGATTGACTTTTTGGAAGAGATCGGAATGGACAATATCGAGCGTCATGAAAAACATCTCGTGAAATACGCGATGGAACAAATGCGCGAGATTGAAGGACTGAAGATTTACGGCCCACAGCAGGATCGCAGCTGCTTAATTACATTCAACCTGGATACGGTACATCCGCATGATTTGGCGACGGTGCTCGACAGCTACGGAATCGCAGTTCGTGCCGGTCATCACTGCGCACAACCGCTGATGCGTTGGCTGAATGTGACGGCTACCGCTCGGGCAAGCTTCTATCTGTACAATACAGAAGAAGAAGTAGATGTGCTGATCGCGGGCTTGAAGAAGACGAAGGAGTATTTCGGCAATGTCTTCTCTTGATGATTTATACCGCCGCGTCATTATGGATCACTACCAGAAACCACGCAACCGCGGGAAGCTGGAAGAATCCGAAGGACTCATTGTAAATTTGAATAACCCGACCTGTGGTGACAGCATCTCGCTCTCCTTGAAAGTGGAGGATGGCAAGGTGGTAGATGCCAAGTTCCTTGGAGAAGGCTGTTCGATTAGCATGTCATCTGCGTCAATGATGACGGATGCGATCAAAGGCAAACCAGTTGCTGAAGCACTGGAGCTGTCACAGAAATTCTCCGATATGATGCAAGGTAAAGAAATCGATGACTCGATTGATCTTGGCGATATTGAAGCTTTGTCTGGCGTAGCCAAGTTCCCAGCGCGAATCAAGTGCGCGACATTGGCTTGGAAAGCATTGGAGCAAGGCGTCAAACAGGCAGAGCAGGAATAGGGATAGGTAAGGGACATGAACACGAAGGAGTGAGCAACGATGGCTGTTAAAGGCCCAGAAATACAGGAGTATCAGTACGGTTTCCACGATAAAGACGTTTCCGTATTCCGTACGAAAAAGGGTTTGACCCGCGAGATCGTCGAAGAAATTTCGAAGATCAAGGATGAGCCAGCTTGGATGCTGGAATTCCGTTTGAAATCGCTGGACATCTTCAACAGCATGCCGATGCCAAAATGGGGCGGCGACCTGGATGACCTCGATTTTGACAGCATCACCTACTACGTAAAGCCATCTGAAAAGCAAGGCCGTAGCTGGGATGAGGTACCAGAAGAAATCAAGGCAACCTTCGATAAGCTGGGTATTCCAGAAGCTGAGCAAAAATTCCTAGCTGGTGTATCTGCTCAGTACGAATCTGAGGTTGTTTACCACAACATGCAGGAAGACCTGGAAAAACTGGGCGTTCTCTTCTGCGACATGGATTCCGCAGTAAAACTGCACCCAGAAATCGTGAAGGAATATTTCGCGACAGTGATTCCTCCAGCAGATAACAAGTTTTCTGCACTGAACTCGGCAGTATGGTCCGGTGGCTCCTTCATTTACGTTCCAAAAGGCGTAAAAGTGGAAACTCCGCTGCAAGCATACTTCCGCATCAACTCCGAGAACATGGGTCAATTCGAGCGTACGCTGATCATCGCGGATGAAGATTCCTTCGTTCACTATGTAGAGGGCTGTACAGCTCCAATCTACAGCACGGATTCCTTGCACTCTGCTGTTGTAGAAATCATTGTAAAAGAACGCGCTCGTTGCCGTTACACCACGATCCAAAACTGGTCCAACAACGTATACAACCTCGTTACCAAACGTGCGGTTGCTTACGCGGATGCGAACATGGAATGGATCGATGGTAACATCGGTTCCAAGCTGACGATGAAATACCCAGCAGTTATCATGAAAGGACCTCGCGCAAAAGGTACTGTTCTTTCCATCGCAGTAGCAGGAAAAGGACAACACCAAGACGCAGGTGCGAAAATGATTCACCTGGCGCCAGATTGCACATCGACGATCATTTCCAAGTCGATCTCACGTGATGGCGGAAAAGTAACCTACCGTGGTCTGTCCCAGTTTGGACGCAAATCGGAAGGCTCCAAGTCCAACATCAAGTGCGATACGCTGATTCTGGATAAACTGTCCACGTCCGACACGATCCCGTACAACGAGATCATGAACGACAGCATCACGCTTGAGCACGAAGCGACTGTATCCAAAGTATCCGAGGATCAGCTCTTCTACCTGATGAGCCGCGGTTTGTCAGAAGCAGAAGCTACTGAAATGATCGTAATGGGCTTCATCGAGCCATTCACGAAAGAGTTGCCGATGGAATACGCGGTAGAGATGAACCGTCTCATTAAGTTTGAGATGGAAGGCAGTATCGGGTAGGAAACTATAAAACGTTGTTGTCCCAACGTTTTATAAGTGGAATACGAAGTAAGAAAAACAATCGTGCCGATTTCGTGCCGATTCAAATTGTTCTTTTGGTGTAGGAGGCGAACTTTTTAAGTTCGTCTTCTTCAATTTTTTCGGTGATGGACAGATATGTGTCGGCGGTCGTTTTGATCGTCTTATGTCCAAGTCGCTTTGATACATATACTAGACTGGCTCCAGACTCGAGCAATAGGACGGAGTGAGTGTGTCGAAACCCATGGGTACCCTTGTACTCTACTCCTGCTTTTTCACAATACTCCTGAATCGATTCACGTATTGTCGAGGGCGTTAAATAGTTCCCTAGGTAGTTTTGAAAAATAATTTGATCCTCGTTTTGACGAAATGTTTTACTTCCAAGAATAAGCTCGTTTTGTTTCGCTTTGAACTTTTTAAGTTCTTTTAAGAGATCATCTTCCAGGCCGATTGTGCGATAAGATGACGTATTTTTAAGAGTGGTCAGTTTCACGTTGTTATTATCGTCTCTACTCGTTTGGCGTTCCACTGTGAGTTGATTACCATTAATGTCAGTCCATCGCAAGGCCAGAGCTTCACTGATGCGTAATCCGGTTCGGCTCAAAAAGTACATGAGCATATAGTAAAGCGGGTATCCTTCAAAGCGCTGGTGCTTATAATTTTTCATGAAATCTAACAGTGTGTTCAGCTCTTGAAGTGAGAAATACTTAATCTTCTTTTTTTCTGCTGTCGAGTCCTTCACTGGCACCTTTAGGCGATCTGCCGGGCTCTTCTCCAATACTTCTAACTCGTGAACAGCGTAATGAAAAATGCTTTTCATCACGGACAGGTATTTCAGACAAGATCCGAGTGAATATTTTGGGCGGCCACTTTTGTCAGTTTCGTCCACATAATCTTGTATCCATTTCTTAATGTCTGCCCGTCTTATCTTCATAATTCTTTTGTTTTCAAATTCTGGCTTAATGTGCAATCGAATAATAACTTCGATTTGCCTAAAAGTCGATTCTTTCAGCTCGTTCTTTTTATGGGCCAACCAGCTATCTACTACCTCATCAAACATCCTATTGCGATCGTTTAAGGTCTGCCCGTAGTAAATCCGTTCTTCCACTTTTGCTGCTTCGATTTCCGCTTTTTTTTTCGTTCGATAGGTCCCAATGCTGAATTCATTCCCATCACGAGACACCCTTGCTTGCCACTTACCACTAGGGAGTTTTCGAAATGTCGCCATTACAATTCTCCTTTCCTGGAACGTTTGTTCGGTTTTAGGTATATAGTAAACAGCCTTGCGGCTGGGAAGCGCAAAGTTACTCAAATAGCTCTAAAACGCCTAGTGGTTCAAAGATGACCGTAGATAGACCAACCTTTACATGAGTACCATACTTTTCGATGTACCAATTAATAGCGGAGTCTAGGAATTCCTCCGTTACGCCAAGATGCTCAGCGAGTTCGAATCGATTTTTGACACCTTGTTTATGGGCTTGAATAAAGGCATTGAGGGGAATAAGTTTCTCATATCCCCAGCATCTTGCCCGTTTCTCTTGTTTCCGATTGACGATTTTCGTTTGATCTAAGATATTTCCAGAAGATGTGTGGTGGTGCCCAAGTTCTTCGGCTAATACACAAACTTTTTCCACGTTGGTTGAAATAAATTTATTAATTGCAATTACATTGTTGTTGTATAGATGTCTAGTCCCTGGTGTACGGCCTCCCAAGTTAGTTCCTCGTAGGTCATTCCGTCACTCCTGCTGTTTTCTCTTTAGTTTCACAAACTCTTTAAAGCGCTCAATTTCCTCAAGTTCTTCCTCGGTCCAATCTTCTCCATCATGATGGGCTGCAATTGTTTCCATTTCATCTAGTTTGGCTTGTGCAAGTGATTCAGCCGTAATCCCTAATACGTTACAGAACGTTCAACCCTTAGTTTTACAAAATGTGTAATAAAAAAAGTCCCAGTATCAAACTGGAACTTTTACGAAACATGCTTAAAGTTTTCTGAAATCATCAGTGAGTATGCCCGCATACCCCCAGTTTTCATCGTCAATCTCTTCAATAACGATGTGAGTATGTTCAGGCTTTTTGCCAAGAACATTAACAAGAGTTTCAGTGAACTCTTTCACAATCTGAGCTTTTTGATCACGTGTTGCACCTTTTGTAATTTGAAGGTTGATATATGGCATTTGTTCACATCTCCAATCAGGTTCTTTTATAACGTAGACGGACAAAGTAGCAAATAGTTTCAATCATATTACAGTTTGAGTGACAGGGATTTTTAACTTAATAGTTAGGGAGAGAAGGAGGAGGGGCGAGGGTGAAAAAATATCGGGTGGATACTCAATCCTGGGGAAGTAAGGAATTTGATGATATCGACAAGGCAGAGGCTTGCTATGAATATACAAAAGATCGGCAAATGTCAGAAGGTATCGACGAAAGCAGCTTTGTCGAACTGGTTTGTAGCGAAGATGATTTTGAAGACTATGTCGTGATCAAAAGAGCGGTCGCTATTGAAGATGTGGAAAGAATGACGAAGTGCACGCCAAAAGAAGAAGGTTATGAATGGGATTATTGGGCCAAATGGCAAGAAGTCGATTTATCACAACGGTAAGGGGGAATAGTGATGAAATGTACGTTTTGTGATCATGATATCGAAGCGGACAAGCCCGAATGGATATTGATAAGCAAGAAACCCTCTGTTGATCACTTTTGCTGCTTGGGATGTATGTCGGGGCATGTAGACGAATTAACAATAGAGGCAGAAGAGAAACATGGAGTTATTAATTAAATTGAGGAAGCTGGCGACAGCATTCATGTTACTAGAAAAGAGTAGGTGGTGTAGGTGAAAGATAAGCTGATCGAACGAGTATGTGAAAAGTGCCCCGCTACACAATGGGGAAAGAAGTCGATCTGTAGTGTCCACAACCTCCACGTTGGTAAAATCGAAACCTGCCCGGAGTGGGACGAGTATATTGTAAGCCAGCGAGGATTGAAGTATCACGATGGACAGACCGCTTTCGCGGACCTGGAACCAGCAATGGAATGGTTGCAACGAACAGAAGAAGAGCTGAGGGACTATCCCTTCATGCTACGCGAAATAGACCGTCTGAAAGGATATCTGAAAGACGCTGGAGAGGGCACAGTTGGCGCATACGGAATTGACGCTTTTCAGCCAAAAGGAAAGGGAAAGAACGGCGATAAAACCCACGCCGAGGTTGTAAGAAGGGAAAGAAAGTGGAAGCGCCTGTCGAAGCTACAGGAAATTGTGGAACGTATTGATCAGGCAGTGGAATGTATCACAGACGAAAAGGAAAAGACAGTTTTGGATGCAATTATGGACGGAGAGAAAAATAACTTCATAGCCCGACAGATCGGAGTGAGTAGGCAGCGTTACTACGAGATCAAACGTATTGAGTAGCATAGGTCAGAGCCTGATAAGATGGAAGTGTTTGAAACTTGGGAGAGGGATGGTGCGTTGAAATGGCCTCTAAGATAGAAAATCCTTTTTCAAGTCGTTTTGTGCTGCCGGAGCAACGTGAACTATACTTACAAATGAAAGAAGACGATAAACTCGTGCCCATGCCGATCCTTGAACAAGACGAGCTTGAATCGCTCCAGTACATCATAAGGGATGCAGCTCGGGAGGATTATGCTGTTACCCTTTCTTGGTGGAAGCAAGTGAAAGGTAGCCTGGGAACAACATGCATGATGTGGGGCGTGGTCAAGTGGATTGACCAAAACGCCAGGAGAATTAAGCTTGTGACCGATGAAGATAGTCAGTGGATCAATATGGATCACATCACGGATGTAAAAGCGGTAACGGGGTCGTAAATTAAGTACCATTAGTATATTGCTTTAGGATGACTCCAAAAGAATTGAATCCTTAACGATAAAGCCACCGGCAGAGAAATTTACCGGAGGCTTTTTGTCGATAAATCTTGTCCCATGTATGATTATGGCTTATGGTGAGGGTGACTACCAAAATTAGGGAGATTTTACCAGTGAGAAGAGCATCAATTCTTGCATTGTCATTAGGCATCGTGTTAAGTGGCTGCGGTACAACGCCAGAGAATAACACGCCAGCTCCATCAGCCACAACTACCTCATCTGCACCAGCCCCTGCTTCTGAACAGAAAACTATGTCAGCCGAGGAAGTGAGTAGATTTAAGGAGTACGCTCCGAACTTAAAGGGTGGGCCATTTATTACCCAGGCAGAGATTGTTAACCAAAACGAGGCGGTAATCACCTATGCAGACTTTGCAACTTTGAAAAAGACTAAACCTGGAACCGGAATGACAGAAGCAGATGCAAAGAACTATTGGGAGTCTGGAGACGCGATCAACAAAGCCTTGATGGAAGAGCCGATCCGATTGCTAAAGGAATTCCCTGAACTGCAAAAGGTGAAGGTAACACTGAATCATGGAAAAAAATATACCACTGAGATTGATAGGGCGACTATCGAGGATTATTTGAAGGTAAACCTTGCTGAAACTAAAACTGATAAAGACAAGTGGCGGAATGAAATTGTGAACAAGTTTTTCACCAAGGAAGAACGCGCAAAATACATTGAAAAATTTGTGAAGGCGGAGTAAAAAGGAAAGCCCTAGAACATAATCTCTAGGACTCTCTAACGTGCCGATTTTGTGCCGACTTAAGATGAAAAGTAATGAATTGTTTTGATGAGTCAACATTTCTGAGATAGCGTAAATCAATGTTTTCCTGATGAGTTGCAACGCTATGAAATTAATCAGTATTCAAGTTCGAGATGGAAGGCTCTATTGGATAATCGTTTCGATAACGTGTAAAAACGTGTCTGATTTGTTCAGACACGTTTTTTTATTGCTCCCGTAGACTGCGTGGTAATGTCTAAGTGCATGAGGGGAAAGGAAGGGGATACCTTCTCTTTTTCAAAGCTCTTTGAAGTGTTCTCGTACTTCATTTGTGCAGAGCCAGTGCATCATTTTGATTAATCTTATGCCGACGCTTATTGCGGTGCTGATTTGAGTGGGTAAACATGTTTTGACGAAACGAGAGCAACCCAAAAATATCAATAGGACAATTCTCTTCGCTCGTGACAAAATAACGTCTGCTGCACAGGCCCAATTAATTTAAATCACTCGTCACTTTTGCCAAAGTACGTAAAAACACACCAAATTCCAATAACTAAATAGAGGAAACCAAACAATCCGTTTGCCACACTCGTTAACAATAAATATAGGCCTATCAAGCAAATGATAATTGAACCTGTCTTTTGCAAAGTTGTTTTTTTCATAATACTCACCTATGGAAACAAATTTACAAAAAATGTATCACGAAATTTGTTGATTTACAAATTTCCAAATGAAGTGCCACGGCTATCCAGGCAGTCTGAAAGATGTACAGATACATTTTGATTTATGTTGATCCGTCGCACAGCAAGGAAAACATGAGAACTGGAGGAAAAACAGTAGAACGGGAAAATAGAAAGCCCGACCATTGGATCGGGCAAAAGAAATCCTTCTATGATGCTATCCAATCGATGACAAATGAAATGGACATCAATACGATGTGAGTGTATTCCTGAAACTTTTTAAACACGGGAACACCTCCAAAAATGTTTCCTAAATCGTACCATATCAAAGTCGTAATGATCGAGTCAGTTTAACTTATGACGCTGTTTTAATAATGAGTATAGAAAGATGAGCAGACATCCACTAAGACTTACACAGCTCATCAATGTATCGTATGGATGGTAATTGTACTTCAAATCTCGAATTGTGTTGTCACCCCATAATAGGATGGGGATTACAAGAAAATAATGCAATTTTGTATCATCAACAAACCTGATATAGACAAGAGAAAGGATAGTAGAAATGCTGAAAATCTCAAGGAAATCTTGCATTTCATCGAATGAAATTGTTACCGGAATGTCACTTGCAAGAATCATTTGCTTACACCAAAGAAGAAAGAACCAGCCAGTTGCTAAAGTACCCACTGTGAGCTTTAAAAATAATTTCATAGATAAATTACTCCCTGTATTCAAGTTGATATGTAAGAATTGTGAGGAAATCGCACCATTAGTTTAGTTCATGGATTACTCATAGTGAGGGGATGGAGGGTCAAAGTAATATACTAATTCGACAATCCCCCAAAAAAGGATGAATGTGAACAGTACGTATAGCCATCTTTTACGAAGTGACTGGGAATTTACGATAAGCCCCCAACTAAGTAGGGGGAGTGCTATCAATATGATGGATACGAAGTCGGTCATGCGCAATTCACTCCTTACACGTTTTATTACGTAAATGGAGAATATTGGTTACTTTTTCGATACGGTCAATGAGAACGGAGAAATCATCGGGCTTGCGCCGGGTGTGACCGTCATTTCAGCCAAATATGCCGGAAAAATATCCGAGCTGACAGTCTATGAGGGCGGTGCAGAGCTGATGAGTCGACTTTCCATTAGTAATACTATGGAAAAAGCATGACGATTTCGGTGAAAGTCACGAAATAAACAAGAACAGTGCCCTTGGGATAACCGAGGGCTTTTTTGTACGTGTTCAAACATGTACATTCGCTTCACACAATGATAAAATGTTCGTATATACAAGAAAATGCTGCCCAACATCATCGAAGTATGCCTACGTATCCAGGCATGCTTTTTTCGGGCGAGCACAACCATTTCACAAAGATGCAGTTGCTCTTCTATGAGCAGGCAGCCGTAGAGGTTTTCATACTTTTTGGAGCGGGGTTGCACATATGATAGTGGTAAAGCAATTAATGGATCATTGCCACCGCTTTTTTGGGAGTCAAGGTGAGCTGTATCAATCCGAGGATGCGGATATCCTGATTGCCGTCTATCCGGCTACACGCAATCGAGGTTGGTGGACGTATGCCACACTTGAGCTGCACAAGATGGGGGCAACGGAGTACCTCGTCTATTCTTATCAGTTTGAGCAGAGAATGATTTCGCATTTGGCGAGAGTAGCGGCCCAGGTAATTCGTCAGTGGGAGAGTCAAACGACCCGCATGGAGTCTGGGAGCATCTTTTCGCTCGGGGATACAATCGTGGAAAAATCGGTTTTGAATCATATGGTATTGACCCCTGCCTATTATGAAGAGGCTGGACTTGAATATTATACAAACGGCAAGGACGTAATCAGGTTCATGATGCTTCATGCAATCGCGGATTCTGAAGCAAAGTTTTTGGAACAATATGGACTTATGGCATTACAGGAATGGTTAGCGCACTCCGGTGTCGATTCCCTGAATGTTACGCGTACGCCTGCCATCTGAGAAGGGAGCGAGCGAAATGTCAGCGATTCGCTTGAGAGTCACCGTAGTAGTGGAACACGAAGGGAAAGTCCTCCTCATCCGTGAGCAGACACAACGAGGCATCTTTTACAACCTGCCAGGGGGAATCGTAGAATATTTAGAAGCGATTCCAGATGCGGCGAAAAGAGAAGTGATGGAAGAGACCGGACTCCTCGTGGAAATGGAGCGATTGATCTGGATAGACGACCGGATCGATCAGGAAGGGAACGGCAAGCATACAGTCGGAGTGGGAGTTCTGGCGAAGCTCATCGGTGAAGAGACGAACCCTACGCCGGGCGGTATCGTCGACGAAGAAATCGAATGGGCTGGCTGGGTCACGCTAGACGAGTGGAAGCAACTGCCGAACGACCACAAGACACGCCCGGATCAAGTCAAGCAAGTCTTGTCTGACCCCACTTATCAACCGATGTACCTGGGAAATATGTTTAGCCGAGCAGAATAAAAACGAAAGACACCGCCCTTTTCCTAGTGAAGAGGAGCGGTGTTTTTTTACTTACGCTTTTTGCTGAACGGAAGCCTTTCTTCCTTTTGCGACAGCCAACACGACAATGATAGCCGAAAGAACAGCGCCAAGTGTCAATGGCTCGGACAGGAGGAGCCAGGCTGCGATGATTGATAAAAAGGGTTGAAGGTATTGAATTTGACTGACCTTGGAGACGCCGCCGATTGCCAGTCCGTGATACCAGGCGAAAAAACCGAGAAACATACTGATTACGCTAATATAGCCAAAACCGATCCAGACAGGCCAAGTGGCTTGTTTTAATTCAGCGAGCAGAGGACCGGCGAGCGGAACGACGAGAAAAGGAAAGGCAAAGATCAACGACCAACTGATGACCTGCCAACCGCCCATTGGCTTGGAGAGCTCACCGCCAACCGCGTATCCGATCGCCGCACTGATGACCGCCCCGAGCAAGGCGAGATCCGCCCATTGGAGGGCACCAAAGCCAGAACTGATCGCGTAGGCGAGAATCGTTACACAGGCGATCGCACTAGAAATCCAATACTTTCGGGTAGGGCGTTCTCCTGAAAAAAATATAGCTGCGCCTGCCGTAGCCAATGGCAATAGTGCAATGATGACTGCGCCGTGCGTAGCAGGCACTCTCTCCATTGCCCATGACGAGAAAAACGGGAAGCCCGCTACTACGCCAGCAGATACAAGCAACAGTTTCTTGGTCTCTTGCCAGGTAGGAAACGGTACTCGTTTGATGCTGAGTACCAAAGCCGCTAGTACTGCTGCGATCAACGCTCGTCCCAACCCTGCCGAGAGGGGAGAGAGCACGGTAACAACCACCTTCGTTACAGGCAAGGTCAAGCTGAAGCTAAGTACCCCGATGAAGCCATACAGCAAGCCCGTTTTCTCTGTATGTAGCTGCTTAGGAGTAGTTGACTGCTCTTTTTGTACGTCCTGCTTCTCGATCGGAAGCTGTCCGCTCATCCGAATCCCATCCTTTGTCGAAGTAAAGTTTCTGTTGTTCCATCTTAGAGGCGACCAAGCATAAACGGTAGAGCCAATTGGCAGCAGGAGCAGTAAGCCAATTTGTCGAAAGGGAGGAAAACAGCAAGTATGGGGGACGGATAGGGATGGAATGGAAGCCGGACAAAGACGCAGGAGTTCCGATCTATATGCAAATCGCCAAAGAGCTGGAAAGACAGATTGTATTGGGAGTGCTGCCCCCTGGTACATCTCTGCCGCCAGAAAGAGTGTTGGCACGGCGCTTTGGCGTCAATCGTGGGACGGTATCGGCAGCGTATGAAGAATTGCGGGCCAAAGGTATATTACAATCGTGGCAAGGGAGCGGTACTTGGGTCAGTCGTGATCTATGGGGCGTCAAACAGATGCCAAACTGGTATACCTACACAAATGGTGGGGCATTCTTGCCAGCTTATCCACTCGCGAAACGAATACAGGATGCATGCTTCGATTCCTCGATTATCAATCTGGCAAAGGCAGAATTGGCGACGACGATGATCCCGTCATTGATCCCAACTACGGAGGGGGAAAAAAACGAGATCAAGCTTGAGCTGGGTTACGCGCATCCAAAGGGGGAGCCGCGTCTGCGTGAGGCACTAGCTGTGCATTTGCACGAAAACTACGGCATTCACGCTTCTCCCGACGAAATTTTGGTGACGTCAGGAGCGCAGCAAGCACTGCATCTTATTACACTATGTCTCTTGAATCCCGGAGACGCAATCGCAATGGAGGGACCCTCTTATTCGTATTCTCTTCCCTTATTCAGTTCAGCTGGCCTGCGTTTATTTCGCTTGCCGATGGATGAGGACGGTATTGTACCCGAGGCTGTCTACGATTTGCAGCGAGAACATCGCATTCGCATGGTTTTCGCGAACCCGACCTATCATAATCCAACCGGGACGATATTAAGCGAGGCAAGGCGAGCCCAGTTGCTCGATATTTGTCAGGAGCTGCGCTTGCCACTTGTAGAGGATGACGCTTACGGCGCACTGACACTGGCTGGAAGCCCTAGACCTCCCAAGCCGATCAAAGCCATCGACAAGACAGGTGCTGTTCTGTATGTCGGGAGCCTTTCGAAAACGATTGCGCCAGGCTTACGGATTGGCTGGCTGGTAGGAACAAGATCTGTCGTAGAAAGACTAGCCGATGCCAAGCAGCAAATGGACTTTGGCACGAGCAGCGTCTCCCAGCAATTCGCTCGGCAATTTGTTGAGCGAGCCAGCTGGATCAATCAGCAGGAGCGAATGTCTCGTTACTTGTTGGAACAGCAACAAGCGATGATACGTGCTATGCACAATCATCTCACCGATTACGCCGTATGGAATGAGCCGGGTGGCAGCTATCATATTTGGTGTCGGTTGCTTGCTCCCAGGGACGAAAAGGAATTGCTAGATGATGCGATTAGGGAAGGTGTCGTATTTACACCTGGTAGCGTCTATGGAGCGGAAGCGGGCTGGCTGCGACTGACCTATTCGTGGGAATGCCCGGAAAATATCGAGGAAGGAATACGCCGTATCCAAAGAGTCCTTCAGCAGAAAAAGCGATAAGAAAAGGGATTATTTCCTTATTTATGAAACTAATTCCCATCTGACTCGTATGCACTATAGAGGCAATTTTAGAAAGGGGGGACAGTCGTGGGCGTACTTGAAACCGTCTACATGGTCTGCCTTGTACTTGGTCTAATCTACACGGTCATCTCGCTGTTGTTTGGCGATACGCTCTCGGATTGGCTGGGACATCTGCATCTGCCTTTTGCACAGCCCATTTTGTTGGTCAGTGGCATGACTGCCTTTGGTGGAGCGGGGTATTTGCTATCTCGATACACTTCTCTTGGTACGCTTGTCGTGTTGATGCTGGCTGCAGTCATTGGCATCGCTTTGGCTTTTGTCTCATACTTCCTGTGGGTAAAGCCGATGAGCCATGCGGAAAATTCCACGAGCTATTCCATGAGTCAACTAGGAGGAAAGCTGGGGGAAGTCGGGACAACGATCCCAGCAGAAGGACTGGGAGAAGTGCTGCTGCCGATGATTAGTGGAACGACTTACCATATGGCGGCGAGTCTTGAGGGCGAGATTATCCCGCAAGGAACCCGTGTCGTCGTGGTCGAGGTGCGTGACCATGTCTTGTATGTGATCCCCTTTTACACTGAATCTGGCGAAGGAGATGAGAAGTGATGGTAGATCCTGGTGTTTTGACGATAGTAGGTGTTGTCGTCGCAGTCTTTCTCGTTTTGGGTATTGCCTTTTGGGCCCGTTACAAAACAGTGGGTGCAGATGAAGCCATGATCGTGACGGGTAGCTATCTCGGCTCGAAAAATGTACTAAGTGACGAATCCGGCCGCAAAATGAAGATCGTCCGCGGAGGCGGCGCATTTATCCTCCCTATTTTTCAACAAGCAAACTTTCTGAGTCTTCTGTCTCATAAGCTGGATGTATCGACGCCAGAGGTGTACACCGAGCAGGGCGTTCCTGTCATGGCAGATGGCGTAGCGATCATCAAGGTAGGCGGCTCGATTGAAGATATCGCCACCGCATCCGAGCAATTTATGGGCAAGAGTGACGAGGCACTGCGCGGAGAGGCACAGGAGGTACTCGAAGGCTATTTGCGGGCAATCCTCGGCAGTATGACGGTAGAGGAAATTTACAAGAACCGTGAGCGATTCGCGCAAGAGGTGCAATCGGTAGCGACAAAGGATTTGAAGAAAATGGGGCTGTCCGTTGTCAGCTTCACGATCAAGGATGTCCGGGACAAAAACGGCTATTTAGCTGCCCTTGGAATACCGCAAATCGCTGCAGTGAAGCGCGATGCGACCATCTCGCAGGCTGATGCGGACAAAGAAGCGCGGATCAAGCAGGCACAGGCAGAGGAAGAGGCACGCAAGGCAGAGCTGTTGAAGGAAACAAACATTGCCGAAGCAGAAAAGGAAAAAGAGCTGAAGGTAGCGGCGTTTAAGCAAGAGCAGGACAAAGCGAAGGCGAGCGCGGACCAAGCCTACAAGCTGCAAGAAGCTGTCGCCAAACAGCAGGTTACAGAAGAAGAGATGAAGGTCGATCTCGTCCGCAAGCAGAAGGAAATCGAGCTGGAGGAAAAAGAAATTCTTCGCCGTGAAAAGCAATATGATGCGGAAGTGAAGAAAAAGGCCGACGCCGACCGCTACTCTGTGGAACAGGCGGCAGAAGCGGAAAAAGCGAAGAAGCTGAGAGAAGCAGACGCGATCAAGTACCGCATTGAAGCGGAAGCAAAAGCAAATGCGGAGCAGAAGCGTCTGGAAGGTTTGGCGATTGCCGAGGCTGAAAAAGCACGTGGTAGCGCTGAGGCAGAAGTCACGCGCCTCAAGCTCGAAGCCGAGGCAGAAGGGAAAGAGAAGCTGGCTGAAGCATTTGAAAAATTCGGTCATGCGGCTGTACTCGATATTATTGCGAAAATGCTCCCTGAGCTGGCTGAGAAAATTGCCGAGCCAATAAAGGCGATCGACAAGGTAACGATCGTGGATGCAGGAGGCGGTCAGGGAGATGGCGTCAATCGTCTGAGCGGGAATGTTACGAAGCTGATGGCCCAACTGCCAGAGATGCTGAAAGACGTATCTGGTTTGGATATGAATAAGATGATCGCAGACTTTATGCAAAAGGGTGGTACCGTACCCACACAGCAACAGCCTGTACCCGTAAAAGTTCAGGTAGAGACGGATTCTGTTTTGGAGAACGAAAACAAATAATCAAACTGATCAGAGGAGAAGTGCCCCTTTATAGTGAGGGGCACTTTTTCGTGGGAAGAAAATCAAGGATAGTCTACCTGCTTGGCACGCCCATATCCTCTCAACAATTCGCTGACCGTTACGAATTTATACCCTCTATTTTTCAGTTCAGGCAATATTTGCTCGAGGGCTTGTACGGTCTGTCTGCGATTGCCTCCGTAATCGTGAAATAGCACGATGTCTCCATTCCGCGCGTTGTTCAAAACCTTGTTGACGATTTTTTTTACACCGGGATCGCTCCAATCACGTGTGTCTTGATGCCACGACCACATGATCAGGAGAAAACCGGCTTGCTTCGCTGTATCGACGACTTTCTCGTCATAATATCCTCCCGGAGGACGAAAGAGGGTGGGACGAACCCCTGTTGCCGAATAAATGGTCTCCTGCGTTTTTTGCACCTCTTCTAATAGTCGATTCGCTGACAGCTTTCGAATATCTGGATGACTGTAAGTGTGATTGGCAATCTCATGTTGATCATTCACGAGAGATTTGACGATTTCCGGGTACTGGCTCACACGATTTCCTACGACAAAAAAGGTGGATTTCGCTTGATACTGCTTCAACAGCGCTGCAATCTGCGGAGTGTATACCTGGTCAGGACCATCGTCAAAGGTAAGGGCAATCACCTTGCTCTCTGTCGGCACTTCCCAAACGATATCTCCTCTTGTTTCGTAATACTCGCGATTTTTTTCCCGGATTGCATTGGCTGTCTCGCTGAAGGAAGGAGCAAGAATGACAGCTAGCAAAAGTGGGAAAAAGAGGATATGCTTTTTCATTCGTTCACCTCTTTATCAGAGACTTTCCTGCTAGGTAGCTGTACATGATGATGTACTCCCCGTTACTATGCGACAAATCTTGATGATTATTCCTGAATGTCCTCGGGGAAAAGACACTTGTTCTTTTTGTACGGATAATTTAAGCTAGTAAAAGCATAAGACGTGAGAGTTAGATGGAGGAATCGATCATGAAGGTAGCAAAATTTGGGGGAACATCACTGGCGAATGCCGAGCAAATAAAAAAAGTATGCCAAATTGCATTGGCGGATCGGGACAGACAATTCATTGTTGTATCGGCGCCTGGGAAACGACATAAGGAAGACACGAAGGTTACTGATTTGTTAATCGCATATGCTGAGCGATTTTTGGCTGGAGAGCCTACAGAGGAAGCGAAACAAGCAATATTCTTGCGCTATCAGGAGATTGTGGCAGGTCTCGGGCTTTCTGCCGAGATTGGTCAAGCGATTGAAGTGGAGCTCGGGGAGGTTCTGGCAAACAAGGAGGGCTTGTCCAAGGAAAGATTCATGGATGCGGTCAAAGCTGCGGGAGAGGATACATGCGCCAAAATTGTCGCTCGTTACTTGCAGAGCTTGGGCGAGGTCGCGACCTACATCAATCCAAAGGATGCAGGCATGCTGGTTACGGACGAAGCAAGCAATGCTCATATCCTCCCTGAAGCGTATGCCAAATTGGCAACATTGCGAGAGCGGGAGGGAATTGTCATTTTCCCTGGCTTCTTCGGCTATTCACGTTCCGGTGATCTGGTTACTTTTTCGCGCGGTGGCTCGGATATTACGGGATCGATTTTGGCTGCGGCGCTTCAGGCAGAGGTCTACGAGAATTTTACCGATGTCGATTCTGTGTATGTGGTCAATCCGAACCTGATTGCCGATCCGAAGAAGGTGACAGAGATTACGTACCGAGAGATGAGGGAGCTGTCTTATTCCGGTTTTAGTGTGTTTCACGAGGAAGCGTTGATTCCTGCGTATCAAGCAGATATACCTGTATGCATCAAGAATACGAATAATCCGTCTGCGCCTGGTACGATGATTGTGGCCGAGCGAGGATCTGCTACAAACAGAGTGTCGGGTATTGCAAGTGATAGCGGCTTTTGCAGCATTTACGTCAGCAAGTATTTGATGAACCGTGAAATTGGCTTTGGCCGCAAGCTGCTGCAAATTCTGGAGGAGGAGGAGCTTTCGTACGAGCATACTCCATCTGGAATTGATAACATTTCCGTCATTCTGCGAGAGCGCGATCTCACGGAAGAGAAGGAACAGCGGATTGTAGAACGCATCCGCCGAGAGCTGTTCGCTGATGATGTCGCTGTTCAGCATAGTCTTGCACTCGTCATGATTGTCGGGGAGGGCATGCGTCAATCTGTGGGGACAACAGCGAGAGCCACAGCTGCGTTGGCTGCTGCGAAAATCAATCTGGAAATGATCAATCAGGGGTCATCAGAAGTAAGCATGATGTTCGGGGTAAAAGCCGAAGAGGCAGATCGTGCTGTGATTGCTTTGTATCAAGAGTTTTTTGGAGCCGAGGAACCATTGGTTTCCTCATCGTCACAATCCACTTCTGTCAAAGTGTAGTCGCGTGCTGCAAATGAGCCGCAACTTCCATCCTGCACCCATTGATAGACACGCCATTCTGGCTGTTCGGATGCGAGTCCCACAATCCAATAGCTGAGCGTGGGATAATGCCACCCAGCTATGTCGCGTGTAGAAGGGATTGGCGGCGTATGGGGATGTGTATGCAAGACCCCCAACCATTGAAGATTGTGCTTGCGGATGTACTGCAAGGCTTGAAGAAATGTTTTCCCATCCCAAGCGAACACGTGCTTGTCGGGTGAGACGGGCATCGGTACACAGGCCGTAATCGTTGCTCCACGACCTGCGAGCAAAGCAGAATACTCATAAGGAAACGCCTCTTGTGCTTCGGCCAGGAGGCGTTTCGCTACTTTTTTCGTCAGGAATATTTTGTTATCCTTAATCGCAAAGGGTTCACCCAACCAAGCGGGATTTTTCATTCGGCTTCCGTCCTTCTTCTCTATTCGACCATGATTTGGAGGTTAGCATTCGATGACTACGATACAAGTGGGAGTTTGCGGCTGGGGCGATCAGCACGAATTGTACGTACAAGGTGTACGCAGTCGAGACAAGCTGTCGGTATATGCCAGCCACTTTCCAATTGTAGAGGTGGATAGTTCTTTTTACGCTATTTTACCACAGCGAAATTACGAATCGTGGGTGAAGGATACACCTGAACGATTTGGCTTTATCGTCAAGCCTCATCAAGGGATGACGGGGCATCAACGGGGGGACGCTTCGGGAAGCAGACGGGAATTGTTTCGTCAGTTCGAAGAGAGCATTCAGCCGGTCGTGGAGGCTGGCAAGCTCAAAGCGTTACTGTTTCAGTTTCCGCCGTGGTTTGATTGTACCCGAGAGCATGTCCAGTATGTGACCGCTTGTCGCCAAGCCATGCAGGCGTATCCGTTTGCGGTTGAGTTTCGCCATCAAAGCTGGTTTGAATCACGGTATTCGGAGCGAACACTGGATTTCTTGCACAACATCGAAGCGACACATGTCGTATGTGATGAACCACAAGTGGGAAAAGGCTCGGTCCCGATTGTTCCTGCCGTGACGAAGCCAACCTTGGCGTTGGTTCGCTTTCATGGACGCAACAAAGCGGGCTGGCGAGATCCCGGAGAGGGACAAAATTGGCGGGATGTCCGTTATTTATATCGATACAGTGAGACAGAGCTTGCAGAATGGGTGGAACACATCAGACTGCTCGAACGGCAAGCGGATGAAGTCTGCATTTTGTTCAACAATAACTCTGGAGGAGATGCAGCAGCGAATGCGAAGCAGTTTTCGGAGATGCTTGGCCTTGCACCTACTGGTCTGAATCCTCGTCAGATGGACCTGTTCTCCACGTAGCAAGAAAGAAGGGGAGTTCATGCTTGTAGTAATTGCCATCTTATTTGTCATCATCGGAGTCCTGGCTGGCGTCATTGGCAGTATCGCGGGTCTGGGTGGTGGGATTTTTTTCGTGCCTGCTCTGCTGTATTTTGCGAACTGGTACATGCCTGGATCGATGAACCCGCAAGTAGCAGCGGCGACTTCGTTGATTGTGATTGCGGTAACCGCCCTTTCTTCTTCCCTTTCTTATCTCAAGCAAAATAAAGTAGATAAGCAGAGTGCCTTGCTCTTTTTTATCGGGAGTGCGCCGGGTGCTATTGTGGGCGTTTATCTTAATACATTACTAGCAGTGGGGGGCTTTTCGCTGCTGTTTGGCTTGTTTCAGCTCTCCATGTTCGTCGTATTGATGGTCAAAGACAAAATCAAACCACGCAGCATGGAGTGGGAAGTCCAACGCCACTTCATCGACAACGAAGGAAATGAATATGTGTACGGGTATAGCAAATGGTCCGTGATTACGCTTGCTTTCTTTGTCGGGATTACCTCGTCGCTATTTGGCGTGGGTGGCGGCATTCTGATGGTTCCAGCCATGATCATTTTGTTTCGCTTTCCGCCACACATTGCTACCGCTACATCCATGCTGGTCATTTTTTTATCAGCGGTGGTTGGGTCCATCACGAATATCTTCCACGACAACGTACACTGGCTGTATGCAGCGATGCTCGCGCCAGGAGCATGGGCGGGCGGAAAGCTCGGAGCGATTGTTGCCAGTAAAATGAAGGGGCGCACCATCGTGCTATTTTTGCGTGTTCTGATATTGGGAATTGCCATACAAATGATCGGAGAAGCGATTTTTGGATAATGAGACGAGAGGGAGGGGAAAGTCGTGGCTGACACCTGTACCTTACACATTTTGCACACGAATGACTTGCACAGCCATTTTGATACGATGCCGCGAATTGCAACCTGCCTGAGGAAGCACCGAGAAGAGTGGGAGGCCAGGGGAGAGCATGTGCTGACGGTCGATATTGGAGACCATATGGATCGAATGGATATCCGATCGGAAGCGAGCTTTGGGAAAAGTAACGTCGAGATCATGAACAGAAGCGGGATTCAATACGCGACGATTGGAAACAACGAAGGCATCACACTCCCAAAAGACAAGCTGAATGAACTGTACACAGATGCGCGTTTTGCGATCATTACGGGCAATCTGTTTGAACCGACAACAAATTCTGTCCCGTCTTGGGCTGTACCATACGCCATTCATACCGTAGGCGAGCTGCGGCTGGCGATCTTGGGAATGACGATTCCCTTTGGCCCTTCCTATCAAAGTATGGGATGGGAGATCAAGGAACCGATCCCGATTTTGCGTGAGCAGATTGCGGCACTGCGCTTGTCTGTGGATGTTGTCATTTTGCTATCGCATCTTGGCTATCAGACGGATTGTGTGCTGGCAAAGGAAGTCGATGGGCTCGATATCATTTTGGGCGGACACTCTCACCGGACGCTGCCTCATGGAGAACGTATAGGCGGTACCTTAATCACACAAGCGGGGCGATTTGGCGAGTATGTCGGTCATGTAGAGCTCGTCTGGAACGGGATTCATAATGGCATCAAAGACGTGCGCGCAGAGCTTTTTCACACAGAACAGTACCAGTCAGACGAATCATTGAGCCAGTTCATTGAGAGTGAAAAAGTATGGGCAGAGAATCGTTTGTTTCAGCCGATAGTTCAATTGGAGCAAGACATGCACATAGGCTGGACGGAGGAGACCCCCTATGGTTCCTTCATCGCAGCGAGTATTCGTAAATGGACGGGTGCTGAGATCGGCATGGCAAATGGAGGGCTGTTACTTGCTGATTTGCCGCGGGGTAGCTTGTCCTTTGCCGATTTGCTGCACAGTATGCCTCACCCGATCAATGCCTGTGCGGTCACGATTACAGGCGAGCAGCTCACCACAGTTCTGGAGCAAGCGATTCAACCGGAAATGGTTCACCGGGAGCTGCGAGGGTACGGTTTTCGCGGTAAAATAGAAGGCTGGATGTGTGTGGACGGATTGTACATCCGCTACAGTGAGGATGACCAACCGCAAATTATCCAGATTGAAGTCAACGGGCAACCGCTTGATCGCGAGCGTCTGTATCGAGTCGGGACGATCGACATGTTTATGTACAATCGCATGTTTCCCGATTTGCTGCTCGGCAGTGAGGTTACATTTTTCTTGCCCGAGATGCTGCGTGAAGTGCTCGCCACCACGATAAAGGATCAACAGATGCTGCAAAATGCGTTTCGTCCACGTTGGGAAAAGATATCGTCAACGTCAAAAAACCAATCGTAGAGACCGGTTTTTCGGGAATGCTATCGAAAAACGGGAGGAGACGAGCGATGCGCTTCATAGATGAAGTATACGAGCTGTACAGAGGACATTTTAATGGCGATGAAGAAGACATTACAGCAGTTGTCGTCGGCATTCTCGCGGAGCAGTCTCGGGATGATTTGCTGGACTTGGTCGAGGAAATGGACGAGGAAGAGCTGTTTCATATGCTCGCGACGTATATGATTGAAGTCATGAAACGAAAAGTCGCGATGGAGGATGAGCACTTTCCGACAAGCGTCATGCATTAACGTAAGATCAAGTTCGTGATCAAAACATAACTTTTTGAACCACCTCTTAGAGACCTCACCTTTCTCTTCTGAATGTCATAGGATGGTAACGCCAACAGACAGGAGAGAAAAAGGAGGAATCTTGATGGTCGAGGTAGTGCCAATCCACTTTCCAGAGGGGACGGCTATTGCTGTCACCGTTCGATTGCCCAAGACGACGCTATTGGCTGTAACGACCGATCATGGCTACATCATGTGTGGAGCACTGGATGTGGGGCTCTTGAACGAGCGGTTAGCAGCGAGGGAAATTCTTGCCGGTCGTGCGGTAGGGGTCAAGACCATACAGGAATTGCTGGATGCGCCGCTGGAGTCTGTGACGACGACGGCGGAGCAGAAGGGGATTACGGCTGGTATGACTGGTCGGGATGCTGTTGTGAAAATGCTGTAAACAAAGAATGGTTTGCCCATAAGAAAAAACCTTTGTCCCATGACAAAGGTTTTTTAGTTTTTTCTGGCCTTGTTTACCAACGGGCTGATTGTTCTTCACAGATTCCGATCTTGCTTTGCACCGCAATGGTTTTTCCATCATCTGTTGAGATCGTCCCGTCGTAACGGCCGATTACTTGATGCAAAGTGGTTCGCACCAACGCAAAATTTTTGTGCTCGGTTCGAGCAAAGAGCGGCGTAAAGGTGAGGCGTACCGCAGAAGATTCTTCACTCGCAAGCGTCCAAGGGAGCATCCGGTTGTCAGGATCGTAGGAAAAACGAATCTGTTCGCTCAGCTTGTAGAGGACACCATCAATCATCAAGCCATTTTCCGTCATACCCGTTCCGTCCGTCCAGCCTCTGCCAAAGTTAAAGCCTGCGACACCCTTCGCGTGACGGAAAGAGCAGGTCGTCCAGTTCCAACGAGTGTGGTATGGCCAAACGCCACGTCCAAAATCCAGACTGGCAAAGGTATTCTGCCGATCGAGCAAATAGGTTTTCCCGTTATAGGCAATGGTGCCGTGCACAGGCCGGGCCGTTTGCTTCGAAGTGAACTGAAAGCGCTCCGCACTCCACGGTATCACGACATTTAAGGATTCGGATGGCGGATCAATCACGATGTCGAGCGAGAGAGTTTTATCGCCGGGACATATGGCAGTCGCTTCTACGCTCGTTCCGCTGGCTCCTGGCTGAAAGGAGACAGAGAGCTTGCGACTCACAAAATGACAAGGCTCATCTACGGTGGCACCCAGTCGAATCCCTGCACCAAAAGGAACCGTTACGGCACTGTCCGCGGTCTCCCCTGTCGTTAGATCAATAAAATGGACAAAGGCAATGCCAGCGTAATCCAGATTGACCATCGCAATCGACATCGCACATTCAGGTGCAGTGATAAACCAAAAATTCCATTTTTTCCGGCGAAGCCAATGCCCGCTAAATTGGCAGTCATGCAACGGATAACGGGACCAACCAATCGCTTCGGGAAGCAAGCGGCCATCCTGATCACATAATGAAAGAGGCTGCGTTAATTCTTTTTCGATAAGCGACATACGATCGTCTCCCTTGCAAACAAGGATTCTTCCAGACAAACTCGTCTCCAGTGTCTTTCCTCGGTAGACATAAAAAGAAAATCTAGAAAAAATTTCATGTAGAATCAAGTCGAATCACGCTATAATAGGGATACCCTGAGGAAAGGCGAAGGAAAGGAAATGCGACTGAAATCCATTCAAAAATGCCAGCCGGGTGATAAACTGGCTCGTTCCATCTATACAGAGAACGGAACGATTCTCGTTGGCGCTGGAGTAGAACTAACCCAACGAATGATAACTCGACTCAAAAACAAAAACGTGAACAGTCTCTACATCCAAGACAAGCGCACGGATGATATTATTGTGGAGACAGTCATTTCCGAAAATACTCGCAGACAAGCAATGTCCATGATTCACGATACATTCCGAACCGTTCATCAAGTTCCGGATAAATGGCAGCAGCTTTTTTCGGACAAGGGTTTGGGACGTAAGCTGCGGGATGTCATGCAAACCGTTGCGGATGAATTAAACAGTAGTGATTCAGCCATGAATTTATTGGCAGATGCTTGCGCCTTCGACAATTACATATTCACGCACTCATTTAACGTTGCCTTGTATAGCACAGCTCTCGCCATAAATACTGGCTGCTCGGAAAAAGATGTGTTGGAGATTAGTATTGGCGGTATGCTCCACGACATAGGAAAAGTGCATATCCCAGACGACATTTTGCAAAAACCGGGCCGCCTTACGCAAGAAGAATTTGAAATCATGAAAAGACATGCAGAGATCGGTTTTGAAATGCTGCGTCGTCAAGACGACATCCCTTTGCTTGCAGCCCACTGTGCTTTTCAGCATCACGAGCGCTGGGATGGCTCCGGTTATCCGCGGCACCTGAAAAAAGAAGAGATTCATCCGTTTGGTCGCTTGATGGCAGTGGCCGATGTATTCGATGCCCTGACGTCACATCGGGTATACCGTCGCGGAATGCTCCCTCATGAAGCGATGGAGGTGCTCTACTCCGGTTCAGGCAAACTGTTTGACCATGTGTATGTAGAGGCTTTGCGAAATACGATTGCACTCTACCCTGTTGGTCTGACCGTCAGCCTGAACAATGGTATGTCTGGTGTCGTCGTCGATTCGAACAAAGGAATGCCGAGCCGTCCGATCGTCAGAGTCCTGGTGGATGAAGAAGGTCGGGATGTCGAGCAACCCTATGAGTGTGACTTGTCCAAAATGCTGACGCTCATGATCATCGCCTGTGGAGATTTGGTATAATCAGAGCCAGTCTTTCTTTTTGAAAATGAAAAACATCGTCGTACCGATGGCCGCCATACATCCCAGCACGATGTAGTAGCCGTAGGGTGAACGCAACTCAGGCATCACATCAAAGTTCATCCCGTATATACCGGTCACAATGGTCAACGGCATAAAAATCGTCGTCAAGGCGGTAAAAACACGCATAATATCGTTGGCTCTGCCAGCAAGCGCCGCTTGATACGCTTCGCGCAAGTTTCCGATGAGTTCGCGAAAAGCTTCAAAGCTCTCTACAATTTTGCTGGCATCCTCTACAATATCGCCAAAGTACTTCCGCAAATAAGGTTGAATCAGCGGGAGTTCTTTTTTATGTAGGGCGTCAATCAAATCCCGCTGGGGAACGAGCATTTTACGGGCGTACAAGATTTCACTGCGCAGCCCGATAATTTGATCCAGATGGGATTTTTTCGTGTGCATCAAAATTTGTTCTTCCAGATCTTCAAGCAGGTCTTCAATTTTTTCCGTCACATCAAAGTAACGATCGACAATTTGATCTACCAAGTAGTACAGAAACGCATCGGGCCGATTGACTTCTTTTTCTCGGATGATTGACAGCATGGTAGTGAATTCGGGGGCCTCCTGCTTCGTTACGGTGATAATGGTGCTGCTGCCCAAAAAAATATTGATCTCGCGTAAGAAGATATCATGATTGTGGAAGGTAATGCCATTGATGACCATAAAGTAATGATCATCGTAATGTTGCAGCTTGGGCCGCTGTTCTTCCTCGTCGATGCAGTCCTCGACAGCCAGATGATGCAGTCCGAACAGCGGCTGTAAAATATCCAAATCGAATGGTGCGGCATGAATCCAGTAAAACCCGTTCACAGGTGGAGTAGCAGCCTCTTCGATGTCTTCTATCTCAGTGATGATTCCGTTTTGTACGAGTCTGATCTTCATGAACGATTCTCCTGCTAGTGGATTCGGTTGCGGCGGGTAGACGGGGCCAGATCTGTGTGAGAATCAGTTCATAAGCAGAACGAAGTGCTCGGCGACTAGGCGGAGCCTGTGATGCACGCTGTTGCTTGGGAGTCGTCATGCCAATTCGCCTCCTCGATAAAAGCCTTCATCCTATACGTATGAACGTCAACTCGTCCTTTTTCCCGCTGCGGCTAACTGTGGTAATTCCCTTGATTCGTACACATGCGCACCTGCCAGTCCAAGAGAGGCGATGTGATGCATGGCTCCTGCGACATCTGTTGCAGTGACAGGTTGATAGGCGCGTAACGGTCCGATCCAGAGAAACGAAAGTGAGTGTGATAGCTTCGCACCGAGCTCTTCCGATCGCCGGTGTTCCTGTCGCGGGCCCAGTAAAAGGGAAGGGTGGAACAAATGCAGACTCGGAAGCGCCAACTCGCGCAGTGCTTCCTCCAGCTCACCTTTTACACGATTATAGAAAAAGACGGATCGGCTATTTGCGCCGATTGCTGTGATGATGAGAAACTGGCTGGCTCCTTCTTTTTTTGCCAATCGAGCAATTTCGAGCGGGTACTGATAATCCACTGTGCGAAACGCCTCGCGACTACCAGCCTTTTTCATGGTTGTCCCCAAGCAGCAAAAGATGTCTGCTCCTTCTAAAAACTGTCGGCAATCCCCCAACTGACGAAAGTCAATGACGACTGTCTGCAAGCGAGGATGCGTGAAAGGGAGCGCGTTGCGGACGACAGCGATGATTTTTCCATATGCGTCATCTTTTAAGAGATGTTGTAGCAATGCACGGCCGACGAGTCCGGTCGCTCCAAATAATACCGCACGTTTCATTGCCATAGTGTTCCTCACTTTCTGCGATCCCTCTCTCTTATTTTACCGTTTCGAGCGGTTTGACCAAAGCCATTTTTTGCATACTACAGGTAAGCTGAACAGATGAAAAGGTGGATGTATCGATATGTGGACAAACAAGAGGGTAGGTATGATTGGCTGTATCGTATGGATGTTGACAGGAGCCGGGTGGGGACAAGTCGCTCTTGCCTTGGAGGGGAGAGACGTACAGCCTCCTCCAACTGTGTTCGAGCAAATCCAGATCAAACGGCAGGATGTGACAGGCGATGGTCGGCCGGATTTCGTTACGTTGCTAGGAAAGAGGTTTGCGGCAGACAGTCCTTACTTCGAGCACCTAAAAATCATGGTTCAAGATCCCGTTGCGAAAAAAACAACCTTTTTTACAACACCGTATGGCGCTTATCAGCCGGAGATGTTCTTTTGTGATTTTACCGGCGGGGGTGTGCAACAAATTTTACTTCAGGCGCCCACTGGGGGTAGTGCAGGGACGTCTGAGTTTTATTTGTTCGCAGACAAGGACAATAAGCCGGCGATTCTGCCTGTTCCTCAGCCCTTGACGATTTCGGGCTCCTACCAGGATCAATACAAAGTGTCATTGACGATCAAGGAGACGGGGGAGACTGTCGTTCTGGATTTGTCAGATCGCAAAAAAATCTATGAAGAAAATGGAGTATACAAGAACGGGAAGCTAGTTTCTCCAGTAGAGGTCATGCCTAACACGTTCAGCGTACTCATGCCCATCGATGAGAATCGTGATGGTATTTGTGAATTAAAAGGAGAACAAAGAGTCAGCGGTGTAGCCAATGCGGATACGATCGCGTATGTGGAGTCGTACTGGAAGTGGGACAAGACAAGCTGGAAGCTGCAACGGGCAGTCGTGAGGAAAGCGGAAATGTAGGTGTTTGCTAGGCTCAAACAACCGCCCATAGCCCATGTGGGCGGTTTACACCCGTTTGCAAAGGGGTATATAATTGAAAGGATATTTCAGAGATATATGTACTCGGATAAAAGGAGTTCAGGCTATGAGCACATGTCCGTTTTCCACCTTTTTTGGTTTGAAAGGGAAAGGAAAAAGTGAATCTTTTTTTCAGGGGGTGAAGGAAAAGGGGGAAGTGCACATTGTAGGGAAAAGTACCCTCGCGAAGCAACTAGCAATGATCAATTTGACCGAAGAAGAATTGGCCATTGTGAAAGCACTTCAGCCACTTATCATTCAAAATATTGACGCTATTGTCGACTATTTTTATACCAGTATTGAAAAAGAACCGCTTTTAATGAAGATTGTAAACCAAAACAGTACGATTGAACGGTTGAAATTAACGTTGAACCGCCATATCTGCGAAATGTTTAGCGGACGCATCGACAGCGCTTACATTGAACAGCGCAGTAGAATTGCGGTTATTCATATGCGAATAGGCTTGGAACCAAAATGGTACTTGAGTGCATTTCAAAACATGATGGTTTCCTTGATTGATCTCTTGCATAAAAATATCGCGGACAAGGACGAATTCGTACAAGCCCTCACGGTCGTCACGAAGATTCTCAGCATCGAACAGCAAATTGTGCTGGAGGAATATGAAAACGAGCATGAAAAGGCGCGGCGAGCGGAACAAGACAAAAAGGACGAGCTGCGAACCCTCCTGACCAATTCTGCGCATGAGCTGGCAGCGGTCTCAGAAGAAAACAGCGCGTCTGTTGTACAATTGACAGAACAGTCGAGAGAAGTGCTTCGTTTTGCTGAAAATGGCACGGGCTTTTCCACGAAAGCACAAGACCTGTCCCGTGAAGGCAAAGAAAAGCTGGAAAAACAACAGGAACAAATGTGCTTGATTCAGAGCAGCGTCAAGCAAATCTCGGAAGAAATGAACGCGATGGAGAAAAACGCAGAAAAAATCCAAGGGATTGTAGAGGTCGTGACGGCAATTGCTGAGCAGACGAATCTTTTGGCGCTAAATGCTGCGATTGAAGCAGCACGTGCGGGCGAACAGGGACGCGGATTTGCCGTCGTAGCTGATGAGGTACGCAAGCTGGCAGAACAGACCAAAAAGTCGGTTTTCGGTGTGCGTGAGCTGATCGAGAAGACGAACCAACAGACAGTGGTCCTCTCGTCTGTCGTGGTAGAAATTCAGGCGCTGGTCCAATCGAGCACTGCGGTAGTAAACGAGACGAATGCCTTTTTTGAAGGAATCATGAGCGCTGTCTCAGACAGTAAAGAACAGAGCTCACGGATTCAGCGGGAGCTGGAAAACTTCTTCAAAGTCATGGAAGATATGAACCAAGCGGTGGCACAGGTAGCCAGCTCTGCGGATGAACTATCGGAAATAACGGAAAACCTGTAAAAAATAGTAAGTTTTTTAGTTCAAAGGGAACAATAGTGGCGGCAATTACGCAATGGAGGACTGTAGACGTTTAGGGAAACAACCGGACTTTGTCCATTGTTGCGAATAGCGTGGATTTCCCCAGGCTCTACAAAATAGTATTCACCCGTACTGACATGAGTGGTTTGTGCTCGTTGTACTTCATTTTCATTATTCGTTTGGACATAAATCATATTCGTTAGCGTACCTGAGACTACCAATTCCCATCCAAAAGAGTCACCGTGATTATGGGGAATGGATTCCTGATCTGTCGGTAGATGGATCAAGACAACCTCTACATGTGGCGTGGAGAATAATACTTTGCGTCCATAGGGCAGGTTTAGTGGCTCCGGGATGTATGGACCGAGTTGTTCCATGCAGGGAGACAAGGAAATGAGAGCGTGTCTAAGCTGGGCAGGAGTAGGTGAAACGAGGGACCCAAATGCTTGTTCCAGACGTTCCAGATTCATAAAAAACCTCCCAAACGAAAGTCATACTTCCTACACCATATGATCAAATTTCAAGAGTAGTGATAGCCTGAGCTCGTCCAAAAGGGAATTATTTACCATTATTATTACATTGTAAATCAACAGGATTACTTGAATTTAGGGCGCTTTTAAAGAAAAAGCGTCCTTTTTTGTGCTATCGACAATCTGCTGGCCCACCACCTATTATGGAAGTACGGCAATAAATGCCGTACAGGACGATTTGGGGAACGTCCCCCTTCCGAATGTTTCGAGTAACATAAGCTTTTTTTGATTTTCATTCAAGAGGAGGCATGCGCATGTCAACTGCCATAATCAGTGTACGCACCCACTAGAGGGGGGCGTTGATTCAAACCACCTGTCATGATCGGGAGGTTTGGATGTAGATGAATATGAAATGGTATTTGTATGTCAATGCGTTGTCCTCCTTGGGATCACGGATGAATTTGATTGCGTGTAGCGCGTTGATTTTTACATTTGAACATAGTGCTTATTGGATGACTGCTTTTTTCGTTGCAAGACAGCTAGGGGGGATGCTGTTTAGTCCTCTGGCAGGCATGTTGGCTGATCGAATGGACAGAAGGCGTACCATGATCGTAAGCGACTTGGGGGCCGGTCTTGCTATTTTGGCCATCGCATTTTATCCGACACCGTATCTATTAATCGCAGCGGCTTTTCTCAATGGAATGCTGTATACGCTGTTTCATATTAGCTTTCAGGCATCCTTGCCACAAATATTTGGGAGTGAGCAACTGGTTCAGGTCAATGGATTAAAGGTCAGGCTGGAGTCATTGGTAGGCATCATGGGCTTCATGCTGGGAGGATGGCTGACAGATCACTATGGTTATACGATTGTGATCGCTTTGGATGCTGCCAGCTTTCTTTTCTCTGCATGGATTCTGACGAAACTTCGTTGGGAGGAGAAGGAGAATGCTGCGCTTGCTACTTCATCTGACGCGGATATCAGAGGAAAAGCAACGAGTGGCTTTCGTGTCACCCTTCGTTACTTGCGGGACACACCCGTACTTCTGACGATTAGTCTGTTAGCTTTTCTCGTATCGCTGAGTACATCTGCGTATAATTACGGGTTGCCTTTTTTGGCGGATCAGTTGCGCGGTAGTGACGCTACCTTGCACGGATTGATGTGGACGGCGATGAGCGTCGGAGGTTTGATTGGCTCCTATGTGGCAGCTCGTTTGCAGGTGAAGTTGGTGAATGGGATGCTCGCTGCTTATGCTGTTTTTTCCGTGGGGATTGTAGGTGCATTCGCGGCAAACCATGCTGTGGCTGTGCTATTGCTCTTGATTTTCGCGGGTCTATTTTCCGGCGCAGCACAGGTTTATGAGAGCACACTTTTGCAACAAGCCCAAAATGAGCTGCGCGGCAAGGTGATGGGGGTGCAGGGGCTCTTGAGTCGAAGCGGGTACTTCGCTGGTTTTCTCATGGCTCCATTCTTGGCGGGTGCCTTCACTTTATTGGGGATGCTGGTCTTTGCTCAATTGATGTTTGTCGCAGGGCTGATCGGATTTGGCTTGTACCTTGTTATTTCTCCCAAAAAATCGAAATCGGTCTCCTGATACACGTAGTCTTTTTTTCACCTTCTAGCCATAGGATGTACCAGTTGGGAGGTGTCGGGATTGGCCGTATTTCGACCCCGGCGGCGTTGGAGAAACCCGCTTTCACGTACGAAAGCGTTTTTGATCGCGTTGGTTATCTTTTTTGTTTTGACGATACAGACACTTGTGTTTTTGCAAAATCGATTGGAGCCTACTCTCTTGATCCTGGCTACGCAAAAAGCTGAACAATTGGCGAAAGAAGCGATAACAGATGCCGTAACCAAGCGGATTTCACAGCAAGGCGTCGACTTCAATCAGATTGTCAAAATCGAGAAGAACAACGAGGGGCAGATTCAGGCGTATCAGTTCAACTTCAAGGAATATGCGAGAATCGTGGGCGAAACAACAGCGAGAGTCCAGAACAAGCTCCAAGAGTTCGAACAAGATAAAGTAGACCGCACGATCCCGTTTGGTTTGGCTACCGGAAACTCCTTTTTGGCATCGATGGGGCCGAATTTGCCAGTGACTTTCGTGCCCATCGGCTCGGTCAAGACCAAGCTGGAGACAGAGCTGAAAGAAGCAGGCATCAACATGGTGCTGGCGACGGTATATATTTTTGTGGAGGTCGATCTGCGCATTGTTATCCCTTTTGCGACTGAGGAGCAGACGGTCACGACGAAAATCCCGATCACCCACTCCTTGATCATTGGCGATGTACCGACGTATTTGTACAACAACCCGGAAGGCAAGCCGGATGTGCCGCGGATTCCTGGGGATGTACCGAATAGCACTCCGTAATCGCGGAATAGGAAAAAGCGGCAGCTCTTGGCTGTCGCTTTTTTTGTTTTTTTTCGTTAGAGACCAAGGTTTGTTAATTATTCACATTTTCTGCAATCATTTGCCGCTATGATGAGAGATGGATGTGATACCTATGAAGAAACAAAGGAAAATCCTCTTTCTCATCTTGTTAGTGGCAGGAACTCTGCTCGATTGGTCCAGTAGTCAGCAAAAACAGGACGTCGATCTTTACACGATAGGAATTGTGATTGCCAATGAGGATAGAAAAGATAAAGTAGCGGGATTAAAGGCGGGATTGCAATCGTTAGGTCTCAGTGAAGGCGCACGTGTTCAGTATGTGCCCGTTTATTTGAATGCGGTTCAGACGCTAGAAGAGGAGCGCTCCCTTGTCCAGGACTTGATATCAAAAAAGCCTGATGTAATCGTAACGACAGGAGCGCATGAGACCTTTTTGATTCAACAGGAGACAACGACGGTTCCGATTGTTTTTATTGGTGTCGCCTCAATGGCAGAGCTACCGCTTGTTGAGACTGAGGGAACGGTTACGTGTGGCATCAGTAATGGCCAAATGAATGTCATTGGGAAAAGATTGGAGCTGACAACTCGTTTGTTGCCTGACGCCAATCGCTTTCTGGTCATTGCCGATTCTCATGCTCCTACGACAGAGCAAGCCATCGTAGAAGCACAATCAGCTGCTGTTTCGCTTGGCATTCGCTTACAAGTGAAGCAGGTTGCCTCCCCAAAAGACTTAGAGCAGTTGCTCAGTGGGCTCTCTCCAGGAGAATACGATGCCATGCTCCCTTTACCTAGCTACGTTCTGGAAGATGCGCTTATCGATTGTTTACCTCTTTTGATCGAGAAGCAATTGTTTGTCATGGGCGCATACCCCGAGCAGGTGAAGGCTGGTTTGTATGCCGCTTACGGCGTTTCTTTTCATGCACAAGGCATGCAGGCTGCTCATATGGTGGCTCGGGTGTTGGATGGAGTCCCTCCTACCGCTCTGTCAATCGAATGGCCGAATGACGTGCGGTTAGCTATCAATGCCACTTCCCTGTCTAAGCTTCCTATTACCGTAACCGACCAACAGTGGTCACTGGCACAAGAATGGTATGGAGTGAGGAACAAATGAGGAGGAGCAGACTACCGCGCATCAATCGACTGAAGACAAAAATGCTCCTGTTTGGGCTATGCATGTCCATCATCCCTTTTCTAATTCTTGGTTATTTCAATTTAAATACCAGTAAAGAAAAGGTTCGAGAAGAGGTAGACAGAGCCAATCAGATCTACGTGGAAAATACGTTGGCGCAGTTAGATATGCTTTTTTTACATACGACCCAATCCATGCAGGTGGTTCAGCAGCGTTTTCTCAATGAGCGCCCTAGCGATGACGATGCTTATTTCTTGCTGAATACGTTATTGAAAACGTCACCTTACATGGAGGAAGTCGCGCTTTTTCATCAGGATGGAGAGCCGCAGTATTTGCTGAATCGCTGGAAACACCATAGGCAGGACACACCCAAGGAGAGAGACACCCAACTTCTTTCCACGATCCAGTCGGGAAAACCATACATCGGAAGCATTGTCCGATCAGCAGAAGGGAAGCTACTGGTAACTGTCGCGATCCCTCATGTATCTGCCAACGGTGTAAAAGGCGGCATGTACGCAAAGCTCAATGTAAAACAGTTACTCGAACAAGTCACACTGCGAGCTCGCTATGAAAACGAGGCCTATTTGTTCGTCACAGATGGGAAAAGCGATAGGTTTGCCGATCCGTTTATGCTGGGAAAGCCTTCTGATGGCTCTTTGACCTATTATGAACAAGCGGTTCCTCCCTCCTGGACACTACCAGATCGAATGGAAAAGCCTGTTATCCGTACGTATCAAGCTTCCAATGGAGATGTCATGGTCAACTATGCCATGCGCTCTTCGGTCACACATTGGGTCATTATGCTGGAGCAGTCGAGCCAAACGGCGTTTGCTGCCTTTTCAAAATTGGAACAATCTCTGCTCTTTACGACCTTATTTATCGCTCTGATCGTTCTGGGGATTAGCATTGTGTTCTCTGTCTCGTTTAGTCGATTAATGGAAAAGATCGAATCGGCTGTGCAAAAAATCGCAGGTGGCGACTTATCCGTACGAATACCAGTGACGACCTCAGATGAAATTGGCAGGCTAGCAGCGTCCTGTAATGCAATGGCACAAAGTCTGGAGATGAAGACCAATCAGCTTCTCGAAGAAAAGAAACGGCTTGATCTCGTCGTCAGTGGTATGGGGATGGGGCTGATTCTCGTAGATGAGTCGTTTCGCATTCGCTGGATTAACCAAACAGCGTCGGCGTGGTTCCAGGATGCGTCTAATCTCCTGGGAAAAGACTGCCATCAGACGATTGGTCAACAATTCAGTTCATGCAGTGGTTGCATGCTCCGAACGCGACAAATGGTAAACGAAAAACAGACTGACCTTATTTCCTCCAGAGTCGATCAGGATGGACGTGTCCGTTCTTATCGACATCAGGTTTTCCCTCTGCATCCGGAGAAAGAGTCGTCTGCTTTTCTAGAGGTCATCGAGGACATCACGGAGAAACGAGAGCTAGAAGCCGCTATCGCACAAGCGGACAAGCTCGCTGCTATTGGACTATTGGCGTCGGGCATCGCCCATGAAATCAATAATCCATTAGGTATTCTGTCGGTGTATGGACAAGACTTGCGAGACCGTCTCGTGGACGAGGATATTCGAGATTTGCAGGATACAGGAGAGCTTACCCAATACTTGGACACGATGGATAAACAAATTAACCGTTGCAAGGAAATCACGACCCGATTGCTGCATTTTTCGGGGAAATCACCCGTTACCGTAGAAAAAGTAGATATTCATCAAGTCCTATCAGACATTCTCATTCTTCTGTCCCATGAAATACGTGTCAAACAGGTAACGGTGAACCAGTCTCTGTTGGCCTCTGCTCCGTATCTTCTCGCTACGCCTGGACAACTTCAGCAGATCGTGCTCAATTTGTTAACCAATGCGCTGTACGCGACCACAGAGCGAGGAAATATCGAGATAGCAACTGATTCTCCATCGAATGATCGACTCCGTCTGTGGATCAGAGATGATGGATGCGGTATACCCGCAGCAGATTTGCCCCATGTTTTGGAGCCGTTTTATACAACCAAGCCTCCTGGAAAAGGGACTGGTCTCGGGTTATCGGTCTGCTACGGGATTGTGACGAATTTAGGCGGAGAAATCGAGATCGAAAGTACACCAAACAAAGGCACGACTGTTACGGTCATCCTGCCGTCAGCAAAGGGGGAATGAACAAAAGATGCACGCAGACACACGTATACTCATCGTTGATGACGAAGCAGATTTCCGCCATCTATTAACCAGTCGATTAAAGAGAAAGGGATATACCACGCTGGAAGCATCTGACGGAATCAGCGCACAGAAGCTAGTAACCAGCGAAACGATTCATGTCATTCTGCTTGATTTGAAAATGCCCGGGATGGACGGCCTCTCCTTTTTGCAATGGTGCAAGGAAACCTCTCCTGCCATTCAAATCATTGTTGTGACCGGACACGGAACAATCGAAACAGCTATCGAAGCGATGAAGCGCGGCGCTTATGATTATTTGACAAAGCCTTACAACCTCAATGAATTGGAGGTTTTGATTTCCAAGGCCGTCGAAAAACAGCTGTTGACCGAGGAAAACCAACAGTTGAAAGAAGCGCTATCGACAAACGGGAAAACGACGTTTCAAATCGTTGCGGAAAGCCCGAGGCTAAAAGAGGTCCTAGCAACTGCTAGGCGAGTAGCCAGCACGGATTTTCTCGTTCTCTTAAAAGGGGAAAGTGGAACAGGGAAGGATGTCATCGCGAGACTCATTTATGAATGTAGTGAGCGAGCAGCAGAGGCATTCGTACCGATCAATTTGGGGGCGATACCTGAAACGATGCTGGAAAGTGAACTGTTCGGGCACGAAAAGGGAGCTTTTACAGGCGCAACGGCGCAGAAAAAGGGACTGGTAGAGATTGCCCATCTGGGGACGCTCTTTTTGGATGAAGTAGGGGATTTGCCTTTTCCTTTGCAGGTCAAGCTGCTCCGTTTTCTGGAAACCGGCGAATTTCGCCGAATAGGGAGCCCGATTCTGCACAAGGTGGATGTTCGTATCATTGCTGCTACCAATGCTGATCTGGAGAAGAAAGTGGAAGAAGGAACGTTTCGATCCGATCTTTATTTCCGGCTGCATGTCATGGATATAACGATTCCACCTCTCATAGAGAGAAGAGAGGACATTTTGCCACTGTCGGCTTTCTTTTTGAATCGACTCAAGCGTAAGTATCCAGTCAAACCGCTTTCTGTGAAAGCGCAGGCAGCTCTTTTGGCCTACTCATTTCCTGGGAATGTTCGGGAGTTGGCTCATATGATCGAACGGGCTGTCGTTTTGGCAAAAGGGGAGGAAATTGACGACAAGGATCTCTTTCCTCACGAACAGCCAGTACCTCACAACCCGTCAGATAGGAAGCTTATTTCATCAGCAGAATCTGGGGAGGAAGAGGCGTTTTTACTGAAAAATGTAGAGCGAGAACATATCAAGCATGTGCTGGACGTTCTGCAATGGAACAAAACCAAGACAGCGGAAAAGCTGGGGATCAGCGTACGCAATCTGTACCGAAAAATTGAAGAGTATGAGCTGCGACCGTGACATTTTGTCGCGTACTGACCATGACATTTTGGCATGGTCTTTTCTTTTTCTTGCTATTCGGAAGCGTTAGGCCGTTCGTTTTCCTGCATCTATCGTATGGCACGCCTCTTGCTACTCTCCTGTAGTGAATGCACGATCAACATGGAGGAGTGAGACCTATGATTAAAAAAGAGAAGACAGGCTGGAAGAAGCTGTCTATGGTAGTAGTGGCGATGCTGGTTTTTGCAGGCTGCGCTACACAGCCGACTGCTCAACCCACCCCAACAGCGAGTGAGGCCAAAGATAAAACAGCGAGTGGGGCAACTGGAGCGAGCAATCTAGATACCTACACCCCGCCTAGTATGGACAAGGTACCAGAGGGGCCATTGGGAGAATCGATTAAGTATGGACATAAGTTAATGAATGAAACGAGTACAGCGATCCCTGAATACACAGGGAATAAGCTCTCCTGCTCCAGCTGTCACGGGAATGCCGGAATGGATGCTACCTCTCCTTTAACGGGTGTCACCGCAGTCTATCCCCAGTACATTCCAAGGTCTGGCAAAGTGCTTACCATTGAGGATCGCATTAATGGTTGTTTTCAACGAAGTATGAACGGAAAGCCATTGCCTTACAACAGCGATGAAATGAGAGCGATGGTTGCCTATCTGACGTATATCTCAACAGATGTACCAGTAGGAATTAAAGAGCGTCCGTGGATAGAGAAAAATGATATGAAGAGCGTACCTCAACCGAATGTGGCAAATGGAGAAGCACTCTTTCAAAAATCGTGTTTGCAATGCCATGCAGCTGATGGTTCAGGAACAGGACCAAACTCTGGACCAGCGCTATGGGGAGATAACTCCTTCAATATTGGTGCAGGTATGGCCCGAATTTCCAAAGCTGCTGGCTACATTCAGCGCAATATGCCTCTAGGTGAAATGGGCGGTATCAAGCAAGGCTCGTTAACGGATCAAGAAGCAGCGGACCTAGCAGCCTATATCTTGTCCAAGCCACGTCCAGACTTTGCCAAAAAGGCACAGGATTGGCCAGCTGGAGGAGTTCCAAAGGATGTGCCGTATGAAGTAGACAGCGCCAAGAAGAAGCAATAGGAACTCGGCATCTGACCCCTAAAAGGGGCTGTCCCTTTCGTTTGCACATAATTTGAGCAACAGTAGATGAAAAGAACAGAGGCAGTTCTCAAGTAGAAATATCTACTGTTGGGATAGCCTCTGTTTTTTGTGCTTAACAATACATTGTGAGAATTATCTCTATTTTTATGGAATATTTGTAAAATATTGGTATAATAAACCGGAATAGTAAAAATATAAAAATAAGGAAGGTAAACGGGAATGAACAAAAAATCAAAACTGTTTTCAGTAGCAATGGCTACAATTATTGGTGCTTCTCTTGTAACTTCTGGGGGATTACAAGCAAATGCAAAAACTGATCATAATATTGGCAATATTCAGGGTGGCTATTATTACATCGATGGAATTGAGTATAAAGTACCGAACAGCGAGATTTATAATTTCGTAAATGAAAATAGAATCACGAATTTGCCGCATGTTACCTCAAATACATCAACGACGTCATATAGAGGGGATGCGCGTAAAGTAAGACCCACAGCTGGGTGTGATCAAGGTGAATGGGTATTTACAGCGAAAAGAACAGCAAGCGGCTTCAAACTAGGGGATTCTGGAACGAGAGTTATCAATAAAACCAGTAGAGATTTGACTGAAACGTCGAAATTAAGTTTCAGCACTACGATTTCAGGTAAAGTTACTGGATCAGGAAAATGGAATTGGGGTGTAATCGAAGCGACAGCAGGCTTCGAAATAGGCGGTAGCATAACATGGACGACAGAAGAGTCAACTACCATTACAGTAGGCCCTGGTGAGTGGGGATGGATTGATTATGGTGCTTATACGGAGACTTGGGAAGGAGACCATTACTATGTAACCCCCACTTGCAAAATTCAAGACAAAAAGAGAATCAAGGTAATAGGTCCAAAACACAAAGCCAAACTAGCAAGAACTGAAAAATTCTAATTACTGCTAAGAAGGAGAAGAGTTGAGAATGAGAAATAGACTCCTAATACCCATAATACTCCTAGCTGTATGCAGCCTCTTATTAGGGTGCCAAGAAGATAAACTTAAGGATCCGAACGATAAAGTGCTACCTAATAATACTGCAGCTCCAAAACCGGAGGATCATGCATTAAAAGAAGTGGAGTGGGTAAAGGTTGTTGATCCACCTCAAAATGTCTCTTCTCCTTCTGAAGCTGTCGTCCATCAATACGAGGTTGGGTTTAGAGATGGAACCACAGAATTTCCTAAGAAGGATTCTGTCATTTTCGAAACGACCCTTGGAGAAAAGAGTATAGTGGCTATACGTTCTCCAGAGGGGAAAAACAATTTTGCTGTTTTTTTGTATGAACATAATCCCTCATCTAGTTGGGGAGTTTATGGGCTTGTAAGGTTGTTGGGGAATACAGAGTTTACAGATAAAGAGGGTTTACAATTACCTTTCGAAAAGTTCAATGCAACAAAAATGAATATTCCAGAAAAAGAAGTGAATGCTTGGGTGTTTGCAAACGAAAAAGAGATCGTTACGATTACCGTATATAAACGCTTTCCGTTTACACCCAGTTCTGATCGAGAAACAGTCTTACTAAAAAATGGCAACGAAGCATATATAGGTAAGGATCATTTGAATAATAGCTACTTGTATTACTTTGATACTGAAAAGATAATTGTTGTTTCAGGTAATGTAGCCAAGCAGAAATTTATTGATGCAGCAAATTCTTTACCCCCTGTTACTTCTGCATTGTTTCCTAGCCCGAAGAAAAAGGAACAATAAAGGAAAATCCGTAGTGTGTGGAGAAGAGCGACAGTGTAGAACTGTTGCTTTTCCTTTTTTGTAAAAGATCGTAGGAGGCTTGGAAATGCTGATCAAATGGATTACATGTAAAGTAACGGAAAATCAGAAGCAATCGTTTTCCCATGCCCAAGCGAAATGGAGATCATTAGAGGACATAAAAGGCTTTCTGGGACAAGTCGGAGGGTGGAATCAGCATCAGCCGTTGGAAGCTTGTATTCTTACTGTTTGGGAGAGTAGAGAGCACTATCAATCTTTCATGGAGCAGGATCACGATCCTATTTTTCATCAGACAGGGCAGAGCCAGACATATGAAGCCATTTCTGTACAGCTTTTCTCGAAGCTCACAGACAGCGATGATCGTCAGTTGCTGGATGGATTAGAGAGCGCTCAAGTTCTTCGCGTAGTCTGTGGAAGCGAAAACAACGTACTCGCAAAAGCTGGGGCAGAGCCGGGAGGGATCGTTGGACAAAGCCTGAAGGACAGCAAGCAATATATAGCGGCGATTTTCTGGATTAATGATCAACTGGCACCGACGGGCGACGCTCAAGCCTACACCGTTGCTCTTGAACAGACATGGCGAGTTGTTAAAAAAGGAGACCACAAATGAGTAAATCCTATCCAAAAGGCATTATTTTCGATATGGACAATACCTTGCTGCAATCCCGAATCAACTTTGCCGCGATGAAACGGGCCATTTTTCAACTGTGGGCGAACAATGGAATTGTAGAGCCGACTCTCGATTGGGAGAAGTATACCGCATCACAGCTCATTGAGATTGGCAGAAAATCGGAGCAGATGACGAGTGAATTGGAACAAGCTATGTGGGAAGCAGTAACCGCGATTGAGAAGGAAGGCATGCATGGAGCTGTATTGGAGAAGCATGCGGTGGAAGTGCTGGATCGCTTGAAAGAGAACTACTATTTGTATATCCTGACCAACAACGCCTACGCCGCGGCAGAGGAGGCGTTGAACGAGACGGGAATCGCCTCCTACTTTGACGAAATCGTCGCCCGCGAGCAGATGACGACCTTGAAGCCATCTCCATCGGGCATTCACTATATTCGCAGCTGCAAGCCGGGCTGGCCTGTTTCAGCTTGGACGATGATCGGGGATTCGTGGATCGATGGTAAGGCAGCCTGTGACGGACAAGTCGCTTTTATTGCCTATCAAGGGAACGAGCAGGATATGGAGCAAAATGGCGTTGTGCCAAGGGCGTACATAAATGATTTGAAACAACTCCTGACTGTCCTTGAAGAGTGCGAGTAAGGGGAATGTGCACTTCTCCAATAAATGATTACAGACAATAGCGAAAAATGTGCTATACTTTGCCTAACTGAATACCAGCCTTCAGGGTAGGGTGCAATTCCCGACCGGCGGTAATGACGAACGCACGTCTGAGCCCGCGACTCGCTATCGTAAGCAGTTGATAGCGACTGACTTGGTGCAAATCCAAGGCCGACGGTACAGTCCGGATGGGAGAAGGTATTTGGAACGGCCTGTTTCGCTGTTTTTTCAAAAAACGGTAGAAACAAGGCTTCTTTCTGAACGCCCTGAGCATAATATTCATGGGCGTTTTTATTTTTCATAAAACCTCATAGCGACAATCTTCAGGGCAAGGTGAAATTCCTGACCGGCGGTAATGGCGTACGTACGTCTGAGCCCGCGACTCGCTGACCACGCTTGCAGCGACTGATCTGGTGAAAACCCAGAGCCGACGGTACAGTCCGGATGGAAGAAGATTTTTGTGCTTTCTTCATTTGTTTTTTTCGAAAAACGGATGAGGTAAGGCTTCTTTCCCTATGCCCTGAAACGCTTTGAGGTTTCAAGGGCTTTTTGCGTTGTGCTTGGCTGGAATGCTGGACAGAAAGGAGTGCGGTATGGAACAGGACAGCAAGTACATGGAACTGGCGCTGGAACTGGCACGATCGGCACGAGGCCAAACCAGTCCGAATCCCATGGTCGGAGCTGTGGTTGTGAAGGATGGAACCATCGTGGGAATGGGAGCACATCTGCGGGCAGGAGAGCCCCATGCGGAGGTGCACGCACTGCGGATGGCTGGGGAAAAAGCGCAAGGTGCGACCGCGTACGTGACGCTTGAGCCTTGCAGTCATTACGGGAAAACACCGCCGTGTGCAGAGGCGTTGATTACAGCTGATGTACGTCGTGTTGTTGTAGCGACACTCGACCCGAATCCGCTGGTGGCGGGACGAGGAATGGAGATGCTGCGGGCAGCAGGGCTGGAAGTGGCGGTGGGCGTGAGCGAAGAGGAAGCGAGGATGCTCAATGAGGTCTTTTTCCATTACATTCAGACCAGACGTCCATTTGTGACGGTAAAGACGGCCAGTACATTGGACGGGAAAATCGCTTCGTTCACGGGACACAGCAGGTGGATTACTGGAGCAGAGGCTCGGGCAGAGGTGCATGAACTGCGCCGGCAGCACGATGCGATCCTGGTCGGGGTTGGGACGATTCTCACTGATGACCCACTGTTGACGGCGCGCCAGGAAGAGCAGCGTTTTGGAAGCCAGCCAGTTCGAGTGATTTTGGACAGCCAATTACGGACGCCGCTGGATGCCCATGTCGTCCAGAATGCAGATGCGAAGACGTGGATCTTTACGACAGATGCAGCCCCAAGGGAAAAGCAGGAGCTGCTTGTGGCAAGAGGAGTAAGGGTCATCACAACGGCAGGGCCAATTCGCGTGGAAAAGGTGCTGGATACGTTGGGTGAGCTGGGGATTACCTCGTTGCTTGTGGAAGGCGGGCAGGAAGTCAATGGCTCCTTTTTGCAGGCGAGAGCGATTCAAAAGGTCGTGAGCCATATCGCGCTAAAGCTGATCGGAGGAAGTGGCGCGCCTTCGCCATTCGGTGGTCAAGGCTTTGCGACGATGGGAGAGGCGGTACCGCTGACAAATGTCTCGATCACGCCGATCGGGAAAGGTGATATACAGATCATCGGGTACCCACAATGGGAGGATCAGACGTAGCAAATGAGGAGGAGAGAGCATGTTCACGGGACTGGTCGAAGAAGTGGGCGTGTTGGAATCGATTCAAGGGAACGAGCAGGCGAGTCGACTGGTCATCCGCGCACAGCAGGTACTCGAAGGGGTGAAGCTCGGGGACAGTATCTCGGTCAATGGCATTTGCCTTACGGTTACTTCTTATACGAATCGTCAGTTTAGCGTCGATGTGATGCCAGAGACGATGAACAAGACGAGCTTACGGCAATTACGCAGCGGGCAGCGAGTGAATTTGGAGAGAGCGATGCGACTGGGTGACCGTTTTGGCGGGCATATCGTCTCCGGACATGTAGATGGGACCGGAATGGTTGCTTCACGAGAGGTGAATGCGAATGCTGTTGTGTTTCGGATGGAGGCCCAACCGCAGCTGTTGAAGTATGTTATTGCCCGTGGATCGATTTGCATAGACGGCATCAGTCTCACCGTGGTGGACGTAAACGATAACGGTTTTACCGTTTCGATCATTCCGCATACGCTGGCGAATACGAGTCTTGCAGACAGACGACCTGGGGACTTGGTAAATCTCGAAACAGATGTTATCGGCAAATATGTGGAGCGTTTGTTAGGCTATCAAAATCATGGCGGTACAGAAAAATCTGGCGGGCTCAGTCTAGCCTTTTTGCAGGAAAACGGCTTCGCGTGAGGAGGAGGGAGAAAGCATGTTTCATCGCATAGAAGAAGCATTGGAAGATTTGCGTCAGGGTAAGGCGGTCATCGTGGTAGATGATGAGGATCGGGAAAACGAAGGGGATTTTGTCTGCATGGCCGAAGCGGCTACGCCTGAAATGATCAACTTCATGGTTACACATGGGAGAGGACTCGTTTGCGTACCGGTGACAGAAGAGCACGCAACTCGCTTGCAGCTCCATCCGATGGTGAAGTCCAATACAGACAAGCAAGGAACGGCTTTTACCGTGTCCATCGATGAAGGGAGTACACACACAGGGATATCCGCTCATGAGCGCTCTTTGACGGTCTTGGCGATGCTGGACGATCAGAAGACGGCAGAAGATTTCCGCAGACCGGGACATATTTTTCCGTTGATCGCGAAGTCTGGCGGTGTATTGCGCAGAGCGGGACATACGGAGGCGGCAGTTGATTTAGCTCGCTTGGCGGGGAGCATTCCAGCGGGAGTCATTTGCGAAATTATGAACGAGGATGGCTCTATGGCACGTCTGCCGCAATTGGTAGAGATCGCGCGCCGCTTTGATCTCAAGCTAATTACGATTGCAGACTTGATCGCGTATCGGATGAGGACGGAATCCATGGTGAAAAGGGAAATCGAAGTGCAGCTTCCGACTGCCTACGGTGATTTTCGGATGGCGGCCTATACGAACGAGCTGGATGGAAAAGAGCATGTGGCTCTCATCAAGGGAGAGATTGGACCGGATGAGCCTATTCTCGTCCGCGTTCACTCGGAGTGCTTGACAGGAGATATTTTCGGCTCTCATCGCTGCGATTGCGGTCCACAGCTACACGCTGCTTTGGAACAGATCGAAGCGAGCGGACGCGGCATTTTATTGTACATGCGCCAAGAGGGCAGAGGTATTGGCTTGCTGAATAAGCTGCGTGCCTACAAGCTGCAAGAGGAAGGCTTGGATACCGTAGAGGCCAATGAAAAGCTAGGGTTCGCCGCTGATCTGCGCGATTACGGTATCGGTGCGCAAATTTTACGTGATCTAGGAGTGCAACGCATGCGGCTTTTGACCAACAACCCACGAAAAATCCGCGGGCTTATCGGTTACGGATTATCAGTGGAAGAACGGGTGCCGCTTCAAATGCCGGAGCATCTGCACAACAAAAAGTACCTATCAACAAAACAAGAGAAGCTGGGTCACCTGCTTCATCTGCACGGATAAGGAGAGGGAATAAGCATGAAAACATTCGAAGGACATTTGATTGGAACAGGTTTGCGTGTAGGGATTGTGGCAGGACGCTTTAACGAATTGATCGTGAGCAAGCTGGTCGGAGGGGCTCTCGATGCCCTGAAGCGTCATGGCGTAGAAGATGAGCAGGTAGACGTGGCATGGGTACCGGGGGCATTTGAAATTCCGTTGATCGCTAAGAAAATGGCGGAATCCGGTCGCTATGATGCGGTTGTTACATTAGGAGCTGTCATTCGTGGCTCCACTCCGCACTTCGATTACGTCTGCAATGAGACCGCAAAAGGAGTTGCGTCCTTATCTCTATCGACTGGGATACCCGTTATTTTTGGTGTTTTGACGACAGATAATATCGAGCAAGCCATCGAGCGAGCGGGAACAAAAGCAGGCAACAAAGGCTGGGAAGCAGCAACGGCAGCGATCGAAATGGCTAATTTATCTAAGCAGTTTGCTTAATCATTTCATAGGGAACGAGATGTTTCGACGGGGGCTACGGCTCCCGTTTTCTATTTTTTTGGATAAAATCACCACGGACAGGTCAAAGTAAGAAAGATTTTCCTGAAAAAAGGGGGGATCTAGCGTGAAGCCGACTGATTGGTGGAGAGCGCAAGTACAGGCCATACAAGCAAAGCGGCGCATCGGTTCGGTTCATGCGCGGCGAAGCGAACAAATTACACCCGATATGGTAAAACAATGCATGCAAAACGTGGATGACCTCAGTAGCTTGTCATTGAAGATGAATGACGAAGAGGTACACGTTTTTTTTCTCGATACGCTGGTGGATGTGTCCCAGATTTATGAGAATGTCTTTCTTCCGTTGCAGCGTTCCGATGGTAGAGATCCGATGCAGGCGCTTCCTTTCTCACAGGAATGTCTTCTTGACGATATGGAGACGTTGATGAGTAACTTGCTACGCGGTCATACCATCTTGTTTTTCCTGGAAAGAGACCTCATTCTGCATGTGAATACATTTCAGGTCGCGCACCGTTCCATTACGAAATCCGAGACAGAGGCGACCGTCCTTGGACCGCAAGACTCCTTTGTTGAAATGCTGGAGATCAATTTGTCTTTGCTTCGGAGAAGACTGGCTACGCCTCATCTGAAAGTATCGAGCTACACGATTGGTACCCAGGCGCAGAACAAGGTAGCTGTGATTTATTTGGACAATATCGCGAACGCGGAAAATGTGGAGCGCGTGAAAAAAAGGATCGACAATGTCATTTACCACGGATTTGTCGGGATGCCTATATTGAAGCAAATGCTGGAGGACAAGCCATACTCTCCGTTCCCGCAGTTTGGCTTGACGGGTCGGCCGGACAATGCAACAGCAGCTTTGTTGGACGGTAGAATCGTGATCATGCTGAATGGCAGTCCGGATGCCGCGATCTGTCCGACTTCCTTTTTGGAGATGTTTAGCAGTCCTGAAGACTTTTACAATCGCTGGTCAACGGCGAGCCTGCTGCGGATGATTCGCTTTTTCGGTTTATTTATCACCATTATGCTCACATCCAGTTACGTCTCTGTCTTGACGTATCATCCGGAAATGCTTCCCCCCGCTTTACTGACGATTTTGTCTGAATCGCGCAGCCGGGTGCCATTTCCGCCTATGATCGAGGTGCTCATTATTGAGCTTGTCATCGAGATCCTGCGGGAAGCGGGGATACGCATGCCGACTAAAATCGGCCAGACCATCGGTATCGTTGGCGGTATCGTGATCGGGACAGCGTCTGTACAAGCGGGGTTAGCCAGTAATATCTTGATCGTCCTTGTTTCTGTATCGGCACTGCTTTCTTTTGTGCCACCCAATTTTTTGATGAGTAATGCGATTCGGCTCGTTCGTTATGGTTTCATCTTGATGGCAGGTGCATTGGGCATGTACGGCCAGATACTGGCACTGGCGTTTTTATTCGCGCACTTGCTCAATCTGACTTCACTCGGGACGCCGTACATGGCTCCGGGGGTTCCGCGTCAATGGACTGATTTGATGAATAGTCTGGTACGTGCACCATTGAGGTTTATCGTCAATCGCAACCGCATGTCCCGGGCAAAGCAAAAGCATGTCCGGCCAGTTGGGGAGGACTAGGGTAGATGGATAGAGGGAGAATTCACAGCCTGAATCCGATCCTGGTAATCGGATTGATTATGAATACGATGGTAGGGGTTAATTTACTTGGACTGGCTCATCATGCGAGCAAAATGGGCTACAATCTGTGGTGGTCTCCGATTTTGCTGGGATGTATCGTCAGCTTAACGCTAATCCCGATGATGGCCTTGTGCCGTCGCTATCCAGAGGATAATCTTTTTCGGATTCACGAAAAGCTGTTGGGAAAATGGCTGGGAGGCTGTTTCAATATCCTGATTATCGTCTACGCCATTCTGAATGTATCTACTGCGAATGAAGGATATATCAGGTTGGTGCAAACCTCCATGCTGAACAATCAGACTGTCACATTGCCCTTGCTAGGATTGACATTAGTCATGGTCTACATTACAAACGGCGGCATCAAATTGATCGCGCGCTTTTGCCTGCTAACGTTCTTTTTTACGGGCTGGATGATTTTTCTTTTGCCGTACGGATTTCAAAAGGGAGGAATGATGCATATTTTTCCTCTTTTTCATACAGATTGGCGCAGTATAGCCGAAACGGTGCACAATTCTTACGCGAGCATGCTTGGGTATGAATTGGTCTTGTTTTTTTACCCCTATATCCAAGAGAAGAACAAGGCACACAAGCATGTGCTAATTGGGGTATGGATCGTTGTTTTGTTGTACGTCATGATTCTGCTCACGAGTGTGTCTTATTTTTCCGAATGGCAAATGGACAATCTCATTTATCCCATTTTGAATTTGTTTAAGGCTGTAGAGCTGTCTTTTTTGGAGCGGATCGAAAATCTCGGGATTGGTCTCTGGGTCTTCCTCATTCTCAGTACGAGTACGGGATACTTGTGGGTTGCGCGTACCGGCCTCGAAGAAATGGCAGACAAGACGAGGCTGTGGCATCTACTTGTACCGACAATCATTTCGTTTCTATTCATTGTGGGGCCATTATCTGTAGAAAAACAACGCTACATTTATGACAAGGTGACTGTTTATATGGCCTATGGATTGATCTTGTGGCCGATTTTTTTGTTATTGCTGCATTCCTTGAGGTTTGGTAGAGGAGAGCGAGTATCATGAAGAGGGCGAGCTGGCTCATTGTTTCGGTTATCCTCTTGCTCAGCCTTTGCGGTTGTGGGCGCGAACTCGAACGGCCGGCACTGGAAGACATGGCCATGATTGGGGTTATGGGCTTCGATTATGTGGATCGTGAAAAGATAGATATCACCGTAGCGGTACCGGTTCCCTCCAAAAATAAGGAATCGACACAGGTGTACTCGACTCATGCCTCGATGACGAGCGAGGCAATGCTGAATCTCGCAACAAAAGCAGAGAGGACCATGTCCCTCTCGCAATTGCGTGTGATTTTGTTCAGTGAAGAATACGCCCGCAAAGTCGGGATTGGAAAAGTCATCCTTGATCTCTATCGCAATCCGATTGTAGGAGAAAATGTATACATTGCCGTCGTAAAAGGAAAAGCGAAAGATGTCATCAAAGGAACCTATAACCACAGGCCGGAAATCAACACGTATTTGAACAACTTGCTTCGTCCGCGAGTGGAAACGGCCTTTTCGTCTTTTTCGACCATTCACGATTTTGTTTTTATGATGACCAGCAACACGATGGACCCCAATCTTCCTTATCTCATTCACAGCAACGGAGAGATTCAGATCATCAAGGCGGCTCTTTTTCGAGTAGACAGGATGATCGGAATGTACACGCAGCGAGAGGGGAAGCTGGTTCAGGGGTTTTTGGGAAGAGAACGCTTGCCCCGTATGAGCTTCGAGTTCCAGCACGAGACGAAGACAGGTAAAAAACAAACGGAAAAGGTCGTCTTCGATTTTGTGCGAGCAAAAACGAAGGTAAGAAGCAAAGGCAGCCTGAAAAAGCCTGTCATCAATATCGAGCTTCGGATAAGAGGGATGCTGGTAGGCTATTCAGGCAGCAAGGATTTGGAGAAGCGGGCTCAATTTCGGACCATGGTTCAAGAACTTGAGAAAAGAATCAAAAAGGAAAGCATGGAGATGCTGGTACGTTTTCAAAAGCAAGGGGTTGACCCGGCGCAGCTCGAGGAGAGCATTCGCCAAAAATATGATGGCAAATGGACACGGCAAACGGGTCTCGCCCTTTATAGAAAAGCGAAAATCAACGTTAAGGTTCATGTGGATATCGTCGGTTTTGGCACACTGAAATAAGGAGCGATAGCATTCCGGCGTGGTTAGAACAGACGCTTGAATTCGCGCCAGATCGCACCCAAAGTCCGACGATTTACATTTTGGAGCTTGCCGTACAAGAGGTTCGTCAATCCAACAAAGGTGAGCTCCTGATCTTTCGTATACGGATACCAATTGAACTCACGCTTGCGTTTGCCCGGATCATGGATGACAGAGATGCTGTGCGTAAAGGCTTGCAATCCGGAAGGTCCGCGATAACGGCCGATGCCACTCTGTTTGACCCCGCCAAAAGGAAGATGGGGATTGGCGTAGCTGATAATGACGTCATTGATACACACATTGCCGCTTTCGAGCTGACGAGCTACGCGATCCGCTTTTGTTTTATCGGCTGACCATATCGAGGCATTCAGCCCGTACGGTGAGCTGTTAGCCAGGCGGACAGCCTCCTCTTCGGTGGCAAAAGTCATGATCGGCAATACCGGACCAAAGGTCTCTTCCCGCATGATTTTCATGTCAGATGTCACGTTTGTGAGAATGGTCGGCGCGATATACATGCTGTCAGAGGAAGGGAGTCCTCCGGTGACTGCTGTCGCGCCCGCAGCCAGTGCTTCGTTCACATGCTCACGGACAATTCCGATTTGTTGGGAAGACGTCATCGAACCGACCTCGGCCTGATTCGGATAACTTTGGCGCAATGCTTTTGTCTTTTCGGTGACCAGCTTGAGAAATTCAGGATAGACCCTTTCATGGACAAAAAGCCGTTCAACAGACATACATACCTGTCCGGAGTTCGTAAAAGCCCCCCATACCGCACCATTTGCTGCCCGTTCCAGATGAGCGTCTTCAAACACGATCATCGGGTCTTTTCCGCCAAGCTCCAGTTCTACCGGGATCAAATGCTCCGATGATGCCGCCATAATTTTTTTGCCTGTCGCGACAGAGCCTGTGAAAAAGATTTTATCTGGGCGAGCAGCTACCAGCGCCTGTCCAGCTTCGCGTCCTCCATGCAGAACGGTAACGACTCCATCCGGCATAGAAACAGCGGAAAACACCTCTTCCATGAGCAGTCCGGTAGAAGCAGTCACCTCGGAAGGTTTTAAAATAACGGTATTGCCTGCTACGAGGGCAGATAATACGGGAATAACGGCAAGCTGAAATGGATAATTCCACGGAGAGATAACCGCGACGACACCCATCGGCTTGTAGTGGATATACGATTTCTTCGGCCACAGCACGAGGGAGGTTGGTACCGGCTGATCGGCAAGCATCTGATAAGCATGTTTTTCATAAAACCGAATCGTGTCGACAGTGACGAAAATTTCGGTCATGTACGCTTCCAATGTAACTTTTCCGGTAGCCTCACTAATTTTTCGGGCGATTTCTTCGCCGTGATCGACTAAATAGTGCCGCAGCCGTGTCAAATAGTCCAGACGCTCAGCCAACGATGTAGTGGACCAAGCTGGAAAGGCGAGACGCGCACATGCCATCGCGTCTTTTACTTGTTCTGGAGTCGCTTCCTGTAAAGAACCAAGCAGCTCACCAGTGGCGGGATTTTGCATGGACATGATTGCCATCATGATTCACCTCGATTCAGAAGAGAAGAGTGTATGCATCAAATAGGCAAAGGTCTGTTCAAAACGGGCAATCGCTTCTTCCGGCTTCTGTGACTCATCGAGCAAAAATTGAAAAAGGAATCCGTCGATTGCAGAGTAAATGAGGGAGATTGCGGAGTCTTCGTCGATGGTCAATGAGGATTGTTCTTCGCACTGTAACCGTACGAGCATACGAGAGATGAGCTGATGCAGACGGGACCGAATGACTTTTACCAGCTCACCAAACGCAGGAACGTACATGGCCTGAACCTGCAAGTCATACCAGAGTCGATGCAGCTTCCGATCCTCTTGTAGACTCCGGCACAAGACACGAGCTAGAGCTGCTGACCATTCACCAGATGGAGCTGCGATCACTTCGCGTTCCAACTCTTCCATGAAACGTCCTTTGTAGCTAGAGATGACAGCGAGCAAAAGCTCTTCTTTGCTTGCGAAGTAATAATGCAGAATGCCAAGTGAGACGCCAGATTCCTTGGCTATGTCGCGCAAGGAAACATGTGCATACCCTTTTTCAGCCAGACAAGCAGTCGCTTGCTCAATCAAAAATGCCCGTTTTGCTTCGGCTTTTTTCTGGGTAGTCACTTTTTCACCTCTTTTTTTGGACGACTGTCCAGTTTTTCTATTTTTATTGTATTTTTACGGATGATGTCTGTCAATGAAAAGAGCTGCCCATAAAAAAAGAAGCGGCTTCATTGCCGCTTCTTTTGCCGTTCCCAACGACGTAAATACGGATAAGGATCAAATGACCAATCTGCGCCACCTGTTTCCCGATACATACCGTAGTGCAAATGGGGAGGGAATTTGCCTGAGGTGCCGGGCTTCCCATATCCAGAGCTGCCGATATATCCGAGCACTTCTCCTGGCTCCACGATGTCACCCGGCTTCAATCCCTTTTTAAACGAGGAAAGATGTGCGAAGTAATGGTACACATTGCCCATGTCACGCATGCCGATCCGCCATCCGCCAAACCTGTTCCAGCCGATTACCTCAATGACTCCGTACGCTGTGCTGAGTACTGGGGTGCCGTGACTCGCAAAAATATCGGTCCCCTCGTGGATCCGACGACCACCCCAGCCACGTGGAGCCCCCCATGTACTGCGGTAGCTGTAATCGTACCTCGCGGGGATAGGAAAATGCCGCTCATCCAGGTGCAGATGGTGATACTTTGCATACACCTGCGCGAACTGCCTGATCGTCTTCACAGAACGATCCCGCTGGTAGTACGACCAAAGACCAATTTGCCAATCCTCGTGGGAGAAGCCGTATTGGGATAGGTAGTGAATGAAGGTAGTGAGTGCATCGAGATCGTTGTGACGATCTGCGACACCATCGCCATCTCCATCCATCCCGATGCCTTTAAAAAATTGGATGGATACCGGATTCGTATCCTCTGCATCAGGATTGAATGCACCTGCCCAACGATCGCTTGGAATGTCCACGGCTGTTAGTCGTGAAACGTTTTCTTGCTCCTGCTTCTTCCGGCGTATTTTCATGGTTCGCTCGTATTGATCAATGGCTGCTAAATAATTCCACGGAATGCCGTACATCGATTCCAAGCGCAAAAAAACTTGCAAGCGCTCTTGCAGAACCGGGTCTTGCTCATTGGCGGAAGGAGCAACTCCGGCGACGGATTCTAGTGGTGAAATAGCTGCAACCACGCACAAGCTGATCTGAATGATTAGGCGGAAAACTCGCATGCCGTCTCCCTCCAGCCTCGTAGTCTTTTGTTGTAGTTTCTGCCAGTTGGAGTGGATTATCCAAGATACTTTTGGAAAGCGTTTTGGTTGTTGTCGAGGAAAGTTTTGTAAATTTGCAGGATAGGAGGCAGGAGCATACCGTACAGCCAAAGAATTGAAATCAGGAGGAGTGTATTCCTTAAAAATCGTCATGAGGAGGCTGTGTGATGAGCAAAAAAGTGTTGATTGTAACAGGTGATGCTGTAGAAGCACTGGAGGTTTTCTATCCGTATTACCGCTGCTTGGAAGAAGGGTATGAAACGGTCATTGCAGCACCCAGCGTGAAAACCCTACACACCGTTTGCCATGATTTCGAAGCACACAGTGAGACATACACAGAAAAGCCAGCTTATCAGCTTCCCGCCCATGCTGCATTCTCAGATATTAACCCTGAGGCGTTTGACGCCTTGATTATTCCGGGTGGACGGGCACCTGAGCATATCAGGCTCAATGAGCACTTGAAGCCGATTGTGGCGCACTTTTTCGAGACCAACAAGCCAGTCGCAGCCATCTGCCATGGTTCCCAAGTATTGACCATCGTTCGCGAGCACTTAGCCGGACGTGAAATCACAGCTTACCAGGCATGCAGACCCGATGTAGAGGCGTGCGGAGCGATCTACCAAACAGAAACGCTCCATGTCGATGGCAATCTTGTTTCCGGACATGCATGGCCAGACCTGCCAGGCTTCATGCGTGAATTCCTTCGTTTGCTCAAGTAAAAACCAAATCCCCCCAACTTCCGTCACTGCTGGCGGAAGTTTTTTCGTTCTGATAGATGCTTTTCATCCAGCCTTTTCCTCTGTATCATAAAGGGAAAGTATGTTCGTCTGTTTCATGTGAGGAGTGGAATTGATCGTGCTGTCATTTATTCATACAGCGGATGTCCATCTGGATGCGCCGCTTCAAATGTTGGGGGAGCGTTACGAGCTGCGTCAGGATGATTTTCGTCAAACGATGAAAAGAATCCGTGACCTCGTCCGAGAAAAGGAAGCAGACTTCTGGCTCATTGCCGGAGATTTGCTGGAATACCACGGGGGAAGACGATCAACTGCGATGTTTTTACGTGATCTTTTTGCCAGCATCGCACCAATTCCTGTTGTGATCGCACCTGGCAATCACGATCCGTGGCGAGCAGATTCGTTTTATCAAACGTTGGAATGGTCAGGGAACGTCTACTGGTTTACACCCGAGTGGGGTGTGTATGAATTTCCCGAAAAGTCGTGCGTGATCTATGGCTGGGGCTTTGGGCAGCCACATGTGTACGAGTCGCCACTTGAGACGTTTCCAGGCAAATTGGAAGGGTATACCCATCATTTGATGGTTCTGCATGCCAGTGTGCTTTCCGATTCAGGTACCGAAGAGCATCATCCGTATGCGCCTGTCACCTTGCAGCAGCTCGTACAGACGGGCATGGACTATGTTGCGATGGGACACATTCACAAGCCGGAGCAATTCATACATCCTGTCAAAAAACAACCGTTCGCAGCTTACCCCGGCTCTCCAGAAGGATTGACGAGTAAGGAAGCGGGAGAACGTAATGTTTTGTATGGAGAGCTAGATCATGATGGCAGATTGCGGCTCACGGCGATTCCTGTCCAGTCACGCAAAATTAGAAAGCTGGATATCAAAGGGAATGGAGTCGAAACGACTGAGCAGCTCATTGATCGGATGGAGCAGCAACTCGCAGAGGAAAAGGATTCCGATATGATGTACATCACGCTGACTGGAGAACGTGCTGCGCATTTTCAGCCTCCATTGTCCGTCCTTCAACAGCGATTTTCCCGTTTTTTTGTGCTGCAGCTGACAGACCGGACCTGGCCTGATGTGGATGAGGACAAGCTGATCGCAGAGGGTGGCGTCTGGGGGAGATGGCTTTCCAAGCTGGCAGAGGCGGAGTCCCGTGCGCAAAATGAGGACGAGCGAGAAATCGTCAGATTAGCCAAGCAAGAGGCTTTGGCGCGGATTGGAGGGACCATTCGATGAAAATAGAGGAGCTAGTGCTGGGGGGCTTCGGAAAATGGCAGGATGCTACCTTTCGTTTTGCTCCAGGCATCAATCTGTTTTATGCCCCTAATGAGTCAGGAAAATCAACGATCCTACAAGGTATTTTCGCTGCCTTGTATGGAATGAAGCGTGATTACGTCAAATCGGCGAGATACTTGCCTGAATATGAAAAATACCGTCCGTGGCAGAGTGGTGCGTACGAAACGATCATTACGTACAAATTAGCGGGCAAAACCTATCGCCTCCATCGTCAGTTGACGAAGGAACGGGAGGATGCGCGCCTCTTTTTGGACCCCGAATGGACGGAAATGACTGATCTTTATTTGGAAGACAGACGCAAGGAACGGAATTTTATCGAAAAGCATACGGGCCTTACACGCAGTCTATTTACGGATTTGACGTGGATCAGGAGGGAACCGCTTCAGGCGGCTGAGCATTTGATTCCGACTTTTACGACTGCGGAAGAAGCCAATCCGGCTGTCCAACTAATTTTGGCGGAGCTGGATCGGGAGGTTGCAGTCATCGGCAAAAAAGAACGGGCCGAAAATACACTTTTGGGAAAAGCCGCTACGAAGGTGGCGCAAAAAGAGCAGGAGAAGGAAAACGCAAAAGAAGCGTGGCGAACGATCAGCCAACTGACGCTGCAAATAGCGGAAGCCACAGAAGAATGTCAGCAATTAGAACTGCGGCGCAGCAGATTGGAGCAGCGTCTGGATCGCTCAACCGGACAAGCAAAAGCGTTGCAGGAACGCTGGCAACGAAGCCATGCCCCTGTCAGTCAACAAGACTGGACGTGGTGGGAGAAAACGGCTCGCTCTGAAGCCGAGCTGGCTATTCACGAAGAGGTAAGACGTGATTTCACTCAGGTAAACATGCCGACGGTAGCCGTACAACAGAGTGATGACCAGCTCATACCCTTACAGCACGATTATGAAAAAGGCGTACAATTGCTCAAACAGCGAGAAGCATTGCATATTCGTTTGGCGTCACTGGCTGTATCGGCCCTTTCTACAAGTCCGCGAAGTACAGCATCACGAAGGACTCGCCAAGGCAATCAGGCGAAAAGGAAGCGGGGAGCTGCACTCATGTGGGGCGGCGCAGGGATATTCTCTGTTCTCGGGGTAATCAGCTTCGTGAGTGGACATCCCGTTCTGGGAGGAGTTTCTGTGACTGCCGCTTTGTTGCTGTTCGGCTTTGGGGTTTTCTTGCTGCGAGTAAAAGGGAGTACGGGCGAACCGAAACAGATAGCAGAAAATGATACGGTACAGGAAAGTCAAAGAGTACAAGAAGAGATCGCTTCGCTCGATGCTGAACTCGCCATACTTGTTCAGAAATGGGGGGCGAGTAATTGGGATACATTTTTGGAAAGACGGGAAGAGCTACTGAAAAGCACGCGCACGCAACAATCTGAGCAGCTACTATCCGAGATGGCGAAAACGAAGCAGGAGGCTAATCTGTCTGCAAGCTGGGGGGAGGCACTTCGAACCCTACTTGATCAGGAGAAAAACGCGCTTGAGACAGAGCAAGGCAAATTGCGTATCGAGATGGTGGAGATTGAGGAGAGACTGCAGGAGCTGCGGGAACAAATGGCTAGAGGAAATGGGGAGATGGCGGTTCATGAGAGCCTGTCATTATCTCGCGCGACTGATGAGCTTGAGGAAGCGCAGGCAGCACTTCGTCAGCTGCAAAATAAGCGGGATGCCCTTCAGCTGGCTCGGGAAATGCTCCAGGAGGCAGTAGGGGAATGGAGACGGGATAGCACTCCTGCTGTAAATCAGCAGGCTTCGGAGATCATCGAGCATATTACAGGGGGAGCGTATCGGGATGTCAGACTCGATCCCCGTGACGGATTTGCCATCCGTTTGCTTTCGCCGACCAAACAAATGGTGCTCGAACAGGACCAATGTTCCACGGGGACCATTGATCAGCTATACCTTGCCCAGCGTTTGGCATTGGTGCATCATGCCAAGCAGTCGGAGCCATTGCCGCTGTTTTTCGATGATCATTTTGTCCATTATGATGAAGAGCGTCTGCGTCGAACGCTTGACTATGTCGCGATGCTGGCACAAGAACAGCAAGTGTTTCTTTTCACCTGTCATGAACGAGAGCTGCGTATGCTGGAGCCATTGCTTCGTCAAGAGAACCGTCATACCGTGCATCGGATCGGGTAATTGTTTCCGGGGGAGGAAAGAGGTTGCCCCTCCGAAATCCAACCTCTATAATGGAGATTGTTATTGTCTTGTATCATGATGTCACATGAGGAGTGAGCCCTATGACGCAACGCAAGCCGGAGTGGCTCAAGATCAACCTTGTTTCAGGATCAGAACTAGCCAGCTTTAAAGAGCTTAAGCAAACCATGCGCACGAAGACGCTACATACCGTTTGTGAAGAAGCAAAATGCCCCAACATTCATGAATGCTGGGCAAGCGGTACAGCAACTTTCATGATTTTGGGTGATATATGTACCCGAGCCTGTCGGTTTTGTGCAGTAAAAACGGGACTACCGACGGAGCTGGATACAGCTGAACCAGAACGTGTAGCAGAAGCAGCAGAACAAATGCGTTTGAAGCATGTCGTTGTTACTTCCGTTGCTCGTGATGATTTGGCAGATGGAGGCGCACAGATTTTTGCCGATACGATTCGTGCGATTCGTCGTCGACTGCCGTTTGCCTCTGTAGAAGTATTGATTCCCGATTTTATGGGGAACTGGGATGCGTTAAAAGTGGTCATGGACGCAAAGCCTGACGTACTAAACCACAACATTGAGGCGGTTCGCCGGATGTCAGATCGCGTACGGGCAAGAGCCAAGTACGATCGGACGCTGGAACTGTTGAAAAAGGCGAAGGAATTCCAGCCGAGCATTCCGACGAAGTCCAGTCTGATGATTGGTGTAGGCGAGACGATGGAGGAAATCATCGAAACGATGGATGACCTGCGTTCTGTCGATGTCAACATCATGACGATTGGCCAGTATTTGCAACCGACCAAGAAGCATTTGAAGGTAGAAAAATTTTATCATCCAGATGAATTCGCTCACTTGAAGGATGAAGGCATGAAGCGTGGCTTTAGTCACGTGGAGTCAGGTCCATTAGTACGCAGCTCGTACCACGCTCACGAGCAGGCGAGTGCCGCGAAGGAAACGATTGCGAAAGAATCCATGCCGAAAGCGCAATAATAAGTAACCCCCTCAGCCGCCCTACACGAGCGGAAAAGAGGGGGTTTTTCACTATATGGGGGAGAGGGCTTTAGCGACTGGTTGTAGCTTTGTGAGTTGCCTTCACGTTATGGGATGTTCCACCCATACGTTTGATAAGCGTTTCAATGCTTTTCGCATCTTCTGTACGTGCTGTACTCACGTTGCTGGAGCGGCTTGCTACACGAGCGATTTCTTGGATGTCATTCGGATTATCGGTAACATACACTTTGTAATAGCGTGGGGAAACCGATTCAGCGTTCATTTTTGCCTGTTTTTTCGCTGTGTGAGCATCTGCTCCTTGTGTGTGCACACCTACAAAAACTTCTTTATCCGTTACCAAGACCGTAGAACGCTGAACGCCAGGGCAACTGGCAGTGACATTCCCTACAGCTTTTGCCAATGCATCACGGTCTACATAGACGTTTGTTACACTGGCGGTTTTCATATGCTGACGGTCAGTCTGCGCATAGCCCATGCGTGGCATTCCGGTTTGCATGACTCCTGCTCCACCGCGATTCCAAGAATGCTGTTGATAAATGGAATGGTGTCTTCCAGTCGGAGTATTGTAAACACCTGCTGTACCCGTACCCATACCAGCTTTATGATCCGTAAAGGCATTGTACGGTCTCATCCCGCTGGTGAAGGCGTTGTAGTTGTTTACATTTGCTCGTGGAGAGGTACCATTTGGATAGACACCGTTGTTAATCCCAGCATTGTTGGTCAGTCCCATGCCATCGTAGTTGCGGACGTGAAGCCCGTCACGCATGCCATCGTAGCTGCGGGTGTGAATGCCGTCGAAATTTGTGGTGCTTGTCCCATTGTAATTACGAGTGTGATGATACCCGTCAATGTTTGTCGAGCGCATGCCATCGTAGTTACGGACGTGCATTCCATCAAAATTTCGAACGTGCGGAGCAGACTGGTACGACATCGTCTTGTTCGGATGCGTGTAGTTAGGCGCAGCATTGTTGTAACAACCAGTAGCTAAGAGCGCAATCCCTGCAATCGCAGGATACAACCATGTCTTTTTCAATGGTAACACCCCCTACACGATAGAATGTCCAAAGGCACAGGTCAGTTATCGTGGGAAATTTAGCTCATGTTGCGTGAAATATGATAAGATGGACATAGTATACATGCGTAAGGAGGAAGCGAGTTTGATTCGCACGCAAGCCGGTACTTATGAAGTCATGGAAGTAAATCGAGACGGCTGGAACCTTGAAGCGTTCAAGGAGCGCTATAGCGACATCCTCGACAAGTACGATTATATTGTAGGGGACTGGGGCTATGGTCAGCTTCGTCTTCGTGGGTTTTATACTGACGCTAATCGCAAAGTACCGTTCGAGCAGCGGATCGCCGCTTTGGATGAGTACCTGCATGAGTTCTGCAATTTTGGTTGTCCGTACTTCGTTTTACGCAAGGTAAAAGCAAACGTTGGCAACGGTGACGACCAGAGCGGGCATGACGAAGCTGGCTTTGATGTCATCATTGATATTCGTCAGGACATCCCCCGTGAAGAGGGTGGCTCTTCGCCTTTTGTAGAACGAAAAGATCGCAGACGCTATCACCCGCGTCAAAATAAACAGGATCGCCAGAACAATGCTGGCGCTGATCGCAATGGGGCAGGGAGAAACGAGCGCGGGGAGAAGCCAAAGTTTCAAAAGGATCGACCCGATAAAAACGGCAAGGATTCCAACTCACGAGAGCGCCGTCCCAATCAATTGAAACCCAATCGCGAACGCGATAAAGTCCCAACAGGACCAAATACGCCGAAACGTGAATCCTAAAAATGACTCAGAATAACCGAAGCATAAAAAAGAGCCCTGTATGTCAGGGCTCTTTTCGTTTTTCGATCTAAAAACCGCCGCCAAAACCACCGGGTCCGCCAAAACCACCGGGTCCGCCAAAACCACCGGGTCCGCCAATACCACCGAGTCCACCAATACCACCGGGACCACCAAAACCACCGGGTCCACCAAAACCACCAGGACCACCAAAGCCACCGGGTCCCCAACCAGGCCAGCCCCATGTGGGCCAATAGCCAGGCCAGCATGTATTGCATCCCCACCAAGGATATGGCTGTGGGACGACAACGACTTCAGGACCTCGTCTTCTTCGGAAAAAGACTGGATGTGCCTGATCTTCTGGAATGTATCGAAAATCCTGGTCTGCTGAGTAATAAGGTGGTTGGTCATATTGAGCGGGAACAAATTGGTTTTGATCGTATTCGTTTTGATCATATTGAGTTTGATGGTATTGGTTTTGGTCGTATGAGCTTTGGTCGTATGAGTTTTGATCGTATGAGCTTTGGTCGTATGGATAAGATTGCATGATGCGATTCGCACTCCTCTCGTTATCTGTCTGTGCATCTGTGCAGTAGCAGTATACGAGGCATACGCCTGTAAGGAGCATTGTCCAGTAGGAAATGGGCGGGAGCTACAAATAAAAAAAGGAAGAGCCCTCAATCGCTCTTCCTTTGGTGAATTAAATAGCTGCTTCCAAAAATGATTTCAATTCTTCTGCTTCACTCTCGTTCAAGTTGAACGCGAATTCCAGATAGCCTTCTTCTTCCAGATCATCATGTCCAATAATAGCGGAGCGTCCATTTTGAATGTTGATGACAATCGCCTTCCCATAAAAACGGTTGGTCGTTGTAATCGCGAGGTCAAAACGTGTAGCTTCGCCCGTGAAGCTGACAAAGCGCGTTCGCGTATCCTCAGCTTCGTCGTACAAGTAAAACAAATCATTTGCCATATAGGTATCCCTCTACTTCCATAAAAGATTTGGTTTGTGTTCGGTATTGTGTACAGCGCGGACAAAGCGAATGGTTTTGGTTTGGGCACGCATGACGATCGAATGAGTTTCCACCATATCATCACCGAGATAGCGCACGCCTTGCAACAGCTCTCCATCAGAGACGCCTGTTGCCGCGAAAATGGCGTCGTCCCCTTTGACCAGATCGTTCAGCGTCAAGAGCTGTTCCGGATTGTCGAGCCCCATTTTGATGCAGCGTTCGCGCTCGAGGTCGTTTTGCGGCTTGAGCTGGGCTTGCATGTCGCCACCCAGGCACTTGATCGCCGCGGCACTGATCACGCCCTCAGGCGCACCACCGATACCCAAGAACAGGTCAATCCCTGTATGCGGCAGACAGGCAGCAATCGCAGCACCTACATCGCCATCTCCAAAAAGCTTCACTCGCGCACCCTTTTCACGAATGGCGTCAATAATCGCCTGGTGGCGGTCGCGTTCCTGAATAATGACCGTTACATCTTGCACGCGCTTGTTGTTTGCTTTTGCTACAACCTCTATCATTTTATCCACGGGATCGTAAAGGTTGATTTGTCCGGCAGCACGTTTGCCGACGGCCATTTTCATCATGTACATGTCTGGTGCATGCAACAGTGTTCCACGGTCGCCGATGGCGATAACAGACATGGCATTGTTGTGACCCTTGGCGACAATCGTCGTTCCTTCTAGCGGATCAACCGCCACATCTACCTCAGGCCCGCCTGCTTCCGGATTACCGAGCTTTTCACCGATATAGAGCATGGGGGCCTCATCCAGTTCACCTTCGCCAATGACGACGGTACCCCTCATGTTAATCGTATCAAACATGGCGCGCATGGCGCTGGTCGCTGCTCCATCTGCTTCATTCTTTTTCCCGCGTCCCATCCAGTGAGAAGAGGCGAGTGCAGCCATTTCCGTTACCCGCACAATTTCCAGAGCCAATTCGCGTTCCACAGTGTGTTCCTCCCCTTATGCTTGCCGACAAAAATTCACCCCATCATTGTAACATAAAGTGAACGATCACAACTGCGTGATCAAAAGACGAACGTGATTCGTGACAGGTCGTACAAATTTGGTATACTGAGGGATGAAAAGAGGTGAAACCGGTGAGCAATTCCTATTTGCAGGAAGGGGAATTGGTGCTTCTCGTCCTGGTGCTAACATTTGTGTTTACCGTTTACTACTCAAAACGCAAATCAAAAAAGCGAAAGTAAGGAGAAATATATGTACGACGTGAATACAAAACGAATCGACCAAGTATTGGAACATATGTCTCGTATGCTTGATCTGTTGGACAAGCTCAGCGAACGAGGAGCCAAAGCGGTTTTGGCAGATGAAGTAGCTGTTGCAGCGATGGAGCGAGCCCTGCACTTGTCTATCGAAGGAATAGTGGATGTCGGAAACGCGCTGATCGACGGATTCATTATGCGCGATCCAGGAAGCTACAGCGACATCGTGGAAATTTTGCGGGATGAGCAAGTCATCACGGATGAACAGGCTTTGATCCTGACACGTGTTACTGATTTCCGCAAGCATCTGGTTAATGATTATACAAGTGTGCCGGTCAATGAGATGTACAGCCTGGTAGAAGAAGCTGCCGGTGCCATTCGTCAGTTTGAGCCACAGGTGAGAGCCTTCTTGAAAAAAGAACTGTTTTAAAATGTTTTCATTCCAACACTAGGTAGCGGATATTTTATACAAAAGACTTTCGTTTGTTTACTAAAACGTCTTGATCCACTACAATAGGGAGAAAGGACGGTGATACGTATGACAAACGAAGGAACGTCCACTCGTGATCAAATCCTGCACATGCTCAAGGTCAAAGGTTCACTCCCTGTCAGCGACATGGCCGTCGAGCTAGGGATTACTGAAATGGCGGTTCGACGTCATTTGAACACCCTGGAGAGAGATAATTTGATCAAGTCTACGCTTGTTCGCCAAGCGATGGGACGCCCAACGAATGTTTATTCATTGTCGCAGGAAGCAGACGAACTGTTCCCGCGCAATTATTCTCATTTGACATTAGATTTTTTACAAGACATAAAGGAAATCGATGGTTTGTCCAAAATAGAAATGCTATTTAGACGCCGCGAGAATCGCTTGGAGGAGACTTATCGCTCCCACATGCAAGGTGACTTGGAAAAGCGTGTAGCCAAGCTAGCCGAGCTGCAAAACGATAAAGGCTACATGGTGGAATGGGAAAAGGACGAAAATGGAGACGGCTATCGGATTCAGGAGTTCAATTGCCCAATCTCGCAAGTAGCTCGTGAATTCAACCAAGCGTGTAGCTGTGAACTCTCGTTGTTCCGTCGGGTCTTGAATGCCAATGTCGAGCAAACCACGTGCATGGCAAAAGGCGGAGACAAATGCGTGTTCCACATCAAGGAAGCGAAATAACGAGCTATAACGAAAGTCCACTCAAATCGGGTGGATTTTTTTCTTTTGTTTACAAGATTTCCCCGGCACAGGATTCGGTTAGGATCCTGTGCCTTTTTTCTGTAAACAGGCAGGTATTAAGTACCCTTTTACTACATTCTCGCAATCTTAATGTTGTTTTAACGTTTTCTTTATGTTGGACATCTACTATTTATGGTGTAAAAAACAACAAAACACAGGGAAAACAACAGAAAGGCGGAATGATAGCAGGATAATATTGGTTATTCGGGTGGGTGTCGTGACGAAAACAGATGAGGAGTGATCCGTAATGAAAAAAATGGTATCAAGTATAGCTGCTTCTGCCATCTTGTTGGGTGGAATCCTTCCAGTCGATGATTCCGCTCATGCAAAAGAGAAAAAGATGACGATGACATTTGACGTGATCAGTGACATCCAAGGAGACCTCCGAGATTTTGATCACGTTTTGCAAGACATCAATGAGGAAAATTCAAATTCCGAAGCGCTGATCATTAACGGTGATATTACTCCTCGCGGCTATGATTTTGAATATCAAGCCGTGCAAGATGTACTCGATAAAAATCCTCACCCTGAAAACGTGTGGTACAGCATCGGTAATCATGAGTTTTATGTGCCGAAGTGGAAGAATCCCCAAACGCTTGCACAAAGTAGCTGGCCAAACGGCACAACGGAAGAAGAGTTGTTCGATAACTTCTACGAATTCAGCGGAGAAGACAAAGTCTATCACCAGAAAGAAATCAATGGATATCCCTTTCTCTTTCTCGGCACAGAAAAATACATGAAATACCACGATTCAAAATTGTGGGATGAAGTATACATGAGCGACGAGCAACTGGATTGGCTGAAAGAAAATCTGAAGCATTACAGCAAGCAGGACGAGAACAAGCCCATTTTCGTATTCTCCCACCATGTGCTTCCAGACAGTGTCTCCGGCTCCAAACAAAATCCATACATGAACGATTACCTGAAGGTGGACAAGCTCCTTGACATCTTGAAAGACTATCCGCAAGTCGTTTTCTTCACGAGTCACACCCATTGGGATCTGAACCTACCGGACTGGGCAGGCAAAAAGAAAGTCAAAGGCGGAGACAAACGCGGTTTTACCGTCGTAAACACGGGCGGGATTGAAACGGGATGGATGTCAGCCGGTCCAGACGGCGGCGAAAAAGTCGCGCCGGATGGAGGGGCTTTCAAGCAAGGACTGCGCTTGCAAGTGTACGGTAATGATGTCGTCATCCAAGCGTATGACTACCAACACGACAAAGTCATTAAGAAGCTCGGCATCCATAATGGAAAAATCGAGCAGTTGCCGCCGGATGTACAGGCAGATGATGATAATAATGTGCTTGTCAACGCGACGCCATACATGGAGTACGCAGTTGGCAAGCAAAAAAACTGGCGGGATTTTGATCCCGAAAATCCACCGACATTTCCAGGGAACCAGACCGTGTATGTCCGTCATAAAGGGGAAATGAACCTAGAAGACGGCAAGCCAATCATGGTTAAATTCAAGAAATAAGTGGACTTCCGTGCATTGTTCGTTAAAAGAGGGCCGATCGGGTCCTCTTTTTTTGCGATAGAAAGGACGAAGGTTTACACTAAGAGGGGAGAGCTTGTACAACCGGCTTACGAAACAGATGGGAGATGGAACAACGTGAAACCATATAAAGGCTATTTACTTGATCTGGATGGAACGATTTATCGGGGAAAAGAAGCGATTCCGGGAGCCGCAGCATTCATCACCCACTTAAAAACTCATCAGATTCCGTATTTGTTCCTGACCAACAATTCTTCAGCCTCTGCAAAGCACGTGGCGGAACGGCTGGTGGCAATGGGCATAGAGGCAGAGGCTCGGGACGTATATACCACGAGCATGGCGACCGCTACTTATTTACGAGAGCAAGCACCAGCGGGTACACGCGTCTACGTGATTGGAGAGGCGGGCTTGCATGATCAGCTGACGGATGCAGGTTATGTGATTACAGAAGAAGATCCGGCTTATGTCATTGTTGGGATTGATCGTACTTTTACGTATGAAAAGCTGGCGATCGCCGCACGCGCTATCCGTGCAGGAGCAACCTTTATCGCTACAAATGCAGATGCAGCCCTGCCGACGGATGCCGGACTGTTCCCAGGCAATGGTTCACTGGTGGCAGCCGTCTCCGTTGCGTCTGCGACCAAACCAATCGTGATTGGCAAACCAGAGTCCATCAGCGTCCGATATGCTCTGGATCAGCTTGGTACTGCTGCGGCTGACACGCTGATCGTCGGGGACAATTTATATACGGACATTGAGGCAGGTGCCAACAGCGGCTTGGACAGCTTGCTCGTTTTGACAGGCTATTCCACCCGCGAAGAAGCAGACAAGCATCATGCTGCGCCTACCCATATTGCCGAAGATTTGCCTGAATGGCAGCGACGAATCTCCCTATGATTCTGCGCATTCTTCCTGCTGCTTCTGGCGGTGGGCAATACGGCTGGAGGCGGCTGCTGCGACCGCACCGACGAGATCGTCCAAAAAAGTATGGACACCAAAACGCTTGTCGTTGAGGTCGGCGAGTTTGCCGTGCTTCAGCTTGTCTACATAACCGAAGTTGGTGAATCCGATGCTCCCGTACAGGTTGACGATGGCGAGGGCGAGTACCTCGTCTATGCCATAGAGAGGCTCGTCTGATTCAATAATCGCCTGGAGCGGAGGCAGCAGCTGCTTTTGTTCTGCGAGAATGTCGAGTTGAATCCCAGTCAGCAACGCGTTTTGGACCTCACGTTTTTTCAAGACGGCAGTAACACTGTCCAGACACATGTCCAAGGTGATGTCAGGGATATATTTTGACTGTAGGAACATGACAATTTCAGCAATGTCGTTCATACTGACTCCTCGTTTTTCCAAAAGCTCAATAACGAAGTCCAGACAACTCTCACTATTTAGTGGATGCTCACTCATACTTGGGGTTCCTCCTTTTTCACGTGCGTGTTCAAAAAGTCGACTTTTCAGCACCCAGAAAGTCGGCATGAATGTATCTAGTATCTGCATACAGATAGGCACCTATCCCGATCTAACGACATACAATGCCAGAAGAGCAGTATGCAAGGAGGGTGAACGACTGTATGGAAGAAAAAGAGCTTCTTCAGGAGAAGTACGGTTTTGAACTCCAGGGATATCGCACGACGGGTGCAAGCAAGGTACTGGAAACGGATCGAGGCCTTTACTACATGTTCGAGGCGCCAGCCGGATATAAATACAAAAGCAAGTTTATTGAAAAAGTAAAAAATCATTTGAGTCAACAGCAAAACATTCGCTTGTTAAAGCTGGTGAATACAACAAGCGGGCAGGCTCACATCGTTGATGATGAGCAGCTTTACTATTTATACAGAGGCGTGCGGGAGGCGGTTCCTGACAATCCATTTTATGCCAGTGGCCAATCACTCGCACAGTTCCATCTGGCCACGAGTGATTTTTCATCTGACAAGATGTTTATCCCTTATAGCTCTCTTGGCAACTGGCCGAGTATGTGGCGTAAAAAGCTACGGAATTTTAATGAGTACCGGGATGAGATGGATGAGGATAATGTAGAGCTCGCGCCAATGGATGAATATTTGTTGACCTGCTTCACCTACATTACTCAGCTTGGTGAATTGTCCGTTCAATATTTGTTGGATGCTGGATACGATAAAGTTGTGAAGGAAACAGCTAGTCTCGGGAAAGTAGCCTACCAAAATTTTGATCAAGGGTATATGCTATGGAAAGAGAAGGATGTACGTCTAATGGCAGGTGAATGGAACTGGGTTCTTGATATGCGTACTCGTGATGTTGGGCAGTGGATCAAAGCCGAGACAAAGCGAAACGGCTGGAATGAAGAGGCTGTGACCAGCTTTCTCGACGGCTACAACAGCGTCTCTGCACTACAGCCAGCTGAATATGCCGTGATTTATGCGCTCATGCTCTACCCAGGCAGGTTCTTGAGGCTCGTGGAGACCTATATGGAGTTGCCAGTAGAAGAGCGCCAGGAAGTCAACATCCAAGCATGGCAAACGCAGTTGGAAGACGAGCTAACCAAAATGGAAGACGGACTTCGAAAGTACCCCCTATTCATTGCACAGCGTTATGACGTATCCATTCCACAAATTGACTGGTTGTGGAGGAAAAAAGATGATCAAGCAACAAGTTTTCGTTACGAGGAAACTCAATCCTGAAGTGATCGCGATGCTTGAAAAAGTAGCCGAGGTCGAGCAATGGACAAAAAATGCGCCGATCCCGCGTGAGTTGTTGCTAGAAAAGATTGAACATGTAGATGCCGTCTTGACCATGCTGACAGAACGCGTGGATGAGGAATTTTTGGCGCGTACAAAACGACTCCGAATCGTGGCGAACATGGCGGTCGGTTACGACAATATTGATTGGGAAGCGTGCAGGCGACACGAGGTCATCGTAACCAACACTCCTGATGTGCTGACAGAGTCTACAGCCGATTTGGCTTTCGCTTTATTGATGGCAACAGGCCGCCGATTGACGGAAGCCAATCGATTTTTATTGCAGGGGGAATGGACATCGTGGAGTCCGACCCTCATGGCTGGACAAAATATATATGGTTCGACTCTGGGGATTATTGGGATGGGGCGAATTGGGGAAGCTGTGGCGAGACGCGCCAAAGGATTTGGCATGCGGATCTTGTATCACAACCGGAATCGCAAACCGCAGGCTGAGCAAGAGACAGGAGCACGGTATGCTGATTTGGCGGAGCTTCTGCAAGAGTCCGATTACGTCGTTCTGCTTACACCGCTGACAGAGGACACACGCATGTTAATGGGGGAAAAACAATTTTCGCTCATGAAAGAAACCGCTGTGTTTATCAATGTTTCTCGTGGTGGGACAGTCGATGAGTCCGCATTGTATCAAGCGTTGGTAGACAAAAAAATATGGGCGGCAGGTCTGGACGTTTTTGCGGTCGAGCCTGTCCCGATGGATAACCCGCTCTTGCAGCTGCCAAATGTAGTCGCATTGCCACATATCGGTAGTGCAACTGTGCAAACGAGGGCGGAGATGGCGAGGCTGGCTGCTGCTAACATCGTAGCTGTACTAAGTGGGAGGGAACCTCTGACTGCCATATGAACATGTTCTTTGTAGGAATCACAGGACTCTTATTGCTACTCTTGATTGCAGCAGTAGCCGTGTCGTTTCACGTAACCTGGCGCTTGACGCATCCCGTACGAAAGTCGGTTAACATGGACCCCCGAGATTTTGGGATTGAACAGGTGGAATCCATCGTTTTTTCGAGCAGGGAAACGACCATTTCGTTAGCTGGATGGTACTTGTCAGCTGAAAAAAATGGGAAAGTCTCCAATGGACGTACTGTAGTCTTCGCCCATGGGTATAGCCAAAACAGATTAGAACCGCATCTTCCCGCTCTGTCACTAGCGGCAAGACTTGTTCATGCCGGCTTTGACGTCCTGATGTTTGACTTTCGAAATGCGGGTGAGTCCAGCGATGCGCTGACTACGATTGGTCTTCGGGAACAGCAGGATTTGCGGGGGGCCATTGATTTTGCGGCAGCCAAGAAGCCGGAACATACACTGGGTCTCGTCGGATTTTCCATGGGGGCGGCAACCTCCTTGATGGTGGGAGGAGTGGATGAACGCATCACTGCGATTGTAGCGGATTCTCCATTCTATTCCTTGCGTGAATACTTGGTTGAGAACTTGCCGCAGTGGACGGGCCTGCCTCGCTTTCCATTCAACTGGCTCATCCTTACCTTGTGTCCTATATTGCTAGGAGCTAATCCGCGTGACGTCAATCCGTATCAGGCAGTCAAGCAAGCGGAAAAACCCATCCTTTTTATACACGGAACAGGCGATACGACGATCCCCATGGTGAACAGCGAACGACTATTTGAGCTGACGCAAGACAAAGATTCCGAGATTTGGATCGTACCGCGAGCGGGTCACGTCCGCAGTTATCCGTTAGTTCCAGAGGAATACGAGAAGCGCGTCGTAGCTTTTTTGGAAAAGGGAATGGGGAAGAGGAAATGAAAAAAGCAGCTACGCGGTTGCTGTAGCTGCTTTCATGTCGATGTGACTGGATTAGAATACTTGTTGAACTTCCTTGATGCCTGGGATTTCTTCCACCAGTGCACGCTCGATTCCTGCTTTCAGGGTGATGGTAGAGGAAGGGCAGCTACCGCAAGCACCCATCAGGCGCAGCTTCACGATGCCATCTTCTACATCAACGAGTTGTACGTCTCCGCCGTCACGTTGCAGGTAAGGACGCAGTTTATCGAGAACTTCTTGTACTTGATCCATGATATCCATGTTACATTCACTCCTTTCCAACCTCTCCTTTATTATAATCATACCATGGTGAGAAATCCATGGCTTACATGCCCTGTTGACACTTTGAAGTTCCGCTGACACACCGAAGTTTAGTAGCATGGACTTTTTGTAATCTTTGCATGTTATAATGAAAAAGAAAGAAGCAAGTACTTCAATATAAGGAGTCAGATCTTCGTGAACGTATTTCGTAATGTGAAGGAACTGATTGGTAATACGCCGATCGTCGAAATTACACAATTTGAGCTCCCTGAAGGTGTCCGCTTGTTCGCCAAGCTGGAATATTTTAACCCAGGAGGCAGCGTAAAAGACAGACTCGGCATGGAGTTGATTCGTGCCGCAGAGGAGAATGGCCAATTGGCCCCAGGTGGTACCATTATCGAACCGACAGCAGGAAATACAGGAATTGGTGTAGCGCTGGCCGCTGTAGGAACTGGTTATAAAGTCATCTTCTGCGTACCAGCGAAGTTTTCCGAGGAAAAGCAAGATCTGATGCGTGCCCTCGGAGCAGAAGTCGTCAATACACCGACAGAGTTGGGGATTAAGGGTGCAATTGCCAAGGCAAAAGAACTCGCAGAATCGATTCCAGGTGCTTTTGTACCACAGCAATTTGCTAACCCGGCAAATCCAGACGCACACTACAAAACAACAGGTCCGGAAATTTGGAGTCAAATGGACGGCCAAGTAAACGTATTTGTGGCAGGCGCTGGCTCTGGCGGTACTTTCATGGGTGCTGCTCGTTACTTGAAAGAACAAAACCCAAACGTAAAAACGGTAATTGTCGAGCCAGAAGGTTCCATCTTGAATGGGGGAGAATCCGGCCCGCATAAAACAGAGGGGATCGGCATGGAGTTTTTGCCTCCATTCATGGATACGAGCTACTTCAATGCTATTCACACGATTCTCGATGTGGAAGCATTCGATCTGGTCAAGCAGCTGGCTGCCAAGGAAGGCTTGCTCGTAGGCAGCTCCTCAGGTGCAGCTATGGCAGCGGCACTGCGCGAAGCAAGAGAAGCTGCTCCAGGGACGAATATCGTTACACTGTTTGCTGACGGCAGCGAACGTTATCTAAGCAAGAAAATTTACCAGGGGGGAATTTAAGATGCGTATCAAAACTCGTCTGATCCACGGCGGAATCGATGGAGATCCACATACAGGAGCCGTATCCGTTCCAATTTACCAGGTAAGTACTTATAAACAGGAAGCAATTGGCGTTCACAAGGGCTTCGAATACTCCCGTACCGGGAACCCGACTCGTCACGCTTTGGAAACATACATCGCAGAAATCGAAGGCGGCGCTCGTGGCTTTGCATTTGGTTCTGGTATGGCGGCACTCTCTACCATCCTCTCCATGTTCAACAAAGGCGACCATCTCGTGGTAGGTGACGATGTATACGGTGGTACTTACCGCGTCGTTACACGTGTATTCTCCCGTATGGGTCTGGAAGCAACCTATGTAGACACGAGTGATCTGGCAGCAGTAGAGGCGGCAATTCGCCCGGAAACCAAAGCAATCATTATGGAAACACCGACAAACCCGCTGCTGAAAGTAAGCGACATCAGCGCGTTGGCAGGCATCGCGAAAGCAAAAGGCGTGCTGCTCGTGGTAGACAACACGTTCATGACACCATACTGGCAAAATCCGCTGGATCTCGGTGCTGACATCGTGTTCCATAGCGCAACGAAATATTTGGGCGGACACAGCGACGTAGTAGCAGGTCTGGTCGTAGCAAAAGATGCGCAAGTGGGCGAAGACCTCCATTTTGTGCAAAATGCAATTGGCGGAGTGCTCGGGCCACAAGATTCTTGGCTCTTGCTGCGCGGTATGAAGACGCTGGGAATTCGGATGGAAGAGCATGAGCACAACGCACGTACGATAGCAAAATGGCTGTCTGAGCGCAGTGACATCAAACGCGTCATTTACCCTGGACTGTCCAGCCATTCTGGTCATGAGCTGATTCAAAAGCAAGCTCGTGGCTTTGGTGGTATGATTTCCTTCGACGTAGGAAGCGCAGAGCGTGCTGACGAAGTGTTGGCAAAGGTAAAATACTACACGTTGGCTGAATCACTGGGTGCAGTGGAGAGCTTGATCAGCGTACCTGCACGCATGACACATGCATCTATCCCGGCAGAGCGCCGTGCTGAGCTGGGCATTACGGATGGCTTGGTGCGCATCTCTGTTGGTATTGAAGATGTTCAGGACTTGATCGAGGACCTGGAACAAGCATTGTCCTAAGCTAGCTGACCCGGGGGAGGGCGGATATAGTGACTGTCGATATCAAGGTTTTTGGGACAGAGCAATTGTGCGCAAGCTGCGTCAATTTGCCATCTGCAAAGGAAACAGCCGAGTGGCTGGAGGCGGCACTCTCTCGCAAATATGGGAGTGACAGCATCCGCATCGTTTATAGCGACTTTCAACAGCCGCAGACAGACGATGACAAAAGCTGGGCGAATCGCATTATCGAGGAAGATTTATGGTATCCGCTTGTCGTAATTTCCGGGGAAATTGTCGGTGAGGGAAATCCGAAATTAAAGGATATCTATGAAAAGCTGGAGAACATGGGCGTGCAGCCGATTGCTTCTACAGCCGATGCCGAATAACAGCATAAGAGCAACCACAAACATTTTTTACAGCGACCAGATGCATGAGCCTGGTCGTTTTTTTTATCTGTGAGAAACGACATTGTTCATTTTTTCGTCTACTGAGTATTATGATAAAAAGGATAATTTTGGGATGAATAGGAAAAGAATGGTGATCGGTGCTCTGGCATGTACAATTTGCTTTGCCGGTATGTTAACTGCTCCCTTGCCTCAAACGCAGGCAGCAGCAGCTACCTATCAGATTACATACAAGCTACCGCCGAATCCGGAAAAGTACTTGTTTTTGAATAAACAGATGGTCTCTATTACGAATCCGCAACCGCTTCCAGTAGGGGTGCGTCCCTATTCGTCTGGTGACTCGGACATGCATGGTGGTGGTGATCCACAATCACTAAACAAAATGTACTACTCTTATAACCTGAAATTTCAAACCTCGAAAAAAGGATTTCTATGGAATGTGTACGATTTTATCGGAACACTTCCCCCAGCTTATCCCGCAGATGTGAATCTGGCTGAGCTGGACAATCGGATCAGGAGCCTCGAACGTCTAACAAGTGAAGACGAACAAGTAATCCAAAGTCGTGCCCAAATCCATATGGATGCTCGACTGAAGCCACTCATCCAGGCTGGATACGTCATGCCTGACGAAATTGATGATGAGATGGCAACGAAGGAATTCGTCGCAACGGTACTCTACCGTATGTTTGGAGCAACCCGACCCTATCATGGGGGGATTGACCTGAAGGACTCGGAGAATGTTGCCGTTCGGTGGGCAGTCGAGGTAGGCTTGCCTGGATTTGAAGTCGATAAAGAAGGATACATTTATCCAAAGTCACCACTTAGCATGGACCCTGGTCCGAACGAATACGGGCAGGAATATGCTTATGAACGCTTGTTTCACTTTATCACGCTCGTTCTGCCGGGGAAAAAGACGGCCGAGGGTTGGGAGTATTACCAAGTCAAGCTGTTAGATGGCATGCTGCCTGTTCAACTCCGTGAGTTCATCCTTGTGAATGGCAAACCATATAAGGACAACGGAGAGTACTCCATCGATGAAACGAAGGAATACCAGAATGCAAGGGGAAAAATTTTTCAGTATTTCGTTCCGCGTTTCCCCAAGATGCTGGAGTTGGCACGCAAGGATGCGATGAAGCCCCGCGTATGGGACTGGAGCCGTGATCTCATCCACCATCCGAAGTTTTCCAAGCAAGTGGCTGCCTATCGCAAAAATAAAAGCAGCAAAAACGTAGATGCCGTCTATCAGGCAGTCAGATAGCATTACAATCTGAACATTCGTCAAGACTCGCCAGCCATTATCAAAAGTGTGTTAGATAACGTCAAGTAATGGGCTGTTTACTATTTGTATATCATTCGTAAACCTTTTGTAACGAAATGGAACAGGCGTCGTCCTATAGTAGTAAATGTAACCAATAACTTACCATTTAGTGGAGGCCATAACGATGAATAAAAAATGGATGAAGCCTGTTACATATTTGCTGCTTGCAGGGGTTGTAGGCGTAGCTGGATTTTCTGCAATGAATACACAAGTAGCTCACGCAGACTCTGAAAAAGGAAAGCTTTTCTCGGCTGCGGCTGAACTGAAACTCGACAAAAACACCTATGTGATCGATCAAAAAACGGCTGACGTCAATGGCGATAAAAAGGATGACATCGTATATCTGGTCGGCCAAAAGGAAAAAGCAGATGACATCTATGCTTCCAATATGAACATCGTAGTGAAAGACGGAAAATCCGGCGCTTATAGTCAAACGGATATCAAAGAGCTGGGCGGCTATGAAGGCGAGCTGACTCTCGTAGACTTCACGGGTGATCATGTTGCAGATGCCTTCGTTAAAACAGCGACTGGCGGAAGCGGCGGTGTTTACAGCCACGTAATCGCTACTTTTGAAAACAACAAGCCAGCCGTGATTTTTGGTGAAAAGGAAAACGAAGGAATCCGGTACGAGGGGAAATTCGTAGATGGCTTTAAAGTAGAAGGCAAAGGCTTCCATCTGGATAAGCCGCTGACGCTTGATGTGAGTGCCAACCAGGATGTATACGTAGCTGCCAAGCTGTATGACAAAGCAGGCAAAGTACAGCCAACAGAAGATGCTGTTTCTGTATTCTCCTATCCATTCGGTTCCCTGACTCCAGTCGATATGGATGCGAACGGTACATTTGAGCTGGTAGGAGAGCAACGACTTGTAGGTATGAACAACACAGATACCGTTTCCCGCATTAATTCTGTTTGGGGCTACCAAGGTGACGGCAAATGGAATCCATGGGAAGTAGAGTATTCTACTTTCTTGAAAAAACACCCGGGTGAAGCGATCAACACGATGATTGAAAAGTAAAAATTGTAGAGCTTGATACGCAGCCTCCTTTTCATGACGGAAATGAAAAAGGAGGCTGTTTTTCGTTACCAGCGAATGGTTCTACTAACCGACTTTTTCTCATATGGATTTTGGGTACAGGGGTAACCAAAGGAGGAAGAGCGGATGGACCAACCGATTGCTCGCTACTACGAGTTGAAGGAAATTCAAAAGCAGGTAGAGGAAGAGTTGAACGAGCTGCGGGGGAAACTGATTGAAGCTTACAGCGAAGCAGGCAGCGCAGAGGAAGGCGAATTCAAGCTGCTGATCTCCTATCAGGAGCGGCGAGAATACAATGATGATCGCCTCTACAACGCCTTGCCAGATCCTTCGCTTTGGCGCCTCATGTCGAAGGCGGATACCGGGAAAATTTCGAGTTTGCTCAAGCTGAATGTCATCCATGAGAAGGTGTTGGCAGACACCTTTGAACCGAAAAAAGTACCCGTTTTACGTGTCCAAAAGCGATAAACTAGCAAAATGAGGAAACCGTCAGGACTAATCTTGACGGTTTTTTTGCATGGAAAGAATTATTTTGTATAATGGAAGGATATAGAAAATCCCTGTTTTTTCCTTACTTTTTCTCTAGCATCTGGAGGAGGATCGTGCAGATGAAAGTCTTATTTTGCAGCCAGCCATTTCAAGAAAACAAAGTCGATGAAACCTACGAATATGAGTATACGTGCGCAAAACAACTCGGCTTGGACATTCATCTGATCAGCTTGGAACAACTGATATACCATGACAACCCGTTAGCGGCTGTGAAACAAATACAACCCGCTCCTGAAAAAGTAACGGCTATCTACAGGGGATGGATGCTAAAACCATTCCTGTACCAAAAATTGTACAACGCCCTGCTAGCCCAAAATATAGAGTTAATCAATACACCCGAAAAGTACGTGCATTGCCATTACCTGCCTGAATCTTATGAAGTCATCAAAGATTTCACACCGCTTTCGGTCTGGCTGTATAAGGAAGAGATAGACGCGTCATTTGAGAGCGTGCATCGGATCGTAAATAGATTTGGTCAGTCTCCGATTATGATCAAAGATTTTGTAAAATCTCGAAAGCACGATTGGAATGAGGCTTGCTATATCCCCGATGCTTCCGATAAAGAAAAGGTACAGCAAGTGACCAATCGATTTCTGGAGCTGCAGCAGGATGAGTTGAATGAGGGAATCGTCTTTCGAGAATTTGTGAAGCTTCAATTTTTGACCCATCACTCGCAGAGCAACATGCCATTATCTCAGGAATATCGCGTTTTCTTTTTGGATGGCGAACCCATGTACATGGCAAATTACTGGGAAGAAGGACAATATGACGATACGCCGCCAGACCTCCAGACATTTTTAGAGGTAGCGAAAAAAATTAAGAGCCGCTTTTTTACCATGGACATCGCAAAGCTGGAAAATGGCTCGTGGACCATCCTCGAGCTAGGGGATGCACAGGTGTCTGCTCTGCCCGAACAGGCTGACACATTTGAATTTTTCACAAAGATAAAAGGAAATCTAACATAGAAGAGGTATCTACCCATGAAAATAGGTTTGGCCCAGACGAGGTTTCCCCAATCAGCGGCGGAGGGGCTTGCGATCATTAAGCAGCAGATGAGAAATGCCGCCAACCACAACTGCGATCTGATTTGCTTTCCTGAATCCGTCATTCCGGGGCTGCGAGGAGTAGGCTATGAAGTGGAAGCCTACGATCACCAGATTCAGCTGGGAGCACTAGGGGAGATTCGTGCGATGGCAAAGGCATGCAAGCTCGCCGTGATTTTGCCGATAGAATGGAAGGATGAGCGCGGGTATCATCTGGTCGCCTTTGTCATCGGAAAAAGTGGAGAAGACCTCGGGATGCAAATCAAAAATCAGATTGATCCAGATGAGGATCTGTTCGATTATGTTCCTGGTGAAGGGCGCCAGTTGTTTGAAATGGAAGGCGTGGCTTTTGGAATTGTCATCTGTCATGAAGGATGGCGGTATCCAGAGACGGTACGGTGGGCGGCACGCCGCGGGGCAAGTATCGTTTTCCATCCGATGTTTACAGGGGAAGTCAGCAATCCCGATTTTTACAACGGGGCAATGGTTTGCCGAAGCTTGGAAAACAACATCTACTTTGCCAGCGTGAACTACGCGATTCCGAATCAACAGGTGACAACGGCTTTGATTTCGCCTACGGGGGAACGACTGTGTGTCGCAGCTTCAGGGAGCGAGGAACTGCTCGTGTATGAGATTGATCCTGCGAGAGCGACCCGATTATTGGCCCAGCGCTTCCAGCCTGAGTTGGTTGATTAGTTAAAGAAAGAGTGTGAATGAATGAATCCAGAATTGTTTCAACCGAGTCTGAAGCCTGGTGTAAACTATGAAACCAAATCGTACAATCTGACCTCTTATCTGTATGCATGTATGATTGGTGGTTTTTTACCCGCGCTTGTGTTGGGGATGCAAAATGCAGTATGGTTACGGGCTAACCCTCTGTTGCGTAGCATCATTTTGGTAGTGGGAATTATTCTTTATTTCGTCTTACCACTAGGGATACTCCGATTTTTTTTAGGGACATGGATTGGGATTGCGTATTACTTTTTAATGGAACGAAGATATAAGGTTCATAAAGGAATCCATGCCACAATTCAGCCAATGCTCCAAACAGCTATTGGGTGCTCTTTCGTAGGCAGGATGCTCGAAGTGGCTTATATAGTAAAAGGAGTGCCATTATTATATGGATCTTGAAGTTTTGGAGAGTTCTGTCCTCTATCAGCTAGGCGAGCACTACTATGAGATGGGGCGCTATGAACAGGCAAGAGAACAATTTAAGCAGGTATTGGCCAAAAACGCAACGCATCCCAGGCTGCTGTATATGATGGCATATTGTGAATACCAACTGGACAATTACGAAGAAGCCTATGAGCTTTGTACATACGCCATCAATGAGGGCTTGGTCACAGAATATGTATATAATACCCTTGGACTGATTCTGATACAGCAAAAAGAATGGTATGAAGCGGAGCAGGCGATGCTTTTTGCGTTGTCCTTAAACCCCAGCGAACCGAGTATCATTGCTACGTATTCGTTCTTGATGTACGAGACGGGCCATCTAAAAAAGGCCAGGCTGCTGATGGAAGAAGCGAAACGCCTAGACCCGATGGACTCAACCGTACTGCAATACCAGTTTTATATGAGCATGATCGACGGAAAGAAAAAAGAAAAGCACGAAGCGCTGACAGGGTATATGCAAGTAGCCGAAGACGATTTGTACAAGCTAATCAAAATTGGAGAAGAGGCTTACTTTCGAGATGATTACAAAACAGCGAAGGAAGCTCTGGTCCAAGCTTTTATGCTAGACCCGACAAATTCGCGAGTAAAGGAACTTCTGGACGGAATTGAAAAGGAGACCCATTTCCTATTTTTTCCGAACCGGATTGTGCGTAAGCTGGGAGGACCTATTGGTTCATGGATAGCGAGTGTGGGGCTCATTTTACTGGCTATTTACTTGTATCCACCAGCATTTGGGGCTATTCTTCTCTTTCTGCTCATCTTTAATGTTTACACGTGGATTTCGGGGTTTGTTTATAAATTGTTTGTAAAGTGAGGAATTTCGTTTGAATAAAATCGATGTCGTCAAGCAAATGGCAGAAAGCAATCCGGAAAATGGGTCTGCATGGTATCTGTTAGGTCTGGAATATGCGCAGATTAACAAAAATAACGAAGCGCTGCAAGCGTTCACCCAGGCGCTTCGTTATAGCGATCATGCACTTCAGCAGCAAATCATAGTAGAGCTAGGAAAGATTGCTTCTGCAAACACTACATCTAGCCAGTCTTCCATTAGCCAGCGCTCCATGCCACAAAAGGCTATGGTAGGAGCCTCAGAAGCTACCCAAGAAGTGGATAACCAGGAACAACTTCATGATGACCACAATTCATTTCAAGTCATTCCTGGCGGACAAGTAGGAAGACGGGATAAGGTGAAGGATCACGTGACCTTCGAGGATGTTGGTGGTTTGCACGAAGTGAAGAATGCCATTCATATGAAAATTATCAAGCCGTTTGTGTCTCCTGGACTGTTCGAGCTCTTCAAGAAAAAAATAGGGGGTGGAATCCTCCTGTATGGGCCTCCAGGATGCGGGAAAACGTTCATTGCCAAAGCCACAGCAGGGGAATGCCGTGCCCGCTTTGTGCCCATACATATTTCGGATATTCTCGATCCTTATATCGGCGCTAGTGAGCAAAACCTCCGAGAGATCTTCTCGTCTGCGAGAGCGAACAAGCCGAGTGTCCTGTTCCTCGATGAAATGGATGCGCTCGGTTACAATCGCAGCCGTGCTTCGTCTAATACGATGCGGACAGTTGTTGATACGCTCTTAACCGAGATCGAAGGGATTGATACCAGCACAGATAAGATGCTCATCATCGGTGCGACCAATATGCCATGGGATGTAGACCCTGCCTTTAAACGTCCGGGTCGTTTCGACAAGATGATTTTTGTCTCACCTCCAGATGAAGAAGCGAGGAAGACCATTTTTCAAATCAAGCTGGCCGAACGTCCAGTGGTTGAGATCGATTACGACTGGTTAGCCAAGGAAACGGACCTGTATTCTGGGGCAGACATCGAGAATGTCGTCGAGATTGCTACAGAAATGGTGATCGCGGAAATTATGAAGTCAGGTGTTGAACGCCCAATCCAGATGAATGATTTGAAGCAATCCATTGCATCCACACATCCTTCTACCATTGACTGGCTGCGAACAGTCAAAAATTACGTGAAATATGCCAATCAGGGCGGGCTGTACAATGATGTAGAGTCATTCTTATCTCGTTATAAACGGATTTGATATAATTCTAAGCAAAAAGCTTATTCCAAAAGAAAGTCTGGAATAAGCTTTGTTGTTTTATTGTTCGAATTATTTGACGATAGAACCTCGATGATCAGCCAGGTTCCTTAGATGATACAAAAAGAAAACCTGTTAGACCATCCGGCCAACAGGCTTGTGCTTTATCCCATATGCTTTTTGTACATCCATAGCTGACCGCTCTTGATGACACGAGCCATCTGACCGACTAGAGACATTTTCCCCATGCTGGCAAAGCCTTCCTTTTTGCCGAGGGAACCGAGGAAGCCTTTGTGCTTGAGAGCAGGCAATGAAGCTGGATACTCCTCACCTTTGATGTCTTTTTTCAACATCAAGGCAATTTGATCGCCCTGGATCTCAGCTGTTTGTGCACTTGGCGCGATGATGGTGCTTGCACAGTCACCCACCACATACACGTTCGTATGGGATTGGATTTGATGATACTGATTTAGTTTGGCGCGTCCGATGTTATCTGTTTCGATCGGCAGAGAGCGCACGATTTTGTTCGCTTGAATACCTGCTGTCCATACGATAACATCACTTTCAACAGGCTGGTTGTGGTTGTACACGATCCCTTGCTCGATGCTAGTGACATTCGCCATGGAAACAAGCTGTACATCGTGCTCAATGAACCATTGAGATGCGTATTCCTGAAGCTTTTTCGGGAATGGGCTCAAAATGCTTTGACCGCGGTCGATGATGCGTACATTCAGGTCGGGACGGCTCTCGCGTAGCTCAGCAGCCATTTCCACCCCGGAAAGACCACCACCCACAACGCTAACCGTGCCGTATGGGTTCACATTATTGATTGCCATGTATGTGTTGCGGGTAGCTCCCATGGATTGAATCGAACACGTAAATTGTTCAGCACCAGGGATATCATGGTAACGATCCTCACAACCCAATCCGATTACAAGCCAATCGTAGGAGAGGGTGTCCCCGTTAGTAAAATTGACGACCTGCTCGTCCAATTCCACACCAGCAATTTCACCGTATTTGACGGTCAGGCGTGGATCGTTTGGAAAATTAACACGCAGGTGAGATTCCGGTGTAGTACCTGCCGCCAGAGCGTAATACTCTGTTTTCAAGCCATGAAACGGCATACGGTCTACGAGGGTTATAAACACGTCATCTGGTAAATCAGGGGACAGGACTCGCTCAATAATACGAAGACCCCCGTATCCTCCTCCAAGGATCACAAGTCGTTTCATAGAAGGTCTAGTCCTTTCTTCTGTCCGTTTTTTACAGCACCCACTCTATTTTTAGTCTCTTTCACTAAAAATGCAAGCAGAATCTTTTTCCCGTTTTCTCCGCTGGATTTTTATCAAAGTCGCGGTACAATAAAGTACGTGATGATGTCGAAATAATCGGTAGGTGACAATAGATGAAACCACTAGTAGAATTTTGCGCGAGCAATGTTTCCTCCTATACGCAATCCGTCGTGGATGCATTGGAAAATGATCCTGATCTGGACGTGGACGTACTCGAGTACGGCTGTCTGGGGTATTGCGGTGAATGCTACATGGAGCCATTCGCGCTCGTAAACGGCACATTGGTACAAGCTCCAACAGCCGATGAATTACTGGTAAAAATCAAGAAGAAATTACGTGAGGAAGAAGAGTTGCTGAATGCAGATTTTCCTCTTTAGGTTGTTCTCTTAGGATGTTCATTGGGGAGCATGATCAACCGTGCATGTTTCAAAATAGTAAAGCTGATGCCCAAGTGAAAGGGAGCATCAGCTTTTTTTCATGGATTAATGTTCTTTGATTACGTTGTAGAAGGTATCGCGTTCCAGCGCACGTTTTCCTGCGCCTTTGATCAACCAAACCAACTCATCTACAGTCAGAGCTTGTTGGGTAAGTGCACCGGCTGAGTGGCTGATACGCTCCTCGATCAAGGTTCCGTGAGCATCGGAAATTCCCATTTGCAGAGAAAGTTGTGTGAGCTGGGTACCGATGTTGATGAAGTATGCTTTGATATGCTGGAAGTTATCGAGCATCAGACGGCTGATCGCCATTGTTTTCAAATCATCAATGGCAGAGTTGCGGCGTTTGATACCAGCTGTTGCTTTGATCGGTTGAACAGCCAATGGAATGAACACCATGAAGCCGTTTGTGTCATCTTGCAGCTCGCGCAGGCGGAGCATGTGAATCACGCGCTCTTCCAATGTCTCGATGGAGCCGTACAGCATGGTGGTATGTGTTTTCAAGCCCAACTCATGAGCCGTGCGGTGTACTTGCAGGTACATGTCTGTACTTGCTTTTTCCGGGCTCATTTTCATACGATAGCGCTCAGTCAAAATTTCAGCGCCACCACCTGTAAGGCTTTGAAGACCAGCTTTCATCAGCTCTTGCAAAACCTCGCGGATGGATAGACCGGAAATGCGGGAGAAGAACTCAATCTCTGCACCTGTATACGATTTAATCGTTACATCCGGGTACGCTTTTCTCAAGGTACGAATGGTGTCGAGGTAGTATTCAAATGGCTTGTGCTGGTTATGTCCGCCTACGATATGGAATTCACGGATACCTGGATGGAAGCGAGTTTCTACATAATGAAGCAACTCATCTGTGCTCATCGTGTAGGCACCCTCATCCCCTTCATCGCGGCGGAAGCCACAGAATTTGCAATGAGCTTCACATACGTTCGTTGGGTTGATGTACAGATTTTGCAAAAAGTAAACGTTATCCTGATTCTTGCGATAGTTAACAACGTTAGCCAATTGTCCAATCGTCAAAAGATCGTTGGAATTAAAAAGGGTGACACCGTCTTCCAAGGTAAGTCTTTCGCCATGCATAACTTTTTCTGCGATTCCGGCGAGAGATTTGTCTTGTATGGCAATCGTTTCAAGCGCCATTCCAAACACTTCCTTTCAAAGTCAATGGTTCTTAGATGAAAGAGCTTTAATCCAGTCATACCCAATCGATATTCGTTCCATGGGAGTGGAAAGGCTCTTAGGAATAGAGTAAATCTCGGGCAACAAGAGCACCTATATTATAAACCTCTTGGTAAGTACGAACAATATCATAAGTTCTCCAACTCTCTAGAAGGAAGGTGCGGATGTAAAAATATAACAATTACCGTCGTATTTTTGGTATATTTTCGGAAATAAAGGAATTTTTGTTTGCGAAATTCTAGCTGTTCTTGTAAAATATAGTAAGAAAGCCTGATCTATTACTAGGAGGAGCTTCAAATGCGGGACGTTTTGCTCGAGAAAATCGAACTCCTTCGACAGCGTATGGTATATATGGGGTTAGAGTTTGGGTTAGATCATCCAGATGTCCTCGAATACAGTATACAAATTGATCAACTACACAACGAACTGAACCAGATCGATCATAGTCTGTCTAAGGCAGGGAACCGGAAGAAAGCTTATAGATTTTATCTAATGGAAAACAATGCACATTTTGCATAGGAAGGGGAAACCCTTCTTTTTTATTTTGAAAAGAATGAACGCGTAAAGTGCAGGGGAACCTTGTGGGAAGAAGCGTTTCTTAGTAAACTGAATATACTGGTTGTAACAAGTGCAGGAATAATGAGCCTGTGAAGGAGGGAAAGAAGCATGATTACATTGACAGAGCGCGCCAGTCTGAAAGTAAAAGAAATGCTGGCAGCAGAAGGTAAGCCCGATGTGTTTTTACGGGTAGGTGTCAGAACTGGTGGTTGCAGCGGCTTTACCTACGGGATGGGCTGGGACGAAGAGATAAAAGAAGGCGACGAGACCTTCGAGCAAAACGGTGTGAAAATTGTTGTCGACAAGGACAGCTATCCATACATTAAAGGTACAGAGATTGATTTCAAGGAATCGATGATGGGCGGAGGCTTCTCCATCGAGAATCCGAATGCAGTCGCTTCTTGTGGCTGTGGATCTTCGTTTAAGACGGCACTCGCTGAAGGTAAAGCGGAGAAATGTGACGACTAAGGCCTTTTGCTAGTATTTGGTGATTAAGAGTAATAGAAACCTCTTTGACTTGTGCAGATATTGCGCATGAGTTGAAGAGGTTTTTTTGTTGGGAGTATTCGGTTAAAAAATTTCCAAATCGTGTCACAAAATGACGCCTTTGTTTGTTATACGTGCGAATCGGAGGTGAGAGGGATTGGATCATAACGAAATGGAGCATGCGCTAAAGGAGGTCAGAGCCGGGGATATCGACCAATTTGGTTTGATCATCGATGCGATGCAAAAGCCGTTGTTCGTGTACTGCTATCACATGCTGGGACACCGACAGGAAGCGGAGGATGCTGTCCAGGAGGTTTTCTTGAAAGCATTCGAGCAGCTGGACAGCTATCGGCACACTGTTTCTTTTTCGGCATGGATGTATAAGATTGCGTATCATCATTGTCTGAACCTCTTAAACAGAGCGAAGCTGAATCGTGTGTTCACTTTTTTGCGAGCGGGGATTCAGACGGTCAGTCGCCATGAGGGAGAAAAGAAGGTAGAAGATACGGAGTATTTGAACAACCCTCTTCATGTAGCAATAGCAAAGCTATCTGTAAAGGAGCGTAATCTCCTGATTTTGCGTGTGGTGGAAGACCGAAGCTACGACGAGCTGGCCTTGTTGTTTGATACGAAGCCAGCTACGCTGCGCAAACAGTATGAACGGGCATTGAAAAAGTGCAAATCCTACATGCTCGTGAATGAAGGCGGTGATAGACATGACTCGATCTCAGCAACCCGATGATTGGAAACAACAGTTAACTGCCGCCGCCGATGATTTCGATGTCAAGGAACAGGTCCTTCAAAAAATGAAGGAACAAAAAATGAGGTCGGAGGGGAAGCAAGTGAAAAAAAGATGGGGATTACTTATCGCAGCGATTCTTGTGTTTGGGGGAACATCCGCATATGCAGCCATGAAGGTATACGAATTGAAGAATGAAAAAGGGGAAGCCGTTGTAAAAGTGCAGCAGACTGCTACTCCACAACCGCAAAGTAAATCTGGAAACTGGAAGAGTTTTCAAGATGTAAGGGATTCGCTTAAGCCAGGAGAGGGAGCAGCTGTATATATGGCTGGCCCAGATAATCCGAAAAAACGTGTTTCTTTCACCTATATTCCTGTTATTCATGAATCCACACCGCCACTACAGAAAGAAGTGGGGAGCTTTTATGAGGTACCAGCTGAGCTAGCGGGTGGTTACAAATTTGTAAATGGGCATGTAAATTACCCATTTGATTATAGCCAAGCAGAATTATTCGAAGAAATGTACAAGGAAGCAGAGAACGAGAAGAAGCAAATCGTTGTGCGAAAGGTATCTCCTAAGTCAAATTTTGATAGAGTCTATACGTTGTACAAAGGGAGTGAAGGAAAAGAGCGGGACGGGGACGTATACATCGCCATCACGAATTTTGAAGGTGTGAAATACATCGAGGAAGAAGCAGGACAGGATGCCATCGTAGAAAAAGTGAAAGTGCAAAACTATGAGGGACTGTATATAGCTGGCAAGCTAATGGATGGAACCGAAGAAAAGGTCGTAAAGGTCTATCAAGAGGACAAGAATAGACTCATCGAAGTGGTTGCCATGAATCCTGTTCTGACGAAAAAAGATTTACTGATGATTGCCCAGAATTTAAAATAGATACACCTAACCAAAAATGTAACATTTATCCAGATGCGCGCGTATTTACAAGAGCAGCTCCTTATTGGAGTCTGCTCTTGACTTTTTTAAGGAAAAAGCATGAGTAAGGAGTGAAAAAGGTGGCTGATGTTACGCAAGAACAAAAAGGCTTACAGTGGCTATTGCTGGGGGCATTTGGGATCGGCTTACTGTTTGACTGGATGTTTTACGGTAAAGGATTTGGCATCTCTTATCTATTGTTCGTAATCGGCTTGTATGGTCTTTTTATTTGGCAGGCTAGGCAACGCATTCCTATACGCTTTTCTCGAAAGCAAGTATTCGACTGGATATGGACGCTTCCGATTTTTCTATTGGCCTTTACCTTTTTTCTATTTTCCAATCCGCATTTTCATCTGTTCAACCTGTTATTGATTCCGTTTTTATTCGTGATCCAAACGATTCTGATCACCAAGCGTCATCAAGCGAAATGGTATGAGGCAGGCTTTTTCATGGAGATGTTGGAGATGCTGCTCCTTTTCACCCCGAAGTATATGCGGATGCCTTTTCGGTTGTCAAAGGAATGGATCAAGGGTAGGGTGAACCAGGAGAAGTATGGGGTGATGAAGAAGGTTTTCATCGGAATCGGCATCTCGGTGCCTCTGCTGGTGATTGTACTCTCCTTGCTCTCGAATGCGGATAGTGTGTTTGGACATTTTCTGGGTCAAATACCGCGAAGGGTCATTGATGTCCATTCACTTGAAGCAATCTTTCGAATGATGCTAATCGCGATCATTACGATCCTCGTGTTTGCTTACATGTATTCTCTTTTCGGGAAACGAGAAGAAGTAGTGGAATTGCCTGTGCCTGAAGAAGAAAAGAAGATCGTCTGGGACGGGGTTATCCTTGTAACGATTCTGGCGATCATCAATATGGTGTACACAGCGTTTACATACATTCAGATTTCGTATTTGTTCAGCGGGGCAAAGCGAGTTTTACCAGATGAATTGACGTACGCCGAGTATGCTAGAAATGGCTTCAATGAGCTGGTGACGGTTACTGTTATTAATTTCTTGATTCTCCTATGTACGATGCACTTTGCATCACGGGCAAAACCAATGCTCTACCGGATCATTCAAGTTCTGCTGAGTATGCTGACGATTTGCACAGGTTTCATGCTCGTGTCCGCCTATTTTCGCCTCTCACTGTATGAGGATGCTTACGGGTATACGCATACGCGGCTGTTAGCTCACGTTTTCATGATCTTTCTGTTTGTGTTGTTTATCATTGCTCTCTTGAAAATTTGGCGCGACGGTTTCTCCCTGATCAAGTATTACGCGATTGTGACACTAGTGAGTTACGTCATTCTGAACTACATCAATATGGACGTCATCATTGCCAAAAACAATGTACAGCGCTATCATGCGACTGGACACATCGACATCGAGTATCTGAGCGAGCTGTCTTATGACGCCATACCAGTGGTTATAGAGCTTGTGCGGGATAAAAAGGTAGAAGAGAGGTTTATGGAGATGCTACAGGAGCGAAAAGAGATTTTGTATGAGGACAATAGCTGGCAGTCCTTTAATCTCTCGGAGTATCGTGCAAAGGCTTATCTTCCATGAAATGAATGAGGGCGGAGACGAGGTGATCTATCGTCTCCGTTTTGTTTGGAACCAAAAGAGGTAGAACAAGACTCCTCCTGAGATGATGATGACAATAACAATAACTATGGCAAAATAATCATTCCAATTGAGATTTGCTGAAGGGACAGGCACTGTACCAGACCCCAATACTTGCAAGTCTTCTCCTGCATCTGCTTTGAGGACTGTTCGTGTACAGATGTTGGTTTCTAGCTCATTTAGCTCCCCATAAAACGCATAGACAAGATATTCTTGCCCCAATTGAAAAGGAATGCCACATGCGCCTCCAAGCCCATCGGTGACAATCAAGACTTGTTGCTGATCTACTCCTTTCCAAGTGGACTGTACCTCGAACATAACGTCAAAACCTTCCCGAACTGGTTTATCCCAAAACGAAAGCATACCAATCCAGTCTGTACGCTCATTCACCTGTAGCACCTTCCCTGTAAAAACAGCAGCAGACAAGTCCTTTGCCGTTAGTGTGTCGGGAGGTCTGGCACAACTACAGGCTGACGCAGGGAAAGGGTGGATGAAAAAGGTAAAAAGAATCGCTATCGAGAAAAGAACTGCTATGGTACCACGATTTTTTTGAAGCATCATGACTGATCCACTCCTATTAACCATAAGACGGGTGAGAAGGGGAATTGTTCCAAAATGATGACGACGATTGTTTTGTGTATCCTGATGGGAATGATATTTTTGGCCCACTCTCCCAATATAATCTCATTGATTCACAGTGAGAGTTTGAAAGCTGACCTTCTCTTGACCGGACATACTCATGGGGGACAAGTTCGCTTGTTCAATTGGACTATTGGTGCCTACAAGCATTTTCATGTCGGGCAAAAAGAGGATCAATCCGTTGGCGTATTTGGCATCAGTCGCGGGCTTGGTACTTCAAGACTGCCAGTCCGGCTGAATTGCTTTCCAGAGATCACGGTATACGGGATCAATCGATCATGAGCGCTCGTGTTCATCAATCGTTCCCCAATTCGTCACTGTTCGTTCACACGATCCCAGATTTTGGATTGATTTCATCGAGTAAGATGGAAGTGTAGAAAAAGAAGAAAGAAGGGGTCATTGTGAATAAGAAGTGGGGTCTGTTGGTTTCTTCAGTTGCATTGTCTGCAATGTTGATTACAGCATGCGGCGGAGGCAAGGATCAAGCTGCTAGCACGGATGCAGCGGCTCCTGCAGCGACTACTGGCACACAAGTGAATATCGAAGCTAGTAACTGGAAATTCAATCAAGAAACCTTTGAAGTAAAAGCTGGCGAAGAGTTCACGCTCAACTTCAAGTCGACAGAAGGCTTTCACGGTATTGGTATCCAAGGGCTGGATGTAGACATGCAAAAAGATGGCAGCAAAACGATGAAAATCGATACAGCTGGTGAGTACACTATCTTTTGCAACGTGATCTGTGGACCGGATCATGGAAAAATGGTTGCAAAATTAGTCGTGAAATAATTCGATTCTCTTATTGGAATATAACAACAAACAAGCACTTTGGCCTGCATAGCGAGTCAAGGTGTTTTTTCATTTCAATGGTAGGGACATACTACATGGGTAGCCACTCACGAGTAAGGGAGGGAACCACATGTCCAAGCACAACAACAAAGACAAACGTCCAACAGAAGCATCCGCCGGCTCACGCAGCACTCCTCCGAAAACGGGAGAGAACACCGGGCATAATTTGCGGAAAGAAGATCGATCGTAACAGATAGGCTTAGCAACAAATAGGCAGAAGTCCTCCCATGACGGAGGGCTTTTTTGCTCGTCATATACATGTTTTCACGATTTTTGCACAAGGTAAGGAGGAAAAGTTTTCAAGTCGGTGATGCGATCCAAAAAGGAGATGAGTGACACTGGATAAGAAACACTACTACGTGACCTTACAAGCAGGAACGACAGTGGCAGAAATCCGTGATGAAAAAGGCTCTGCCACGTACGATTTTGAGATCGAAGCGACCGATGTTCAAGTAGGCATGATGCGAGACTTGTTCAATAACTGCGTCCATGGGGATTTCATGATGTGGATGCATGGGCATACACTATGGTCTGACATGCCGGATCGGGACAACGACGAATACGATGACAACCTGAGGGCCATCTACCAACTCATTTATCAGTATGGCACCGAAAAAACAAAAAGTGATCTCGAGCAAATGGGTCTTGTAAAGCTATTGGGGCTGGATAGAGAAGAGTTGCGCCCTTTTTAACGGATCAATGATAGACGTTTTCTACCAGAAGGAGTGAATCGTATGAAGATGTGGAAGCAAGGAATGATGACAACAGCGCTGGTAATGGGTCTCGCCATGCCAGGTGTTGCGTTGGCCCAAGATGTATCGGCAACAGTTGCCCAGGTGATCAAGCCGACTCACAGCCATGATGAGCATGGAGAGAAGCACATGAAGGTGCGAAACAGCTCCAACAGAGGCGTTCATCAAAAAATGTACATGCTCTTGCTAGCGGAAAAATATGCACCGGATAGCGTGGAGAAATGGCAGGCAACGTTTAAAGAACGTGATCGTTTAATGAGCGAGTTCGAGGCGCTAAGTGACGACCCGAAGTGGCAGGCGAAGCGTGAAGAACGGAAGCAACTGATTAACAAGCTGAATGAACAGGTGAAAAAGGGCGAAATAACCAACGAACAGATGGAAAAGCAGTTCAAGGAATGGAAAGACAAAAACATGGGGCCAAAAGAAGAGCGTGACGCCCGAAAAGCTCGGATCGAGCAAATGAAAAAAACACACGAAGCTTTTGACTCGGCGATCGAATCTGGCGATACAGCCAAGATTAAGGAGTCACTTCAGCAAATGCTAGAACAAATGCAAGCAAACAATTCTCGCATGGCGGAAAAGCTGGCCATGAAGAAAAAATAACGTTTCGAACAAAAAAAGGACGTGACCGACTTACTGGTACGCGTCCTTTTTCATATCGGTTACAAGCATAGCGGGGGTCCATTCATCCAGGAAGACCACCTGTTCGGTTTGGCAGGAGGGACACCAGCCTGTATGGACGCATTGGTGGCGCGTACGATCTATGTAGCCGTTGTCCATCTTGGCATCGTCTATCTCCCGGTACGGGCTGTAGCTCCCATAAAAGTCATACAGACGGCCTGCATCTTGCAGAGCTTGACCGCACGTTGAACAGGTTTGTTGGAGCGGTGTAAAGCCATTGCAAACTGGGCAGAGATGATTCAAAGCGTAATCGCCTCCTCGTTGTTGCTTCTACTGTGCACGCCAACAAAAGCGGTTATGCAATGGAATGAAAAATCCCTGTCGCAGCCAACGGAGGCACAACAGGGACGAAACATTTTTACGATTTGAAGTTGTCCATGCTTGAAGAATGACCAGGCTGCAATTTGGCATCCGGATTAAAGTAGGAAACCGCGTTGTTTACAGCGGTAGGGGCCTCACCAAATCCGACAGCGATCAGTTTGACCTTACCAGGGTAGGTTGCGATGTCGCCTGCTGCGAAAATGCCTGGAATGTTTGATTCCATGCGGGTATCGACCACGATGGAGCCTTTTTCGAGCTCCAGCCCCCAGTTCTTGATCGGACCGAGAGAGGAGATGAAGCCGAAGTTGACAATGACTGCGTCGACTTCCAGATCGACTTCTTCTTTTGTCGTGCAATTGGCCAGCGTGAGTTTTTCGATGCGCTCCTCGCCGTGCAAAGCTGCAATTTCGTAAGGTGTCGTGACGTTTACTTTGGAGGACATGAGCATTTCTACACTGTGTTCATGTGCGCGGAACTTGTCTCTGCGATGGATGAGGTATACTTCTTTTGCGATAGGTTCTAGCATGAGGGACCAGTCCAGAGCGGAATCACCGCCGCCAATAACAGCTACACGCTGTCCCTTGAAGGAGTTCAGATCGGTAACAAAATAGTGCAGATTGGATTTTTCATATTTGACGGCATCTGGGTGTTCCAGCCTGCGAGGTTCAAACGCTCCTACCCCAGCAGTGATGATTACGGATTTGGAGTAGTGAGTGCCTTTGTCCGTTGTGATTTCAAACACATCGTCTACTTTTTTTACGACATTTTCCACTTTCTCTTCCAGGCAAACGGTTTGCTGAAAGCGGGAAATCTGATCTTTCAGATTATTGATCAAATCTTGTGCTAAAACCTTTGGAAATCCGGCTACATCATATATGTACTTCTCCGGATAAAGAGCGGATAATTGCCCACCTAGCTGGGGCATGCTCTCAATGATTTTTACACTGGCCTGCCTCATCCCGCCGTAAAAAGCGGTAAATAACCCGGCAGGGCCGCCACCAATGATCGTAATGTCGTAGATTTGCTCGTCCTTTTGCAGAAAATTCAATCCAAAGCACCTCCGAATTAATCGTAAGCGAACTCCTCAACCATTATAACCCATACAAGTGGAAAAACAGGAGAGAAAATTCGAAAGATGATAGGCAAAAAACCCTTGCAAATCCAATCGGTAGCCGATAAGATGAGGATGACTGTAAAGAAATTGTCACATTTTTCTACGTCTGACTTTGTGCATTTTTTCACAGAGTGGTTCGGATGGCAGTACAGGGCAATAATTCCGATACTACAAGGATCATGAAATGGGGCATCTTAATAGGTACCAGACCACGTGAAAAATCGCACAATCTTCCTAAAGTTACCATGAACTATGACATCATACATGATTGGAAGGGATACTGATGGGTACACCCAAAATCCTGATTCTTGGCGCTGGATACGGTGGTTTGCTCACAACGTTGCAGCTACAGAAAAAGCTCAACTACAATGAGGCGGAAATCACCTTGGTCAACAAGCACAACTATCACTACATCACGACTTGGCTACATGAGCCGGCTGCAGGTACAGCACCAGCGGATCATGCTCGCGTCAGTCTGGATGGCATCTTGAACAAAGACAAAGTCAACTTTGTCAAAGGAACGGTGCAAGCCATTCAGCCAGAGGAGCAGACCGTCACGCTCGAAAATGGCGAGGTGCTGGCGTATGACTATCTCGTCATCGGATTGGGTAGCGAGCCAGAAACGTTCGGAATTGAGGGACTCAAGGAGCATGCGTTTAGCATTCGCAGTATCAATGCGGTCCGCAATATTCGCGAGCACATTGAATACATGTTCTCCAAATTTAAAAATGAGCCGGATCGTACGGACTACCTCACGTTTGTTGTGGGTGGAGCTGGCTTTACAGGTATTGAGTTTTGCGGAGAGCTCGGCGATCGTCTGCCAGAGCTGTGCCGAGAATTTGATGTCGATCCTGAACTGGTGAAAGTCTACTGCATTGAGGCAGCACCAACTGCATTGCCTGGCTTTGATCCAGAGCTGATCCAATACGCAATGGATGTATTGGAGAGAAAAGGCATCGAGTTCAAAATTGGAACACCGATCAAGCAGTGCACCCCGGATGGCGTGCTGTTGGCTACCGGAGAAGAAATCAAATCGAAGACGGTGGTTTGGGCAGCAGGTGTCCGCGGCAACAGTATCGTGGAAAAAGCAGGCTTCGAAGTCATGCGAGGTCGCGTCAAGGTAGACGAATATTTGCGTGCGCCTGGTCATGAGAATGTTTTTGTGGTAGGGGATTGTGCCTTGATCTTCAACGAAGAAGGACGTCCTTACCCGCCAACTGCGCAAATCGCGGTACAGGAAGGCGAGACGCTGGGTGAGAATCTCGCTGCCTTGATCCGTGGCGATCTCCCTCAAAAATTCATCCCGCATCTGCAAGGGACACTTGCCTCTCTTGGAAAAGGTGAGGGCATCGGGCAAGTTGGTTCGAAAAAGCTGTTCGGCAGCACAGCAGCCATGATGAAAAAAGCGAGCGACCTGCGCTACTTGTACAAAATTGGCGGCGTCGGTCTCGCACTGAAGAAAGTAAAGCTGTAAAACGATGCGTCACGCGAGCATTCAAGTCCGGGGGCTCATGGTCCGCGAAGAGATGGATCGGTACAATGCCTTGATGGAAGTGGGAGCTTTTCTGGAGGAACAGGGGCGACACGATTTGGCATGGCATGTACAGCGTGAAGTAGATATTCTCATCCTGCCTGCCATCGACCGGCTCAAGGAAAAGGGCCGCGAGAGGGATCGGGAAAATCTACGATACATGATCGATAATGGGCTCCTTGATGACGAGGATGATTGATAGGTACCCCCGGCAAAGAAGAGCCGGGGGTTTCCTTTAGCCAGGACGTGGAAGGAGCGAGCTGGATGCGGGAAGGGAAGGTTTGGCTAGGCGCCTGCGGGATTGTTATTCGCGGGCAAGAAGCACTGGTTGTCAAAAAAACGTACAGCGGACTAAAAGGACAATGGTCATTTCCTGCGGGATTCGTGCAGGAGGGCGAGACTGTAGATGAAGCAGCAGTGCGTGAGGTGTTGGAAGAAACGGGTGTCGAGGCAGTCGTACGACAAGTAGCGGGAATCCGTTCTGGCGTCATTCGGGAGTCCATTAGCGACAATATGGTCGTATTTTGGATGGATTACATAGGTGGGGAGCCGCGCCCGCAGGAAGGTGAGATCGCGGAAGCGAGATTTATGTCGATACAGGACCTGCTTCAAGACCCGCTGTCATCGACTTATTTGAAAATCATATTGCCGGACTATATCAAACGTGAGCAAGGAATGACAGGTCAATCATTTGATATCGATCCCATTTTTCAATACACATCCTATAAAATCTTTAAGTAATACTGCGAATAAACTAGATAAACCGCAATGTTTCCGCTTACATTGCGGTTTTTTTATGGTTTTTTCGCAATGAACTGTATTGTGAACCAAGGGGAAATTCTGATATAGTTAGATACATCAAAATAATCTGAAAATACATGCAATTAATTCTCACGCATGTATGCCGAAAGGGGAGCTCAACATGAGACAAAAACAAGAACAGTGCCCGTACTGCCACGGCCAAGGGTATTTCCAACTGCTCCTGGGGGGCTCGGAGAATTGTCCTAACTGTGACGGAGCTGGTACACAGGAAGCTCAGAAGGAAGCTGTTTCTTTTCATCAATAGTGATTAAGGAACCTCGCATAGAAACCGTCGAAGCGAATGCATCGGCGGTTTTTTCTGTCAGGCCATACACATACGATAGGGTTCTCTTATTGACCGATCCCTCGCCTTTTTGCTACACTTAATACCGAAAATAGCCCGTCTTTCCTGTATTTGCCGAAAAAGTGGCAAAAGGTGGAGAAGGTGGCAGGAGGTCTTTTTCGTCGATGAACTTGATGCAATTTATGGTATCCATTGTTCTGTTCTCCGTGCTAGGGTTTGGCATTGGGTTTATTTTAAACATGATTTTGAAAACAACATGGTTTCCAGTTGTGATCGGCGTGGGTGTAGTTGTAGGTGCGCTTGTCTATCAACAAATCGTTCCGGGAATATGGGATTCGCTCATTCTGGGTTGCGGTATGGCAGGTACAGTGGCGAGTGGCTGGACCATTCAAACGCTTCGCAAAAAAGGATATCGGATGTTTTAATCAAGTACAAGCAGGCCTTTGTTTCGGGCCTGTTTTTCTTTTGGTATTTTATTGGAAAAACATATAACTGACTGAATATTTCTGTAATCAACCAAAATTTGTGTATACTTTCCTCCTCGTCGGGACATGACTAGAAACGAGAGGAGGTTTACCAAGAAATGAATGGAAAGCAGTTCGTAAGTATCGTCGCGCTGTTCATCCTGGTCTTGACGGCCTTCGCAAGCGATGGATACAGCTATAATGTTGTGGGAGACCACGGAGTCTCATCCACTTTTGGAATCAAGGAAATGAAAGAGGGGCAACATGTCGTCAAAAAACGGACGGTATCAGCCAGTTCTCTTACTCAAGTGATTGATAAAGCGGATGTATTTCACGATCAATATCCAAAAGTACGTGTAGTTGCGACCGGCTACTATGCTGGATACGAGTCGACGGGCAAAAATCCATCTCACCCGTCCTATGGCATTACATATTCAGGTGTAAAAGTTCGTAGGGACGACTATTCCACGATTGCAGCTGATCTGCGCGTTTTCCCGCTGGGGACCATTTTGTACATCCCCGGTTATGGATATGGCGTTGTAGCTGACAAGGGTGGAGCGATTCGCGGCCATAAGATTGACCTGTATTTCGAGACCAAGCAGGACGTATTCTCGCAATGGGGGAAAAAATCGGTGGACGTGTATATCGTAAAAAAAGGCGAAGGCAAAGTAACGGAAGCTTTTCTGAATAGCTTGAATGAAAAAGGAATCGCAGCCATGGCGGAACCCGTCAGCGGCCAACAACAAACTGAATAGCAACTAACGAAAACAAATGGATGCCGCATCGGTGGCATGAAAGAAAAAAAGAAAAAACGTTCAAGGCACAGGCTTTGAACGTTTTTTTGTCATTCTGTATGAATCAAGTCAACCAGCTTCTCCAGTCCTTCCAAAATGCGAGGAGAAGGGCGGCAATAAAGGCCCTCTTCCAACAAGTGGACCTGATTGTTTCGAATCGCAGTCATGTTCATCCACTCTGGGCGGTTTGTGATCATGTCAGGCTTGATTCGCTTCAGTTCAATTCCGCACCAGACGACACAAATATGATCGGGATCGCGTTCCATGACCATTTCTCGGGTAGCCTTGACGTTCGCGACAGGATAATCTGCAAAAATATTAGTGGCACCCGCAATCTCACTTACATCAGTCAGCCAGTTTTCCTGACCAGGTGTGTAGATGGGATTCGGCCACCATTCCCAGTACAGCTTCGGGCGTTGAGCGTACTTCGCGGCCTTTTGTCGGATGCTTTCAATGGTTTCGTCAAATTGAACCGCAAGCTGCTCGGCTTGCCTCTGTGTTCCTGTTGCCTCACCGACGAGTCGGATATCCTGAGCGATTTCTGCGATCCGGGAAGGGTTCAGGACGATATGAGGAATGTCTCTATCGCGCAGTGCCTCTATATTTTTCTCCATGCCAGGAACAGAGAGTGACGCTACGACCAGATCCGGTTGGAGGGCAGCGACCAGGTCCATATCGATTGTCAAATCGGGCCCAACCCGGGGGAGATGCTGCCACTCCAGCGGCCAGTCAGAGTGATCATCCAATCCGACGACATGCTCATGCAGGCCTAAATAATAAAGGATTTCGGTATTGCTGGGACAGATGGAAACAATGCGCATGGGAGCCCTCCTTTAAAAAAACGGATGGAGCAATAACGCAATCATGACGCCTAACCAACCGCCGATCAAAACCTCGATCGGTTGATGACCGAGTAGTTCTTTCAGTTTTTTTGCTTTTTCCTGGCTAGGTCGTACTTTTAACGATTTCATTCCTTCTAACAGGTGGTTGAATTCATCGACCAGCTTATTTAAGACAACGGCTTGCATACCGGCATGGCGGCGGACACCTGCGGCATCAAACATCACGATTACGCCGAGAATAGCGGAAATAGCGAACATGTTGCTGCCGAAGCCTTCACGCAGTCCCACGGCTGTGGATAGTGCCGTCACCGCAGAAGAGTGGGAGCTGGGCATACCGCCTGTACTCATGAGTAGTGACCATTGCCACGTTTTCGTTGCAAAAAAATGGAGGGGAATTTTGATAAATTGGGCGATCCCTATGGCTAGCAGTGCTGCCCATAAGGGGAAGTTTTCAAAAAAATCCGCCACGGAAAATCCATTCCTTTCTACTGTGCGCTTATCTCTAGGATTATTGTAACAGAAGGGCGTTGTCTTAATCCGTGAAGTTTTTGTTTGGATGTAAAGTCATTGCCAATCTGTGTTACCATGAAGACGGAAGGTTCGAAACGGAGGCATGCATCCATGGGGTATCCCGAGCAGTATTTGCAGTTCATTGAAAAATTCAATGATGGAGAATACTACGAATGCCACGATCTGTTGGAAGACATCTGGATGGAAGATAAGTCAGACAAGTTTCTGCAAGGATTGCTGCAATTGTCAGTCGGACTGTATCACCAAGAGTACGGCAATATAAAAGGTGCTCGCTGGATGTTAGGCAATGCACGAAAGTATTTGACCCGTTACCAGCCAGTTCATTGGGGACTGGACGTAACAAGAGTTCTTCGTTACATAGATGAATGCGAGAAATTGTTGCCGGAAAAGGATGTCATTTCTTACACAGAGGCAAAAGCCATGACGTTTCCACCCTTGCGCTTATATGTCGACACATCATGTTAAACAAATGTGCCCATATAGTATCCTACCACACAGAAAGAGGGAAGAGTATATGAAAGTAGCAGTAGAAAAACGCATACAGCTTGTGAATATTGCGTGTGATGAACTGATTGTTCCGCTGTGGAAGGGTGAGGAGATTTCGCAAGTATACCCGGAATTGGACGAAGCTTTTGGAGGCAGTCTGAGTGGTTTGCAGCAGGACAAGGAAGTTACGGGTGAGGCAAAGGAAATTACGGTTGTTCACGGAATGAGCAACGTAGCTGCGAAAAAACTGTTGATCGTCGGGATGGGTGAACCAGGGAAATTTGATTTCGTCGCAGCCCGAAATGCATGGGGACGTGCAGCCAAAACGGTTGTGGGAAAAGGCAACGGCAAAACAGTAGTTATTGATTTGCCAACAACAGAGCATCTGAGTGCTGATCGTCTGGCGCAGGCAGTGACAGAAGCCTTTGGACTTGCCGAATACAATTACGAGGGCTATCGTCAAAAGGCAAAGCGTGAGTCTGACCCAATTGCGACGGTGCAAATTTTGTCAGCAGATGCCGATGCTTCATTGGTACAGGCAGGTGTTGCACGTGGTTCGGCGCTCGTATCCGGGACGAATCTGGCGCGCACGCTCGTCAATGAACCAGCTAACTACTTGACTCCACGCGCTTTGAAGGATGCGATGGTAGGGGTAGCAGAGCGCTATGGCATGACTGTGGAAGTAATGGAAAAAGCGAAGTTGGAAGAGCTGGGGATGGGCGGAGTGCTTTCTGTAGCACAAGGCAGCGAGCTTGAGCCTTACGTCGTGGCAGTCAAATATCAAGGAAGAGACACGTGGGACGATGTCATTGGCCTGATCGGTAAAGGCGTGACATTTGATACAGGTGGAATTTCCATCAAGCCAGTAGCAGGCATGGAAGACATGAAGTCGGACATGGGTGGAGCGGCTTCGATGATCGGCGCATTGGAGGCACTGGGACAGATTAAACCAAAAGTAAACGTACTGGCTGTCGTCGGTACCGTGGAAAATATGCCATCCGGAACGGCATTCCGTCCAGGGGATGTCATCACGACCATGAGCGGCAAAACGGTAGAGATCATTACGACAGACGCAGAAGGTCGCCTCGTACTGGCTGATTGCATCACTTATGCAAAAGAGCAAGGTGTGTCTTGCTTGGTAGATGCCGCTACCTTGACAGGTGGTATCGTGGTCGCGCTCGGTCATTTCTGCTCTGGCGCCATGACTAATGATAAAGTACTGTTGGATGAACTGATGAAAGCAGCAGATGTGGCAGGTGAGCGTTTGTGGCAGCTCCCTACCTTCGATGAGTACCGCAGCCTGAACAAGAGCCGTTTTGCCGATTTGAAAAACTCGGGTGGACGTTATGGCCACGGTATCATCGGTGGTGTTTTCCTGCAAGAATTCGTTGGCGACACACCGTGGGTACATCTGGACATCGCGGGTACGGCGTACACAGCAAGTGCTGGCGACATGCAACCAGCTGGCGGTACCGGAGCGATGACGCGGACCATCGTTGAATTCGTTTCCAGTCGTAGTAAATAAGAGGTAGTTCAACTTCCAAATTCAAAATAAAAAGGAGTGTTTTCACATGGCTCAAAATCCAAGCAACGAAGCACGTCGTCAACTGCTGGAGGATGCAAAAACGATCGCAGTAGTGGGGCTGTCCAACAAGCCGGACCGTACCAGCTATATGGTATCGCAAGCCATGCAGAACGCGGGCTACACGATCATCCCGGTCAATCCTGTCATCGCGGGTGAAACGGTTTTGGGTGAAAAAGTATTGGGGAGGCTGATTGAGATTGATCAGCCAGTAGACATCGTCAATGTGTTCCGCCGCAGCGAAGACATGATGCCTGTTGCAGAGGAAGCATTGAAAATGCAGAACAAGCCAAAAGTGTTCTGGATGCAACAAGGCATTGCCAACGAAGACGCGGCTAAATTGGTTGCAGATCAAGGCATCGAGGTTGTGCAGGACATGTGCATCAAGGTAGATCACGCCCTTTTGCGGGTTGGAAAATAAGAGACTGACATTCGAGGGAGTGGAAACAACATGTTTATCAACCCAGCGGCAGATACCAAGCGCGATCGCATTCCACCGAATCAAAAACAGACGACAGGCTTTCCTGTCCTGCACTATGGAGAGGTTCCGGAATATACAGATCTGTCTACGGAGTGGAGTTTTCGCCTTTTTGGTCTCGTCGAAGAAGAAGTAACACTGGCCTACGAACAAATGATGGCTCTGCCAAAAGGCGGCACGACCAACGATATTCACTGCGTGACAGGCTGGAGCAAGCTGGACAATGAATGGGAAGGCATTCCCGTGGAGGAAGTTCTGAAGCTGGTGAAGGTGAAGCCGGAAGCGAAATACGTCATGCTGCACGCTGAGCACGGATGGACTGTGAACATTCCGCTGGTCGACTTCATGAAAAGCGGTAATCTGTTCGCCACGAAACATAACGGTGAAGACTTGACCCCTGAGCACGGATGGCCGCTGCGCTTCGTCGTCCCGCATCTCTATTTTTGGAAAAGCGCCAAGTGGGTGCGTGGGATTGAGTTTATGGAGAAAGATAAGCAAGGGTTTTGGGAGAAGAATGGGTACAATATGTATGGCGATCCCTGGAAAGAGCAGAGGTTTGCTTGGGATTGATTTGAGAAAAGAGGCGGTGATGATCCGCCTCTTTTTTGTTTTAAAGGATTTAATTTCACAAGCTACTCGTCTTATTCCATCTAAGGCTTCGTCATACGACTCTATGACAAATTCGAAAACACGGTATAACAAGTACAAATGATACTACCTGACGAATGCCGGGATCCTACAAGAAACGATTTTGAATGGCAAACTGCTAAAGCAATCGAACTTGATTCTGAAATCCTTATTTAGGATTGGCTCAAAATGTCATGTGGCCCAATTGTGGACATAATTTCTATGTCGGCCGAGCGGTAGCACCACAAATACCAGAGTTTTTTTAACTATGTTCTCGTAACCATTCGTGTTTGACAGGAAGAATGCATTTACAATGTGGTACATTGAAACGTTTGAATGTCAAGTGCAGCTTAACAATTTGTACGCCCCAAGTAAAAGGCGAAGGGACGTGCATAGTTGTTACGGAGGGATCATAGTAGCAAATAACCCGCTAGGCTTAGTGTCTTAGCGGGTTATTTTGGCTTTTACAGTGAGATCACAGTCACGTAGCTAAAAATGAATTGTATTTTTTGTTTTACAGGAAGAAAAAGGGAATTATTATATAATTATGGAAGCGTAGAGAAGGTGAGAGAATACCTGATTTTACGTGTTGTTATTTCCATTAACTGTATGCAACAATTTAAAAAAGGAGCATAAAAATGAATAAAAAAAGAGTATTTGGTTTAGTCTTACTAGGAGCTTTTTCTTTAACCAATGTAGCATATGCGGAATTGACGAGGGGTGATGCATTTTTTGATACTACTCCAACATCAAGTTATGTCAAGGACATTGATACCTATATCACTGCTTCAGTTTCAGATGAGAAACTACTAGGTGCTGTTACTGAAGCTATAGAAGACTATGAGGGTATTTCTGGAGCTAATATTAACTATGATACATCCAATGCGTCTTCTTCTAATTACGATTTGAGGGTTACTGCAGGTCAATATGGATTGGATTATGCTGGAGAGACCCGCTTATATTATTTAGACAGCAATGATAATTACGAAAGACATTACGGGACTGAATCTTGGGATAGAGTTAAAATAATTCTAAATCGTGAATATATGGATTACTATAACTACAGTTCTGCAAACCGCAGAAAAACTACAATTCATGAATTTGGTCATGGACTTGGCTTAGTCCATCAAGCGTCTAATTCTATAATGGAGCAAGGAAAGTTGAGCCTTACTGATCCTACGACATTAGACGAAAATAATTTATCCTGGAAGTACTAGGAGAAAGCAGGTGGAGTTATGAAAAAATTAATCGCTGTTTCTGTTGCTACAATTGCTTTGTTAGTAGGAGGAGCATTTTCTTATAAAGAATTAAACACTTCTGAAAAAGATTATCGAGTTGCTATGAATCAAGCCGATTTTATTTTGTTTGAAAATATCGAAGAGGTTGAAAAGTACTCGGGCTATATAGTACAAGTTGAATTTACTGGAAAGAGATCATTAAAAGAATGGAATCTTGGCGAAGGTGATGTAAAAACTGCTTCAGAGTCCGAAGTAAAAATACAGAAGGTTCACAAGGGAAGTCTTGAAGAAGGAGATACAATCTCTGTATATGAGCCTGCTTATTTCGAGGGTGATGTTTTTGATACAGTTGAAGGCTATAATCTCATGAATGAAGAAGGTACCTACGTATTATTCTTGAGAGATACAGGTGATAAAGCAGGATATGCAATTATCGGAATGTATCAAGGTAAATATGATATCAGTGCAGGTATGCAGAATACAAAGGCTAAAAAAGCACAACCAACTGATACTTACCGTAGTTTAGAGGAAAGTGAATATTTTGGTGAAAATGTTGAGCAGTTTAATAAATTGAAGAAAGAAGTTTTAGAGAAGTATAATTAGCTATTAGTTAAATGGTTGCTAACTCATTTGTTGAGTGGTTCAATGATCGTGGAGTAGGGAAGAATTATTATGTAATAAATAAAGAATTTAACAAAGGTCCATTTACAAGCAGAAAAGATCACATTGTTTATACTGCTATTTCAGACTTTGAAATTATGGAGTATGATAAGTGATTTATTAATTTATCTAACTAAGCACCCACGTGGTGCTTTTTATTTTGGAGGTGGGTGAAATGTAGTGCCTCAGTATGTCGACCGGAGCTCAGTCACTCGGACACGTATTTTTAATTGCACCACCTTCTAAAATGAAGATATGGGGAAAGCAAGGCGAGTGCCGTCCCGCTGATCGCAAGACAGGTCACTACCTTGCCATTATGTAAGCTTTTTCGCACGTGGCTTGACAATTTGTCTTAAAAAAACGAGTGAGATCAAAAATAGATCAGCATCGAAAAATCCTCGCTATCTGTGCAGATGCGAGGATTTCCATTCATATCGTTATGCTATGCTAACTTAAATGTACCTGTAATTTCCTGAAGCTCCTGTGCCAATATATTTAGAGATTGGGTTGAAGCTGAAATTTCCTCCATTGTAGCCAACTGCTCCTCAGAGGAAGCGGCAACCAACTGTGAGTTCCCAGCTGTTTCTTTGGAAATCCGCTCAAACTCAGAAACAGTAGCAGAAATCTCTTCGGAACTGGCTGACATCTCTTCTGCCAAAGCTGATACCTCTTGAATTTGATCGGTGACGTCCTGGATTTTGTTTACTATTTTCTGGAATGATTCACCTGCCTCGTGGACGACGCTGATCCCAGATTGAACATTTTGGTTTACTTTACTCATCGTGCCTACGGCATGGTTCGTATTGTTTTGAATCTCGTGAACCAAGTGTGCAATCTGTTTTGCTGATTCCTCCGATTGTTCAGCAAGCTTTCTTACTTCATCAGCCACAACAGCAAAACCTCTTCCATTCTCTCCCGCTCTGGCAGCTTCAATCGCTGCGTTTAACGCCAATAAATTGGTCTGCGAGGCGATGCCGGTAATCACATCTACGATTTTGACAATCTCTTCAGAGCGTTCACCCAAGAATTTTATGACATTGGTTGAGGTATCTACAGCCTCCTTGATTGAGTCCATCTGCTCGACAGCTTCTCGAATCGAAGTATTCCCTTGTATCGCTTCCTCCGAAGCCTCTGTGGAGGAGACAGACACCGTATAGGCTGATTCTGCAATTTTTTGGATGCCTACTGCCATTTCTTCCACGGATCGCGCACTCTCCTCTGACCCGTGAAGCTGTTGCTCCGCGCCATTGGCTACTTCCTGAATCGCAGTTGTAACGACAGTAGTGGCTTCCGCTGTTTGTTCCGCGCTAGCTGCCAACTCTTCCGAGCTCCCTGCTAAGGAAAGGGCATTGTCGTTAATTTTGCTGACAACGGTACGCAGTCCAGCGATCATTTGATTAAAATCTTTGGTAAGTGTCCCAATTTCGTCCCTGGATTGATATTCTCCGAATACGGTAAGGTCGCCAGCTTGGGCCCGGCTCATCAGTTCCTGTATTTTTTTTACCGGTTTTGTAATCATATTGCTAATAACAACACCAATTACCGCTAGTAGAATAACAAACACGATGACAGCAACAAGCATGAAAGTAGCTTCAGTTTCGGCATTTTGCTTGTTTTCTGCATTGACCTTCCTTGTATCATCGCTCATGTAGTCCGAGAATTCCTTCATCACATCGAAGGTCTCTTGCTGCACAGCGTAGACTTTTGTTAGGTAATACTGATAGGCTTCCGCGTTCCTGTTGGTTGTAGCAAGTTCTATTGTTTTATTTCGTTCAGTAACGTAAGTGTCATACAATCCCTTGAATTTCTTGAACAGCTCGCTTTTCTTCTGATCGAAAGCGATGTTGTCCAGATCGGCTATTACTTTTGCATTATCATTTTTCACTTGTTCAATATTGTCTATTAATTCTTTATTCCTTTTCTGGTCTGTGGTAACCATTAGTTCCATAAAATAAGAGGCATTGGTCTGCATATTGGTGCGGATCTTGCTGATCGACTCGACAGCATAAAAGTTTTCGTTATACAACGTTTCCGAGCTTTCGGCCACATCTCTTGTGGAAATGTACCCAACCCCTCCGACTGCGATCAACATCATTAATGCTAGGACAATAAGCGTAAAGATTTTGTAATACAACTTCAAATTTCGAAAGAACATCCGCTCTCACCTTTCTTATGAAAATACGATATGCTTGTTGTTTTCCGCTATTTTTGAAACTTTAAACATTTTTCGTAGACTGCTAAACTCGATAACACCGACGGATAGAAGCAACGGCTGACCGAGGAGGGCATTTTTTTACCTGTTTAATGGTTACACAAGTATATGTACGGCGATCCCTGGAAAGAGCAGAGGTTTGCTTGGGATTGATTGAAAAAAAGTGGAGAGGCACTTTCCTTATTTTTAGGGAGGTGCCTTATCTTGTTTGTATATTCCATCACTTCAAAGGATTGAATCTTGCTCAAAGCTACATAGTCTTTTCGAGAGGAAAAAAAATTCTTTTTCATGGCCACTGATCATTTTTATAACAAACAATGCGTCATCATATTAATTTTCAAGCTATAGACTTCACAATTAAAGATATGATTTTATCTTTTTACCGACAGTCTTGCTTTATTGAGGAAACGGATGACCCTGGAAGAGGAGTCAGGAGTCCAAAGAAGTAGTAAGGCAGACATGAAAAAAATATATATTGGAAATATTTACAATTAATTATATATGTGATAATTTATATATTGTAAAAAATACCAAAATATGGAGGTTTTACCGTTGAAAAAAATAGCTTCCTTATTTACTGCTATCGCTATTCTTGTATCTGTAGCTCCTATTTCTTCATTTGCTGCTCCCCAAAATGCTAGCACACAAGCTCTGAAAAATTATACTTTGGAAATTAAGACATCTGATGATCAAGATTCAGGCACTGACGCTAATATTAAAGTCACGATAAGAGGTTCAAAAGATTCTTTCACAAGAGAGATTAATGGTAGCTTTGAGCGAGGTGATCTTGAAACGTTTTACATTTCAGGAAAAGACGTTGGAGAAATTAGATCAGTTACTTTAATTCAAGATGATAATGGCCATAAGTCAGACTGGAAAGTTGAATATGTTATCCTGAATAATTTGAAAAAAACGGTGAATTCATGGGTGGGACTAAATGGAAATTCTGGTAGTCTGGACATTCCTTTAAGTTAAAATATTGGTCAAGCCCCTGTTGCTCAGCTATTAGTCTGGGCAACACTGCTGTAGTTACATTAGTAAATGTACGGTGACTCGCAGAAAGAGCAAAGGTTTGCTTGGGATTGATCATACAAGTTAGAGGGGCGGGAAACCGCCTCTTCATTTGTTTTATTAAATTCACATTCATGCCTAAACAGCAATATCATGATGAAGGGCATTTGCATAGTATGCACCACGTGCATTTTTTAGCCTTTATTGGTGTTTGGCGTGAAGCATTTCGATCAGGGAATGGCTGCCTGTATTCCTGTAAGAAAGGGTGAATCCAAATTGGCCTGCCCATTTTTTCAACCCTCAGTCGAATATAATACGGGAGGAACATCTCCTTCCAGCATTACTTCTGCAGATTTTAATGGAGACGGTTTAATAGACCTGGCTGTAGTGGATATTGGGTCCAACGATGTTTCTATTCTTGTCAACAATGGGTCCGGCGTGTTTTCCGTATCGCAAACGATACCGTTCAATACTTTGTTCCCTGGGTCTTTATTAGGGCAAATTGCAGCAGCAGATTTTAATGGAGATGGCTTCATTGATTTGGCTGTAACGGATCAAACTCCCAATGACCGAGTTTTTATCCTTTTGAATAACGGGGATGGCACTTTTGCTGCACCTGTAGCTTATAGTACAGGTGTGTTTCCTGCTGTTTCGCAATCTTTTGCAATTGCTACAGGTGACTTTGATGGTGTAAACGGTGTGGACTTAGCTATAGCAAATGTAGGCCAAATTACAGGAACTAGTTTCATTACTGTCTTGTTGAATAATGGATCAGGTGTATTTACCATGGCGCCAGGGAGTCCATTTGACACTAATCCTGGTTTGGCCCCTTTTGATATTGTAGCGGCTGACTTTAATGGAGATGGGAGACTTGATCTGGCCACTGCCAATCGAGACACGAATGATGTAACGATATTTAGTGGGAATGGGAACGGTACGTTCCAAACTCCTGGAGTGAGTTTCTCTGTACTTCCAGGGGGATCATCCCCCATTAGCCTTGTAGCTGCTGATTTAAATGGTGATGGGTCTATCGATATTGCTGTCGGGAATATTGCTACGAGTAATGTAACCGTCTTTCTAAACGATGGATTCGGTTCTTTTACAGAAGCAGCAGGAAGTCCCTTTACCTTGGGCGCTAATGCATTTCCTTTTGATATAACAGCGGCTGACTTTAATTGTGATGGAGTCATTGATTTGGCTACCCCAAATGCGGGTTCCGATAACGTTTCTGTACTCATAAACAACGGGTCAGGAGGGTTCTCGACTCCCTTTCAGTTCCCTACAGGAGCAGGTCCTTTCAGCATTACAGTAGCTGATTTTAACGGAGACGGAAGAGTTGACATTGCTACTGCAAACGAGGATTCGAGCAATGTTTCTGTTTTGCTCAATGGATGCGTGCAGCCACCAACCTGCCCACCTGACATGGTAGTACCCTGCCCTATCGTAAACTATCCAACACCTGTTGCCACCTGCCCCGGAGTCACTGTTACCTGTTCTCCGCCTTCTGGCTCCCTTTTTCCAGTGGGAGACACTGTTGTCACCTGTACGGCACAAGATATATTTGGGAATACGGAAGTATGTTCATTTACTATCACGGTTATTGACGAGCCTCCAACCATCAATTGCCCTGAGGATATCACAGTCCCTGTTTTACCTGGGCAAACGTCCGCTACGGTTACCTATGAAGTCACTGCCACTGATACTTGTGGGGTGACCTCTATTACCTGTCATGGGATCACACGGTCCTTTTCTCCTCCTGCCCCCATTGCAGTTGCAACTTTTACCATGGACTTTCCTGTAGGGATGACGATGCTCACCTGCACAGCCAGGGATCAGTCAGGAAATATGGCCTCTTGTAGCTTTGTGGTTACCGTCACTTCTGGAGTCTCTAACAGTATTCAGCCAGAAATCATTCGAGTAAAAAAAGTGTATGATTGGGTAGTCTTTCAATCTAATTTTAGGCTCATACTGGATTTAAATCGTAGTCATGATGATCAAGGAAATCAAAAATGAACCCGTCTCCTTACAAGGGACGGGTTTTTTTAGTTGTTTATGGTTTAATGGATAACGCTTCATTTCTTTAAGCGATATGGAACCGTAGCGATTTTTACATCTTGGCGGGCAAATAAATACGCGCGGATCAATAAACTTGTCTGGTTATGAAGTAAGTTATGCCACCAACGCTTGGTAATAAACTGCGGAATCATGACAGTAACATGATCCGTTTCTGCCTTTTTCCACTCAACGGTGTCAATAAACTTAAACAAAGGTCTTATGATACTGCGATAATGTGAACGCAGGACAATCAAACGTACTCCGGGATTCCAGAGATCCCATTTTTCTTCCATTTTCTTCATGTCTTCATCACTGAACCCGACGTAGACAGCGATAATATCATCTGACAATGATTGCGCATAACTAATGGTGTTTTTCACCACCTGCGAAATCCCTGCCACAGGAATAACGATTACACTCCCTTTGGGTTCGGGTTTGTCTGTTTCCATATCAAGTCGTAACTCATTTGCTAAATCTCTATAATGCTGATTGATCTTCCTAAAGATGAAAATGACGATAGGAAGGAAAATAAAAATCGGCCAAACCTGAGAGAGTTTTGTAATCAAAAAGATGAGGCAAATGGTAAGGGTCGTTAGCATTCCTAACGTATTGATAACAAAAGGTAGTAGCCACCCTGGGGGCTTTTTGGAAATCCAGCGTTTCATCATTCCGGCTTGAGACAAGGTAAACGGGATAAAAACCCCAAGGGCATATAAAGGGATTAAGTTTTCCGTTTCTCCTTTAAAAGCAATCACTAATAGTGCTGAAAGAATAGCCAAGAAAATAATTCCGTTTGAAAACCCAAGACGATCTCCCCGAACCATGAACATATTTGGCATAAATCTGTCTTTGGCTAACATAAAGGCGAGTAAAGGAAAGGCTGCAAAAGCAGTATTAGCGGCCAGGAATAAAATAAGGGCTGTAACAGCCTGAATCGAGTAATACACGATTCCTCGTCCAAAAACAGCAGAAGCAATTTGAGATACTACCGTTTCCTTTGGATTCGGTGAAATACCAAACAAATAAGCCAATAGGCTAATGCCCATGAACATAACACCGAGGATAAGCCCCATTATGATAAGCGTTAATGCTGCATTTTTCGGTGCTGGGTCCCTGAAGTTGGGAATTGCATTGGATACGGCTTCTACCCCTGTTAATGCCGAACACCCTGAACTAAACGCTCTCAATAGCAGGAATAAAGTTATTCCCGGAACAACTGTCCCATATTCTGGGGGATGAGCTTGAACATTTCCAGCCAACCATTGAAAACCGCCGCCAATAATTAAGACGAGGATAGCGACAACAAACAAATAAACAGGGTACATTAAAATCGTTGCCGATTCTGTTATTCCACGTAAATTTAATATCGTAACGATTGCAATCATGAACAAGGCAAGTAGAACGCGATGTTCATGTAGCACTGGAAATGCCGAGGTAATAGCGTCTGTAGAAGCAGACGTACTAACAGCAACCGTTAGAATGTAGTCCACGAGCAAAGAGCCACCTGCAACCAGTCCAGTAGTAGTTCCTAAATTGTCCTTTGCGACAATGTATGCTCCACCACCTGTTGTATAAGCAAAGATGGTTTGACGGTAAGACAAAATGAGTATGGTTAAAAGACCAACAACCGCAATGGAGATGGGGATAGAGTACCACATCGCTACTGCACCCAAAGTAATTAACACGAGAAGAATCTGTTCTGTACCGTAAGCGACAGAAGAAAGAGCATCAGATGAAAGAACCGCCAAAGCCTTTACTTTATTTAACTTTTCTTCGGCAAGTTCACTTGATTTCATAGGTCTACCGAGTAAAAATCGCTTGAATTCTGAGATCATGTGTATTCCCCTATCTGACATTTCTCGTTAGTTTTCCCACAGCTACAAAAAAATGAGTCCATTTCTTTGTTTCCCATGGATTGGCAACTATGTAAGTAGGTAGGCTAAAAAAACGGGTTCTTGTCCTTTAGCTTCATGCTTTTGGACAAAACCCGTTGCAATCATGTAATGGGAGTCTTTTACAGGAATGACTCCTCGGAACAAGTCATTCACAGAATACGTTGAAACAATCGAAAATCGGGTGGACTGCACCCTGCCATACGGTAAAGTCTCAGATAACTGTACGCGTATTTATAAAAATGGCCATGTCTGCTTTCAGCTAACGCCTGTTCCCAGTAAGAAGGTTCTAATGGATTCAACTCGTTTGCCGTAACTGCCGACTCAGATTCAACCCGATTTTCCTCGAGTGTATTTGCATAAGCCAAGAGGTTGATTCTTGCGTAAAAGGCCGGATCGAGATTGTCGTGTACATCATGGCGATAAGCTTGTTTCATTTCTACAATGGCGTGACCATGCGTAAGGATATGCCCCAACTGCATATCGCCTTTCTCCATTTGCACCGGTCTCTGAAAGTTATGGAGTAAGTCAAGCACAGTCTCCGGAGTCAGCTGCAATCTTACACCAGTATAAGGTACGCCGTCAGGATCAATGACGATATTCTCTCCATTCACAGTAACAAAACCAGGACCTGATGCTTGGAAACTACCAACAATTTTCCCCATGGCATCAAACAATTCGGCAGTTGCCGGAATAGCGGAACGAGAGAGCATGCTCAGCAAATAGAACGTGTAAATCACGTCATGACCAAGCGCATGGCATGTTTGGTTCTTTTGGACAAGCAGTCTCATCATTTGAGCAGGAAAGTCCTCGTATTCGTTGTTTGCCCGATACTGCTGTTCGTTTGCATGTTCTTCCACAATTTTATCAAGATTTTTACGAATCAACTCTTCTAACTTGGCAGGTACAAGTTTTTCTTCCAAGAGTTCAGTCAAGGCGATAACTGCACACGCCCAATGTCCTTCCCACATATTGCTTTGTGACGATTCGATCATTTTTTGGCAAGCCCATTTCCTATAGAAATCGATATCCAAATCAATCACCTCTCAATCTGATAGAGCTTATTCTTTAAAAGAAGGAACCTGAATACATGATGATAGAATAATACAAATACCATAATGTCAAAACTAAAAATTGACATGACACCAACTAGATGAGAGGTGTTCCTTGATGACAACAAGTAAAACGAATCCTAAGGTTGATGAATTTTTAAGCAAGGCGAAAACGTGGAAGGCTGAATACGAGAAGTTGAGAAGTATTGTCCTTGACTGTGAGCTGACTGAAGATTTTAAGTGGATGCATCCTTGTTACACGTTTGAGAAAAAAAACATTGTTTTAATACATGGATTTAAAGAATATTGTGCGCTACTGTTTCAAAAAGGTGCCTTGTTAAAAGATCCAAATGGGATTCTCATTCAACAAACGGAGAATGTACAGGCCGCGCGCCAAATCCGGTTCACCAATGTGGACGAAATCATGGAAATGGAAGCTATTTTGAAGGCCTATGTTCAGGAAGCCATTGAAGTTGAAAAAGCTGGCTTGGAAGTGAGCCTGAAAAAGCACGAAGAATACATCATTCCTGAAGAATTGCAAATGAAAATGGATGAAATCCCTACCTTGAAAACTGCTTTTGAAGCATTGACTCCGGGACGGCAAAGAGCCTACATTCTTCATTTTTCAGCACCCAAACAAGCCAAAACGCGAGAATCAAGGGTTGAAAAATGCATGCAGCAAATTCTCGATGGAAAGGGATTAAATGATTAGTATATTTGATGAGGAAATGGTGAAGAAGAGGCGGGAGAACCGCCTCTTTTTTTGTTTTTGTATTCGTTTCATTCCTCTATCAGGAATAGTATACTTTTTCTATTTTATATAATGTCTGCTCGATGGTTGGGCAAAGATCGGCATCTCCTTTGTAAAATTTCAAACGAAAGTACAAGCTCTTCAAAAAATTCTTTCTATTGATTTTTTGTTTAAAGGCAGGCAGAAATTCGGAACTCTTATCTACATCTCCAAAACTTTGAATCCATTGCTCTACATAACTCTGGCTAAGCATTTTTCTATTCAGAATACTAACAATGGCTGTTACCATTCTCTCATCTTCCCCATCGGAGTAAATTCGATCGGTTATGGTCATCTTTTCGTAAACCAAATCGAGGATGGTTATGAGGTCACTTTTATCCAACTCGGAACATTGAGCTAAATCATCTAATGCATCCGCTGCATGGGCTATGGCATGAGCCCAACCTTTTTCTTCATCATATCCTCGGTAATCTCGCTCTTCACGTACGTTGAAAAATACTTTCTCTTTTATCGCATGGATGTTCTCTCTGGAGAGAAAGGGTGATTCTCTATGCCGCATGAGGAGTAGGGGGATGACTAGCATAGAGAAAGAGCGGGTAAAGACAGAGTCTGTATTTGTTTCACCAAGCTTAAAAAGCAAATGGTTTTTATCTAGAATGATTGGTATCAGTTGTTCTAGTTCATTTGCAGTTAGAGAATTACCAGGAATCCAATGTGATAAGGTTGTATAAATGAGGTCATCACGTAATGTGGCATCCAAAGAACCAATTTCATTCATCATTTCTACTACGAATTGAAATGTATCGGATGGTGTTTGGTAGCCATTTTCTTTTATGAATATTAGCTTTTCTTTTACATTCATTTTACATGCTCCCACTCTTTATTCTTCGAACTGACTTTGTGGCTTTACTTAGTGATTATTGTCATTTTAGATTTCGACATAAATAGGTTATCAACCTCCAAAACATGAGCAGTTCTGACTGTGGTGGGGTGAGATGTAGCAGTACGAGCACGCACAGAGATCCTAGGATACTCACCTTTTGCAAAAAAAATAAGAAGAGGACCGAACCTTTTTCCGAAAGAGAGACAATATAGTGTGTAAGCTTACTCAGGAGGGCCCTCTGAATGGAAAATGAAGAGATGTATCAATTACTTATAAAAATGAAAGAGGGTGATGAACAGGCATTTCATACAATGTATGATGCTACCTTTCAGGACGTATACCGGACCGTCTCCTTTCTGGTGGATCAAAAGCAGGATCGGGAAGATGTCATGAATGAAATCTATATGCAAATGTGGACCTCACTTGCTAATTACGATACGAACCGTCCTTTCCAGTTCTGGCTGCATGGCCTGGTAATCCGTCAAGTGCAGAGATTTCGGGTCAAGAGCTGGAGGAGATTCCGCATTTTTGAGCGGATCCGTTCCTTCTCCCGGGAAGAGTCTTATTGGGATGAACATACTGCGTTGATGGATGGGAGGAACCAACTGATATCCCAGTCCATACGAAAACTGACCGACAAACAGCGGACAGTGATTATCTTCCGCTTTTATCATGACTATACTCTTGAGGAAATTGCGACGTTGCTGGATATTCCGTTGGGTACAGTCAAGTCCAGATATCATGCTGGCCTCCAGGCGCTTAGAAAAGACTTCGGGAATCTCCCCCTGGAAAGGATGGAAAAGATCAATGACTATTGAACATAAAATCCGTGAACATCTGCACGAAGAGGCAGAAACGATGGAGTGCCCGCCGGCCATTTCCAAACGTATAGAACAATCCTATTCTCACTTTTTGCAACGAAAAAGGAGCGAAATAACGATGAAAAAACGTTTAATTGGTGGATTAGTTGCTGCTGCGATTTTGATTCCAACCGCTGCATTTGCGGCCCCTGTGGTGATTGACATGCTTACTCGAGCACCAATGACTTCTGAACAAGTCAAGCTTGATGAGGTTGGCAAGGCAGCACTTGAAAAGTTGTACAGCGCAATTCCCGAAGCAAAATCGTTTGAGATTATCGATGCGAGCTACCTTGGAGACTCCAGTGATTCAACCAAAAAGGTCCAACTAAGCATCGTCCTGCAGGAAAAAGGAGGAACTGGCAAAAAGCTTACTCTTCATACAAACGGTATTACGGGTGAGATTCAAGACCTGACTCAAGAGAATTGGGAGCCTAAGGAGAAGGCGCTCATTACTTTACCGGATCAGGAAATCCAGGCAAAGGTAGATCAGCTCATTGATAAATTGTATGGCAACATCAAAGATTACGAGGTTGCCATGGAGCAAATGGACAATCCAGATCAAAAAACATTTATCTTGAATTACACCAAGAAGGGATCAGAAGGATTTGAAGGAGGGGGTTACCAAGCATTTGTTCAAGGTAATACCATTAGTCTTTCTCCGGTAGCTCCTGCACCATCAAACAAGGAAGTAGAAGGTTATTTTTCTAGAGATGGTAAACCTGATTATACTGCTGATAACTTCTTAAACGATGAAAAACTGTTTTCTTTACTAAAAATGAGCCCGACAGAGTTAAAAGAAGAAATAGCAAAAGGGAAATCTGTTGTAGAGGTTGCAGCATCTAAAAATATCTCGAAACAACAAGTAATTGATGTGATCGCAAAAACACAGGCTGAAAGACAACTTCAAGATGGAAAAAATAAAGTAACAATCAGCGATGATTTACTGAAACAAATGATGAAAGCTGTTGAACCAAAAGTCATACACGTGATTGAACACAAAACGGAAACGGAATGGTAGAAATAACAAGTCAAGGTGAATGAGGTTTGAGCAAGCCGCAAAAAAATCGCTCGAACTCTACTACTTGCTACCGGATATAGACTTTAACGAGGTAGAGCAACCAAAACCGCGGCTTGTTTACCGCCTCAGCGGAGACAAAGGATTTGTCGACGCACATGAATCTTCCAGTCGTTGGGTGCACGAGCGAACCCAACATAAGAGATGCGAATGAAAAAAACGGCTGTCAGTGGTTAGTCTTACAACTAACCTTCTGCCAGCCGTTTTTTCTATTTTGCCTACTGAGTGATTCCCAGCATTTGATTCATATCTTCTTGGGCATCACCAATCAATTGGATATGGAACAAGTCTTGTAGTACTTGCAGAACACCGGGCTGAATGAACTCAGGCAATTTTGGGCCAATCCGTATATCTTGTATCCCCAGGCTAAACAGACCGAGCAGGATGGCAACCGCTTTTTGTTCAAACCAGGAAAGAACGATACTTACCGGCAGCTCGTTCACTTCACATTCGAAGGCTTCGGCTAATGCAGCTGCAATCGTAATGGTAGAAACCGAGTTATTGCACTGTCCCAAATCGATATACCTTGGGATGTCGGTACCTGGCACGATGCCGAAATCTACATCGTTAAAACGGAATTTTCCGCAGGAGGTAGTAAGAATGACTGCTTCTGGCGGTAAGGACGTAGCCAATTCACGATAATACTCGCCTCCCTTGCCAGGAGCGTCACAACCAGCGATGACGAAGAAGCGTTTGATCTTTCCTTCCTTGACTGCCTGAATGATTTCAGGGGCGATGCCGAGGACCGTTTTGTGATGATACCCGGTCGTCAATGTCAGTTCCGATTCGATGGAAGCCTCAGGAAGAGACAATGCTTTTTCAATGAGTGGCGCAAAATCGTTATCTACAATTTTCGTCACGTTCTCCAATCCGGTTATATCATACGAAAAGAAACGATCGGCGTAGCTGCCTCGAATGGGCATCACACAGTTTGTTGTAGCGAGTATGGCACCTGGAAATTTCTCGAACAATTGACGTTGATCGTACCATGCTTTCCCGATGTTACCTTTCAAATGAGGATATTTCTTCAGTTCGGGATAGCCATGTGCAGGCAGCATTTCGGAATGCGTATACACATTGATTCCTTTACCTTCTGTCTGTTTTAACAGCTCTTCGAGAGCAAACAGATTGTGCCCCGTAACAATGACACACTTTCCTTCTATTTTATTTTGCGAGACTGTGATTGGCTGCGGGACTCCGAAATGATCCGTATGAGCCCGATCCAAAAGCTCCATGACTTTGATGGCGGCTTTGCCTACTTTCATGGCCATTTGCAAATGTTCATCCAAGTTAAAATTCACATTCGTCAATGTAAAATAGAGAGCTTCCTGTGTAATCCCATCTACTTCAGGATCGATATAGCCTAGTTGACGAGCATGTGTTGCATAAGCGGCAATTCCTTTTAAAGCAAAAATAATGGTATCCTGAATACTCGCAAGATCTTCATTCTTTCCACAAACGCCGATGACCTTACAACCACCTGATGGAGTCTGTTCACATTGATAACAAAACATGTATAATCCACTCCTTCGATTCAAGATTTCGCTTTGATTATAAGCGGATTGCCTGGAAGGAGGCTGTGATTAAAATCACAACGGGAAAAAACATTGCCTCTTATCATAGTGGATGAAGAAGATTCCCAAGTTGAGGGGTGTTGTTATGGTACGAAAATGGCAGTTGCCGTTACAGACGTTAAGTCTTACGGTCGGTTTCATGGTATGGGTCATTCTGTCATCGCTCATGCCTTTTATCAAAGAAACCGTACCCATGAGTGCAAGCGAGGTGGCGTGGGTGACAGCGATTCCAGTCTTGCTTGGATCGTTGCTGAGAATCCCCGTAGGATATTGGAGTAACCGATTTGGCGCGAGAATATTATTTAGCATAAGCTTTCTCTTGCTGCTGGCTCCTGTTTTTTATATTAGCCAGGCGACCACTTATACAGATTTGTTAATCGGCGGGCTATTTTTGGGGATAGGTGGAGCGGTGTTTTCCGTTGGTGTCACGTCTCTCCCTAAATACTATCCGAAAGAGAAGCATGGTTCTATAAACGGAATCTACGGTATGGGGAATATTGGTACAGCGATAACCACTTTTGCAGCGCCAGTTCTGGCTAAATCGTTTGGATGGGCAAGTACTGTACAGATGTTTCTATTATTGCTTGCGGGATTCGCTGTACTTACCTTCTTGATGGGGGATAAAAATGAACCGAAGGTAGTGACGCCTCTTGGTCAGCAGATCAAGAGTGTCTACAAAAACGAAAAGCTATGGTTAATCAGTTTGTTCTACTTTATTACATTTGGTTGCTTCGTCGCTTTCACCGTGTATCTCCCGAATTTTTTAGTGAGCCATTTCCAATTGGATAAAGTAGATGCAGGTATGAGAACTGCAGGGTTCATTCTTTTGGCGACACTGGCGAGACCATTGGGAGGATGGCTAGGTGATAGGTGGAACCCCTTCAAGGCATTGATGATTGTGTTTGCCGGGCTCGCCTTGTCTGGTATTGTCTTATCGTTTTCGCCATCGATTTTAATGTATACGGTAGGGTGCTTGTTGGTAGCGATATGTGCCGGAATTGGTAACGGTGCTGTGTTCAAATTAGTGCCGATGTATTTCTCGCGACAAGCGGGGATTGTAAATGGGATCGTATCTGCCATGGGGGGATTAGGAGGATTTTTCCCGCCGTTGATCTTAACGCTGCTGTTTAATCTGACGGGGCATTACGCGATCGGTTTCATGGCTTTATCGCAGTTTGCACTGGCAAGCTTGGTCTTGGTGATGTGGATGTTTTATCAAGAAAAGCTGCAGCTCGCCGCCACCATTATGGAAAAGACGGGAGAGGCGATACTGATTACCGATACACGCGGAGTCATTAAAAGTGCGAACCATGCTTTTACGAAAGTGACCGGTTATGAGATGAATGAGGTGATTGGCAAGTCACCCAATATTTTAAAATCAGGCAGACAGGGTGCCGACTTCTATCAAAAGATGTGGGACTCGATCAAGAAGAATGGCTATTGGCAAGGAGAGATCTGGAATCGCCGGAAGAATGGGGATCAGTATCTCCAATGGTTAACGATCAGCGCGATTCTGGACGATGCAGGAGATGTTGAGTACTATGCGGGCATGTTCAGCGAGCTTGCGGAGCAAAGACATGGATAAAGAAGCTTGAATCACTTATGAAAAAAAGTCTTGGACGGACAAGTCCAGGACTTTTTTCGTGTAGATATGTATGTAGAGTTTGCTCACATTTGGCAAATATCAGGAGGGCAGTCATCACAAAAAATGGCTTCTTTTAAATAGGCAAGGTCTTTAATCAAGATAAACCCCTGAGGAAGCAGATCAATGGTGTCCTGTTTTTTCAGATCGGAAAGCATTCGGTTGACACTTTCTCGTGTCAGGCCAATGAATTGTGCCAAATCACGATTGGTAAGGGAAAGGTCGATGAGGATTCCTTCGGGGTGTGGCTTGCCGTACGTGTTACTCATGCGGATTAGCGTTGAATACAAGGCGCCGATTTTGCCATTGAGTAGCAAATCACGAAATTTAGACTGCATCCGTCTGTTCATCAATCCCATCCAACGCAGGAAGTCTACGCAAAATTGACCGTTTTTGATGAGCATTTTCTCCAACCCTTGTCGCGGGATGATCCATATCTCACCCTCCATCAACATGGTGCCTGTGGAGGTGTACGTCAATTCCTGTTCGAAGAGCCCGGAGACGCCGACTAGCTCTCCTGCACCAAATACTTGCAGCGTCAGTTCTTTTCCATCGTTCGTGTTTTTTGTGAGCTTAATTTGGCCCGACGAAATTAAGAATAGCTGATCGGCTCTTTCACCATCCAAAAATAGAACGGCTCCGGGAACGAAATTTTTCCTAACAGAAAACGTTTCAAGGCTATTCACAAAATCGGAAGAAATCTGCTGTACAAACGTTGTGCCATTTCCGGTCATGTGGTCCCTCCTACAGCAAGGATACAAAGGTAACTCATTATATCATCCGAAATTGATGGTTTGGGAAGAGGAAATCGTCCTGATTGTGGCAGGGGTGTGAGGTAAATCACAACCTGGGTTACGAGTCATTGCTACAATGACCTCAAGCGAAAGGAAAAAATGAGCAGCAGCAGGGAGGGTGTTGTATGAACTATCTATTTGCTTCCAAGGTGGCGAAGCGTGCTTTTATCATCATTGCTTGCTTGTTCGTCCTAAGTTACGTGGGAACACGTTTTTTCACTCATATTGATCTGGCGCTTTACGGCTATATGGTGGGGACTCTTGTCTTTATTGGTGGCTTCCTATACCGATTTTCTGCGTGGGCAGATCGCCCGCCAACGAATGTCATTTTGAAAAAGGGGTTACGACTTCTCTTTCGTAAAAGCACGGCGAATACAACGGTAGATCATCTGGCCATCTATCGCTTTATTTGGAATCGGGGATGGTACCGCTGGACTCAGCACATTTTGCTGGGATGGGGATGCATCTTGGCCGCGTTTGTCACCTTTCCGTTAGTTTTTGGCTGGATGTATTTCACGATGACGGACAACGGCTACTATCAGGTCGTGTTCATGGGTGTGGATATTCTGACCGTACAAGCAGATGGCTGGATTGCCTTTCTCTTTTACAACGCACTGAACATTACTGCTTTTATGGTCATCGGTGGAGCAGTCATGGCATTGTATCGCAGATTCAAGAACATGCAGGCACGGGCTGAACAATCCTTTGTCTACGACTTTTTACCTTTATACCTGCTACTGTTTATCAGTGTGACAGGCTTGATGTTAACCGCAAGCAACATGTTCTTAGGGGGCTTTGGGCACCCGGTTATATCCGTCACACATCAATTCGCAGTGATTGTGACCTTGATTTATCTGCCATTCGGAAAACTGGCTCACATACCGTTCCGCCCGATGAGTGTGTTTGCACGCAATTATCGCGAACACTATGGCGAGCAGGAAATGAAAAAGTGCAAAGTGTGCAGCAATGAGTTTGTTTCTGCGGAACAGTCGGCAGATGTGATCAATGTACTGGGTAAAAACGAAATGGCTTTTCAAATGGAAGAAGGATTCCACTTGGCTGAACTTTGCTTGCCGTGCCGCAGAAAATACCGGATGTTCCGTTTCACAGGAGTTCCTACGCACGAGATCAATGCCAGGGAGGCAAATCAGCATGCCAAAGGATAAATTTTTTAAAGTGATTGAAAATAAGATACATCCAAACGAGAAATTGGTCAGCACGCACTGCTGCTACTGCGGTATGCAATGCGGGATGAACCTGCGTGTAGATACAACGACGAACAAGATTATCGGCGTGGAGCCACGGTACGATTTCCCTGTCAATCTGGGTAAGATGTGCCCAAAAGGGGTGACGGCTTATCAGCAGGTGAACCATCCAGATCGGATACAGCGGCCGTTGATTCGAACAGATGCATCATTAAAAGGCACGGCGGAAGGATTTCGGGAAGCGTCCTGGGAGGAAGCACTTGACTTGATCGTTTCCAGGTTCAAGGAATTGCAACACAACTATGGCAAAGATACCTTGTCTGTTTACTCTGGCGTTTCCATGACGAACGAAAAATGTTACCTCACAGGTAAGTTTGCACGGGTCGCCTTGCAAACCCGCTATATTGACTACAATGGCCGCTTCTGTATGTCCTCCGCTGCGGCAGGATTGAATCGAAGCTTGGGGATTGACCGCGGTTCTACCGTTCCCTGGACGGATATTCATCAAACAGACTGCTTGTTTTTGGCCGGTTCAAACGCGGCAGAGTGTCATCCAACCAGCATGTTTCGTATTTGGGAAGTGCAAAATCGAGGCGGTTATCTGATCGTAGCCGATCCAAGGGAAACGCCTTTGGCACGTCGAGCTGATATCCACCTGGATCTGCGGCCCGGTACAGATTTGGCACTGGCAAACGGAATCGTTCATCTCCTGATCAAGAATGGGCATATGGATGAAGACTTTATTCGAAATCATACGAATGGTTTTGAAGAAACAAAAGAAGTGGTTGCTACCTTCACACCGGAGTATGTCAGCGAAATAACAGGGGTTTCGGTGGAGAAGATTGTGCGGGCTGCCGACATTTTCGGGAGGGCACCCGATGCGATTGTGATGTTTTGCCGTGGTGTGGAACAGCAGTCGAAAGGGACGGACAACGTATCGGCCTATACGAACATGTCGCTCGTCACAGGCAAGATTGGACGTCCAAAATCAGGTGTTGCAACCCTTACTGGTCAAGGAAACGGTCAGGGGGGGCGGGAACACGGGCAAAAAGCCGATCAATTGCCTGGCTACCGCAAGCTCGACAATCCCGAACATGTGCGTGAAATAGCATGTGCCTGGGGCATTTCCCCGGAAGAGATGCCGCAGAAAGGTGTCTCTGCCTATGAGATGTTCCAGCTGATGAAGGATAAAACGATACGCAGCTTATACTTACTCTGCTCCAATCCGGTTGTGAGTGCGCCAAATCTAAACCATGTTCGAGAGTCCCTGAAAAGTCTAGATTTTATGGTTTGCTGCGACTTTTACTTGTCCGAATCAGCTGAATACGCCGATGTCGTTCTTCCTGTTACGACTTGGGCAGAAGACGATGGTACGACTACCAATCTCGAAGGTCGCATCATTCGTCATCGTCAGGCACAGGAATGGTTTGCCGAATCCAAGCCTGACTGGTGGATTCAAATAGAAATTGCCAAAAGAATGGGGCGCGGACAATACTTTACGCACTTGAAGTCTCCTGAGGATATTTTCAATGAAATACGTCAGGTCTCCAAAGGCGGAATAGCTGACTACTACGGGGTCACCTACGAGAAAATTGATCAAAACAATGGTGTTTTCTGGCCGTGCCGCGAGGAGGGCGACGAGGGACAGCCCCATTTATTCCTGGATAAAAAATTTTATCACCCGGATGGCAAAGCCAAAATATGTGCGCTGCCTTATCGTCCGCCAGCGGAGGAGCCGGATGAAGAATATCCTTTGCGGTTAACGACGGGACGAGTTGTGTTCCACTATTTGTCCGGGAACCAGACAAGACGAATCCCGTTTTTGAAGGACATGTATCCTGATCCTCTGCTAGAGGTTCACCCAAAAACAGCGACACGTTACGGTATTGAACACGATGAGATGGTTACTCTGAAAACGAGAAGAGGCGAGGCGCAGTACCGCGTGAAAGTTATCGAGGCGATTCGAGAGGATACGGTGTTTGTTCCTTATCATTGGGGAAAAGCGCAGTCTATCAATCTGTTGACCAATCCGGCATTGGACCCTTACAGCAAAATGCCTGAATTTAAAGCGTGCGCCGCGAAAATCATCAAGCACAAGCATGGAGGAGTTCGCCATGGGTAAACAAGTCTTATACATCGAAATGGACAATTGCATCGGTTGTCGAAGCTGCTTGGCGGCATGTACACAGTGTGGAGGTCACGACAACCGAAACCGAAACTACGTACTGGATGTGGACCCGTTTATCAACAGACAAACGATTCCTCTCATGTGCTTCCATTGTGTTAATCCTGCTTGTGCCCGCAGCTGTCCTGCTCAGGCGATTCAAATCGCAGATAATGGGGCCGTATTGTCAGCTTTGGTAGAGAAATGCATCGGTTGCCAAAATTGTACGATTGCCTGCCCCTATGGAATTCCCAAATTTGATGAAGAACAGAATCTCATGTACAAGTGCGATCTATGCTACGACCGTACGAAAGAGGGAATCCCGCCGATGTGCGCTTCGGTTTGCCCGACAAACACCTTGCAGTGGATTGAGGAAGCAGAGCTGGGAGAAAAACGGGCACAGATTCCTTTGGCCAATGGCAAATGGACTGCCAGCCACGACCCGGATGTGCTGGAAGGCGAAACCAATGTGAAAATTAGCCTGCCTGGCATTCTGCAGGGCAAACAGAAGCTATTCTAGAGGGGAGAAATACCTTATGGAGAACGAGAAAACCCGCCCCATTCCGTTGAAGGATGACAATTATACACATAACATCAATCGTTCCAATGAGCGTAGTCTGGATCGACGGAGTTTTATGAAAACAATGGTAGGAGCAGCCGGGCTTTTCGCGGCATCTACTCTGCCATGGGGGGCATTAGCTGCCAAGGAGCTGATGAGTTCATCCAGCAAGTCGTATCCCACACAAAAAATCGCGAATCTCAGCGATATAAAACCCGGAGATGCGATCGAGTTTGCTTATCCAGGAGAGCATGACAGCGCGTTGTTCGTATATGTGAAGGAAAAGGAATACAAGGCGTATCAAAATGCATGTACCCACCTACGTTGTCCGGTATTTTGGGACCGAGATGAGAAAGAGCTGCTATGTCCTTGCCATCATGGGAAATTTGATATCGCCACAGGTAATCCGCTCGCTGGTCCCCCAAGAAGACCACTTCCGGAAATTGTGCTTCAAGAGAAAGATGGAGCCGTATACGCTGTAGGGGTGAAGAGATATGAAGAGCAGCTATAGAGGTGTCATCCTATTAGCATTGATCTTGTTCGCCAGCATTGCTTGCACCCAGTACACAGTCAATATGTATTTTGCACAGCGATATATGGAGGTGCTATTGCTCAGCGGTGCAACGGTAGTGTTGTTCCCACTGGCATGGATGGTATTTAGAAAAGACCAGCGGGATCGAAGAGAACAAAGGAAATAATCTGGGGAAGGGAGTGCGATCAGTTGCCATGAATCCTAGTAAGAGAACGATTGCCGAGCTTCACCAAGAGCTGCCTGCCTTGGTGGATAAAAAGATGGGGATACTCATTCAAGATTTGGCGGATAATGCCGAACCACACAGTCCGGCTCTCTTGGAAAGGCAGCTGGCAAAATGGGAGATCACGGAGGATGAGGAGCATCTGCGACTCTATTTTAATCCTTGCCAGTTTGTGGCGATTCCCATCCAGAATGGACCGGTTGTTTTTTCGCAAGAGGATGACTGTATTCAAATGGTTGCTAGGGACAATCGGGGACAGCTAGCGTATCGCATTTCTTTTGGTAACTAACTCCCACTAGTAGATGGAGGGATTGTAATGGGACCACCGCCTATAGGATGTATGGGGATGATGCAGGAGTTTGAAGGGAGAAGGAAGCTGTGTCCAGCTCTGGAAAAATTGAAAGAGGAGCACCTATCATTAGCTGAGCAGATGAATGAGCTCGTACATCTAGCAAATAACCTGAAATCTAGAGCAGAACCTACTAGAAGAAAAAAAGGCTTAACAGAGCTTCATGAGCTGGCGTCCTCGTTTCGGGCCGAACTGGAGAAACACTCCAGACGCGAGGAGGAAGACCTGTATCCCCTGATGGCTAACTATATCGAACGGGAGATGGGACCGATTGCTGCCATGGAGGAAGAGCATGATCTTATTCATGAAAGCCTGATGTCCTTCATGCGAATCGTAGAAAAGGAAAAGTCTGAACCTGTTGAAGTAGAAGCTGTCCACACTCATTTGCTGAAGTCAGTAGAAATACTCTTGGAGCATTTCTTTAAAGAAGAGAGTGTGCTGTTCCCGATGGCAGAATACGTATTGAGTGACGCAGAGAAAGAGCAGTTACGAGTACTGTTTCAAGAGTAAAAATCATGGCGCCCTCCTACTGAAAAAGTAGGGGGGTGATTTTGTTTTCCAATCATATTCTTTCGAGGGAAAATGTGCATGTTTCTACTGTCATTTGTCGGTTTCAATCGGATAAAACCAATCATTAACTAGTAGGGAATAAATAGAGGAGGGGGTGTTCAAAGTGCCGATTATAAAACCTTATCTAACCTCATTGAGATTTACGTCCACGATGAGTGCTGGAACTGGTACTGGTGCTGCGTTTGCTATTGCGGCAACTGCATTTACCACTGACACTGGCGCTGCTGCGACAGCATTTCCTAGTACGTTTGCTTTTTACAATCTCTACGTCAATGGAGTGCTTCAGGCAGGTAATACTTCCACAATCACAACGACAGCGATCACGATTCCAGATGGAAATGCCGAAAACGGTGGTACACCCATAGTTGTAGAATTTGTCGTTAACTAAGGTGAATAGGTTGGTGGCCCCAGGTGGATGAAATGTGCCTGGGGTTCACTCATGTGTGTAAATCGGAGTGAACGGTCGAAGCACTTCGAGAAAGGACGAGTGATTTCATGAGGCGCAATGTCACACAGTCATACACAGTGAGGAGACAGTGTCTGCAAATCGTCGCGCCATTAGGTTGTCCCGGGATTTTTCCAGTAAAACCCTCCCCAACGTGTCCTCCCTGTCCTCCATGTCCATGTACTCCTGGTTTAATACGAACAGAAACCTATCAGTATACGGCCATTTCAGATGGAGCCAAAAACATGTATACCAACAGTGATGCTGTCATGCCATTCAGTACTTCCGGCATTCTGGACCCGAATGAAGTTTCTGTTGTGAATCTATTCATCAATGGAATGCTACAGCCTCCCAATTTATATGTTGTCCAGCCGGGAGTTTTGATTCTGAGTGACATTCCTGTACAAGGAGTTCCTCTTATTCTTCAGTTTATTAAGATGATTGTTTCATAAATGGTTGCTTCCATAATGGGAAAAGGTCATGTCATACATACATGTCATTTTCCTTGATCGGCTCGACAGACTGGGGAGGTTTGATGGCGTACACGGCGCACGCGGTGAAGGGTAGGCGAATATCATGGCGATATCGACTGAATCCGTACAGGAGGTATTTTTCATGTATCCGAGATACCCATATTACAGTTACAAAACTACTTGCGAAGAGACTCCCCTCACGTTTCCGCCGCAGCATCAGGATCGACAACCAGGGATGGAATACTTGATGGTCCCGCGACCGATTTTCGATAATCCTGACTATATCGGAAGCGGAAAGCTTCGGGGAAAGGTAGCGATCATAACTGGTGGAGACAGTGGGATTGGCCGTGCTGTAGCCGTTGCGTTTGCGAAGGAGGGGGCAGCTGTAGCGATTCCTTATTTGGATGAGCACATTGACGCCGAGGAGACCAAGCAAGTCGTTGAATATTACGGAGGGCAATGTTTGCTGCTGCCGGGAGACTTGCGCGACGAGGTTTGGTGTCGGGAGGTTGTACGCCAAGCGGTTGCCTGTTTCGGCAAATTGGATGTGCTTGTCTTGAATCAAGGTGTACAGTTTCCACAATCTAGCATCCTCGATATAAGTCGCGAGCAACTGGAAGACACGTTTCGCACCAACCTTTTCCCCCTTTTTTACATCACACAAGAGGCGTTGCCGCATTTGCAGCCAGGCAGTTCCATTATTAGTACAGCATCGGTTACTGCCTATGCTGGTCATCCGCAATTGGTTGATTATTCAGCAACCAAAGGGGCTATCGTCTCCTTTACCCGCTCGCTGTCCCTTCAATTGGTCAAGCAAGGCATCAGGGTGAATGCAGTTGCTCCCGGTCCAATCTGGACGCCGCTGCAAGTATCCAGCTATTCCGCAGAGTACATCACGACTTTGGGTGTCGACACACCGATGCGTCGCGCAGGGCAGCCGTTTGAGCTCTCTCCGACCTATGTTTACCTGGCCTCGGATGATTCGGGATATGTCACGGGCCAGGTATTGCATGTTAATGGTGGAACGATGACAGAGACATAGCGGTGAATCAAAAGTCTCTCGTCTTCGATTTGGCTGGCAAGATCGCTTGCTCTCCTTTTTCATACAAAGCAAGTAGCGTATGGACAAAGCTCAATCTCGGCACAATCATATAGACGGCCAAGGCAGACCCAATGCTGATCAGGGCACCCACGATGACATCTGCAGGAAAATGAACGCCTACCAAAATGCGAGAGAGGCCGACACAAGCAGCAAGTAGCATCCAGAGTGGCCCCGTTGTCTTTTTAAAAAGCCAGTAGGTCATGCAAAAGGAAAAAAACAGGATCGTATGGTCGCTGGGAAACGAATTGTCGACCGCTTTTTGTACTAATTGATTGACGTCAGCAAGCTCTGCGAATGGCTGATTATTCGCATGAAAGCTTCCGGCTACTTTCCCGAATAGCTCGGCGATGACAAACGTAAACGTCGCACAAACGACCATGATGCGATTCTCATGTTTTCTCGTAAACCAATACATCAAAGCGCTCAACGCCAGAATAAACACCGTATATTCTGCTACGTAAAAAGCCACAGGATTGAGAGCTGGATACTCTTTCCCTAAGTCATTAATCAAGCGAAAGTAGTGAATGTTGATTTCCATGCCATTCATTTTTGGTGATCCTCCTTTACATATAACAGGAGAATCGTAATCGATAGGAGAGAAATGGGAAATTGATTTACCTTACAAAATATTACGGGGTTGTAAGGTTGGTTTCATAGCATCAAAAAAGAGACGGCAGAACCGTCTCTTTTTAATTGGATGAAAGGTCCCTCTTATTTTTTTTGCCTTCTAATTCTGCTTTGGGGTAGATATCTTTTTGGATAGCCTTTAATTTGCCGACACGATCCATGGTCACGTTGATGTAATGATCCGGAGAAGTGTAAATCACGAGAATCTGTGTCTTGTTATCCTGGACAGTAGAGGAGAGGATCTGTGAGAACTTGTATTTTTCTGCTTGCTTTCCAAACAAAAGTTTGAGGTGCTCCTTGCCTTTTTTGATTGCTTCCTCATCACCTATTCCTTTCGAAGAGGAGGGTCCGTTTTGAAGGTCGATGCGGATCAGCTCTCCTGTACTTGCGTTTACATGGACAACTCCGAAGTCTGGGGTAGTACCCTCTGGTGTGCTCGACAAGATCACTTCCAGACGTTCGATAGGACCAGAAGTGGTGACGACACTCTCTTTTACGATAGAGGCGATGTGATAGTTCTTCAGGTCAGGGATGACTTCTTTGACGTGATTCAGAGTCGCTTTTGCTTTTTGATTCAGATCTTTTATGGAAAGCTCTTCTAACTTGCTCGCAGTTACAGTTGCTTTCGCTTTGTGGGAAGAGGCTGCTGCGGCTTCGCTTGACAGAATAGGTGTGTTTGGCAAAAGGAGTGCCGCTATCAGGGTGAATGCTAGTGTCTTACGCTTAGTCAATTTGATCATCCCCATTATTTTTCAATTGGGTGTACATGGATTAATACGGAAAGGGATTCGTATAAGTAACTGTAAAAATTGTGAAATATTTATAACAGGACGAACATAGGGAGAACGTGTCGAAAAATAGTTTTGAAATTTTATTTCAAATCTGACAATTCATATTGATATTTTATTTCAAGTGTCTATAATACAAAATATGTAATGAATTACCAAAGTCACACTTGAATGTAAGCGCTTAACAAATTCGTGGACTAAAGGGGTGGTATCGTGTTGAATGGCGGGTTGCTGCGCATCCGCGAATCGTTGCACAATATCAAGCGTTCTGAACAAAACGCAGCGCATTACATTTTAGCCAATCCGGATGAGGTGATTCGTCTTTCCATCAAGGAACTCGCGGAAAGAAGCGAATCCAGCACAGCTGCCATCATACGCATGTGCAAAAGTATCGGTGTAGATGGTTTTCAGGAGTTGAAAATCAGAATAGCGGGTGATCTGCAATCGTCTACTGCTCAGGATGAATACAAAGAGATTCTTCCCGATGCTGATAGGTACACCTTGATTGAATCGGTTTCGCTCAACAACATCCTCTCCTTGCGGGAAACGATCAAAATTTTGGATGCAGAAGCAGTGGAGCAGGCGATTGGTGAGCTGTTCCGAGCCACTCGTATTGACTTTTATGGAGTGGGTGCTTCGCAATTGGTTGCGCAGGATGCCCAACATAAATTTTTGCGCATCAATAAAATGTGCACGGCCCATTCAGATTCCCACTTGCAGCTTACTTCGGCAGTCACCTTGACGGCTGGTGATGTGGCAGTCGGCATCTCGAATTCGGGGGAAACCGCGCAGATCATAACCACGATGAAACAAGCCCGAAAATCGGGTGCTGTGACCATTGGCATTACCAAATACGGTACAAACTCCTTGGCGGAATGCGTGGATATTCACTTAACCACGTTTTCAACAGAAGCGGATGAACGCAGTGCCGCCACTTCCTCACGAATCGCACAACTCAATGTGATCGACATCTTGTTTAGAGGTGTTGCTGCCAAAAATTACGATGTCTCTGCTGCGTACTTGCGCCAGACGCGTAAAGCTGTTCGGGAGCAATACAAATAAGCAAATCCTCCTTAGCATACACAAAATCCTGCCTTTATCCTTTTATCCTTATCAGTAAAGTACGTTAGGCGTTTGGAAATATCGTTAGCTATGCAAGCTTTTTACTTATTGCAATCGGGGAGGTTTTCCATGAAAAAGAGAAGGTTTCTCTCAGTACTCGGTTTGATTGGCTTAACCGCAGCATTGCTTATTTCTGGATGTAGCAGCCAGTCCTCCACACAGCAGGGGGACAAAGTCGAATTGTATATGGGCTACAGCTCTGATCCACCTACGAAGAAAAAGATGGAAGAAATTATTGCAAAATTCGAACAATCACATCCTCATATCAAAATCAAAACGATGACGGCTCCTTATGATGACTTCTATCAAAAGCTGACGACTCAGATCGCGGCCGGGAATGCGCCTGATCTTTGGCAGAGCGACGGGACAAAAGTATTTGGTTACGCCCAACGCGGCGCGATTCTCGACATCACCGACTACGTCACGAAAGAAATCAACAAAGAGGAGCTCAACGGTCTGGAGTTCAACAAAGACTCAGATGGGAAGTATTGGGGTGTGCCGCAGGGCATCCAAGTGGGAGCCCTTTTCTACAACAAGGATTTGTTCGACAAAGCGGGCGTATCATACCCTACGGCTGACTGGACCTGGGATGATTTGAAGGCGGCTTCCGTCAAGCTGACCCTCGATGCCAACGGGAAACATGCAGACGATCCTGCTTTTGATAAAAAATCAGTGAAGCAGTACGGCTTCGCGTTTTTCGGTAGCTCACGCGGTGCGTTTAACATCTTGAAAGCGTATGGTGGCGGGGTATTGGACCCGACGTTGAAAAAATCGATTATCAACAGCCCGGAGAACAAAAAAGCGGTCGAGTGGATGGTCGACGGCATGCAGCGCAAGCTATTCCCGAATCCGGCTGATTTGAAGGCGTTCCAGAGCAACTTCAAAGCGTTTTTGAGCGGGGCTGTAGCGATGCAAATCGATATTTACGCAGCAACAACCTCGATGAATGGTGCAGGGTTGAATTATGATGTTGCTCCCATGCCAAAAGGACCGGACGGCAAACGCTTCGCACCTGTAATCGCCAACTCATGGGTCATCAATAAAAAAGCAGAGGAGCAGAAGGTCAAGGCCGCTAAAGAATGGATCACCTACTGGACGACATCTGATGAAGCACAAAAAGAGTGGACAGAAGTAGGGGAAGCCATTCCGGTGAAAAAATCAGTGGCGAATTCCGAAATGTTCCTAAACCCAGCCACGAAGCCAGAAAACAAAAAAGTCTTCCTCGATACCTTGGAGTTCGCAGGCACGATTGATACCAACGCTGTCTTTACCGAGTGGGTGAAGGTGTTCACGGATAATCTGGCGGAGCTGTTCATGGATAAGTACGGAACGGATGAATTCATCACGAAAACAGACGAAGGCATTCAAAAAGTTCTGGATGACTTCTTCAAGAAGCAGTAGTCATCAATCAGTGAGGATGTGTGCCAACCATGCTAGAGCTGCAAACCAAGCAACAGGCGAAGCCTGCTGTGAAAAAGAGAAAATGGTTGGATAGCGAGGGGAGATGGGGACTGCTCCTGGTCTCCCCTTATCTCATCCACTTTCTCGTATTCGTCGTGGGAACATCGGTCGCGTCATTGTACTTCAGCTTTTCGGACTACGATATTTTAAATCCGCCCAAATGGACTGGCTTGGACAACTATGCAAAGCTGTTTGAAGACCCGCTGTTTTATCGCGCGTTATGGAATACGGTCTATTTTACGATCCTGTACGTTCCGGCCAAAACGTTTTTGGCGTTGTTGCTAGCAGTTGCCCTGAATCAAAAGCTGAAGAGCCTGAAATTTTTCAGGATGGTTCACTTTTTGCCGGTTATCTCCTCATGGACGGTGATCGCGTATGTAGCGGATGCGGTGTTTAACCAGCGGATCGGTTTTGCCAATGCTTTTCTGTCTAAACTTGGGCTAGCCCCGCAAAACTGGCTGATTGATGAATTCTGGGTCATCCCGGTCTTGGTTCTCATCGCCATTTGGAAGTCAGTCGGCTACATGATGATTATTTTTCTCGCTGGGCTGCAAGGAATTTCTTCTGACATGTATGAGGCAGCCTCGATTGATGGAGCAAACGCCTGGCAAAAGTTTTGGCGGGTGACAGTCCCGATGATTTCCGGCACGACGTTTCTGGTCGTCATCTTGAATACGATTTACTCCTTTCAAAACTTCGAGCAGATTTTTGTTATGACCGGGGGCTCTACGGAGGCAGGCTCGACAGGTGGTGCGAACAACGCCAGCCTCGTCCTGATGCTGTTCATGTTCCGCCAAGCATTCAGCTTTTTCAAAATGGGCTATGCTTCTGCCATTGCGTGGGTGTTGTTCCTTATCCTGCTTGCCATTACGCTCATCCAATTCAAGCTGCAAAAGAAATGGGTTCATTATGATTAAAAGGCAAGGAGGTAGCCATGCAAAAGCGTTTTCCTCTAAATAAAATCGTTGGATACCTGTTTGTCATAGCGAGTGCGTTGATGATGCTGGTTCCGTTTTTAACGACCGTGTTTAACTCGCTGAAAACTTACAAGCAGTACATGCAATTTCCGCCAGAATGGCTGCCCAATCCAACACAGTGGAGCAACTATACAACCGTGTGGGAACAGGCGAATTTTAGCAGCTATACGATCAACAGTCTGATTGTCGCGATTCTTTCGGTGATCGGAGCCTTATTGTCCAGCTCAATGATTGCCTTTGCTTTTGCCAGGCTGCGCTTTCCTTTCCGCGACACGCTGTTCATGATCGTGCTGGGAACGATGATGATCCCGGGGATCGTCACGATCGTCCCGCAGTTTATTATCTTTAAAAATTTGGGACTGCTCGACACGTTGGCTCCGCTTTGGATATTGGAGTGGCTCGGACAGCCGTTTGCCATTTTTTTAATGAGGCAAGCATTTTTGAACATCCCGAAAGATTACGAGGAAGCGGCAAAGCTGGATGGTTGCAATCCGTTCCAGATTTATTGGCGGGTGTTTTTGCCGATGTGCAAGCCTTCCTTGGCCACACTGGCGGTCTTTACGTTTATGGGGAAGTGGAATGAGATTTTGGCGCCCGTCATTTACCTCATTTCGGATGAGAACTTTACGCTGCCGATCGGAATTTTGTCTTTGAGCGGTCAGTACAAGACAGAGGATCAACTATTGGTAGCGGGGGCCCTGATTAGCTTGATCCCGATTTTGATCGTGTTTTTGTTTGCGGAGAAATATTTTGTGGAAGGCTCCAAAACTTCTGGATTGAAATAGGGCGTAAAGGAGGTAAGCATCCTATGCAATACGTACCTTGGGACGATCTATATGCGGACGCTCTGTGCGAGCTGTGGAATCAGGAGTTGGGTGATCGCTTTCCCATGCGGCCTGCGCTCATGCGGCAAAACAGCTTCGAAGATCAGAATGTAGTCAAAGCCGGGTCGTGGATTGCGATAGATGCTGTGACGCAGCGTCCCGTCGGTTTTGTCGTGGCCAAATGCTGGCAGGAAAAGCTCGACATTCAGTTGGGGAAAGGCATTGGTTGGATACAGGTCTTACTCGTGTCTACAGCACATCGCGGGCAGGGGGTCGGACGTGAATTGCTGGCAAGGGCAGAAAATGCGTTGCGAGAGCAAGGCGTGGAAAAGGTTTTGCTGGGGCGCGATCCATATCATTATTTCCCGGGCATACCCGATGAATCTACGGACATAAAAGCGTGGTTTGAGAGGCAAGGGTATCACTCGGAGGATCGATTGGAGAACGATCTGTTATGCCAGTATCTCGAACCAGCGGAGCTAGAATTACCAGAGGTACCAGATGGCCACTTTCGACTGTTGACGAGGGCGGACCAAGATGCCTTTTTGGCCTTCTTGCATCGATGCTTTCCTGGACGATGGGAGTATGAAGCCATTCACTATTTCCAGCGGGGAGGAACCGGACGTGAATTCGTCGTGGTGGAGCTGCACGGTGAGATCGTCGGTTTTTGCCGGATCAATGATGCCGACTCTCCGTTTATTGCCCAAAACGTATACTGGGCACCTTTGTTTGCGGATGGGCTGGGCGGTATCGGTCCATTGGGCGTGGATGCGGAGTATAGAGGACGAGGCTTGGGACTGGCGATTGTGGAGGCAGGCATTGTAGCTTTGCGGAACCGGGGTATCCCAAACATTGTCATTGATTGGACGACGCTGGTCGACTTCTATGGGAGGCTCGGGTATCACAGCTGGAAGCAGTATGCGAAGTACGGCAAAGCATTCTCTTAACAAGAGCAAAGAGGTAGGGAGGGGGATTCCATGCAAGCCGAACATATGACAGTGGAACAGAAGGTCGGGCAACTGCTGATGATCGGTTACCCTACGTTGGATATTCCTGAAGAAATGGAAGCGTGGATCAAACAAAAACAGATTGGCAACGTGATTCTTTTTAGCCGCAATATCGGGACACCGGAGGAGACCTATCAACGGGTACAGAAACTCCAGAGCTGGGCGTATGAGTCTGGGCATCCCTATCCACTGTTGATCGGGACCGATCAGGAAAATGGCGTGGTCTCCCGCCTACAAAAAGGGGCGACGCGCTTTCCCGGAGCGATGGCTTTGGGTGCCACAGGGAATCTCGATCAAGCCAAGCGTATCTACCAGGCAACAGGTGAGGAGTTGCGTGCAGCAGGGATTTCAGTCAATTTCGCCCCGACGGTCGATGTGAACAACAATGCGGACAATCCGGTCATTGGGGTGCGGTCTTTTGGAGAAGCACCAGAGCAGGTGGCGCGGTTTGGTGAGGCCGCCATACAAGGCTTGCTTGCGAGTGGTGTCATTCCCGCTATCAAGCACTTCCCCGGTCATGGTGATACGAGCATCGATTCTCATGAAGCTGTTCCTGTGCTCGAACATGATCGGACGCGACTGGATCAGGTTGAGTTGGTCCCATTCCAACGCAGTATCGCGGCAGGAGTCCCCATGGTGATGGTTGGACATATCAGTTTGCCGAGAATGGATGAGTCGGGTTCGCCTGCTACGTATTCCAAGGAGATCGTGACGGGAGTATTGCGTGAGTCGCTCGGATTTGATGGGGTTGCAATAACAGATTGTATGGAAATGGCGGCCATTGCGGGTACCATCGGGGTTCCAGAAGCGGCGGTGCGTTGTGTGCAGGCTGGGATCGATCTTGTTCTGGTTTCCCATACGCATGAAGTTCAGCAAAAAGCGTATGAACGACTCGTTGCGGCCATTCATTCGGGGGAACTATCAGATGAGCGGGTCAACGAAGCTGTAAATCGCGTGCTTCAATTAAAGAAACGATTTCTTTCCTGGGAGCATTGCTTGGGAAAAACAGGCCCTTCCTTTGATCGTGTCCAACATGCAGACATAGCGAGAAGTGCGCTCGCGCAAGCCATAACCTTGGTGAAAAATGAGCATCAACTGCTTCCTTTACAGAGAAGCACACAACCGCTCGGGGTGATTTTTCCGGGGATTACGAACCTTACGTTGGCAGAGGATGGGCAAGCAGCTTCTGGTGATTTGGTCGCACCATTGAGAAAATATCGTGAAGTTGAATACCATATGATGTCGACGCTCAACCCGACAGTGGATGAAGGGGAGATGGTGGCGAATGTGATGTCGGCCATGGAGCAAATCGTTGTTTTTACGTACAATGCCCATATTTTTAAAGGCCAATCGCTGCTGGTGAACCGGCTCGTTCAACAGGGGAAAAAGGTCGTGGCTGTCGCCCTGCGAAACCCGTATGATCTCTTGGTAATGCCCGAGGTCGATGCGTATCTCGCCGTTTACGACCATACGAACCAAGCGATAGAGCTTGTGGCAGACATTTTGTTCGGGGAACGAAAGGCCGCTGGACATCTTCCGGTCAGTCTGTTTCCGTCGGAGAAAAAGCAGCATGATGTGGGGTAGAAAGAGAAGATGAGTGTAGATGGGTGGGAGGTAACTGGATGAAGTTTCGCCTGCGTGACTTAACGACAGAAACAAGAAATCGGAATACGGAAGAGCTGGATAAATTCTCTACGATGGAAATTGTCCAGATTATGAATGAAGAGGATAAAACAGTTGCGTTTGCCGTTGAAAAGGAGCTGGCTTCGATTGCAGCGGCCGTTGACTTGATCGCAGAATGTCTGGAAAACGGTGGAAGGCTCTTTTATTTTGGAGCTGGAACAAGTGGGAGATTGGGCTTGCTCGATGCTGCTGAATGCCCGCCAACCTTTGGGACGGACCCCTCATTGGTGCAGGGCATCATAGCAGGCGGGGAAAAAGCTATCGTCAGGGCAGTCGAAGGAGCCGAAGACGTGGAGCAGAACGGCAGAGAAGATGTGATCGCCTATGGCATAAAGGCAGGAGATGCCGTGGTGGGCATTGCAGCGAGTGGTCGGACACCCTATGTCATTGGAGCATTGGCGGAGGCAAGAAGGCAGCATGCGAAAATCATTTCGTTGTCCTGCAACCAGGTGGCGCAGATCAGTCAAGGTGTGGATGTAGCGATTAATGTGGTAGTAGGGCCAGAGGTGGTAACCGGCTCGACTCGCTTAAAAGCAGCGACGGCGCAGAAGATGGTTCTCAATATGATTACGACCGGATGCATGGTGCGGTTGGGGAAAGTGTACAAAAATTTGATGGTCAATGTGCAGGTAACCAATGAGAAACTGAAGGAACGGGCAAAACAAATCGTGGCAGAAGCGACCAATGTCTCCACCGATGAGGCGGACGGACTGTTGCATAAGGCAGACGGTGACGCAAAACTGGCGATCGTGATGCAAAAGACCGGATTGCCAGTAGAGGACGCAAGCCGTTTGCTCACGCAGTACAAGGGGAATATTCGACGGATTTTAGAAAGAAATCACAATCAGGAATGATCAGCCTAATCCTTTTGGATGAGGCTTTTTTTGTCTTGGTACGACATAACTGGTAATGAAAATCACTTGTATGATCCATAAAATGTTCATTTGAATATTGTCGGAAAAGAGGATATGATTACATTAATTCTTAGATTATAATTTTTATAATTTAAATGGACAGAGGTGATACGTATGAAAAAGGGTGATTTTCATCATCTTGATCATGTGAAAGAACAGCAAACATCGAAGAGAACATTGTGGATCACGCTCCTATTGACGTTGTTTTTTACGATCGTGGAGGTTGTGGGAGGCTTGATGTCCAATTCACTCGCGCTCCTGTCCGACTCCGCCCATATGATTTCTGACGTCTTTGCTTTAGGGTTGAGTATGACCGCTATTTATATGGCGACACGTAAGCCGAATAAGAAGTACACGTTCGGATTTCTCCGTTTTGAAATTATTGCTTCGTTCTTGAATGGCTTGGCTCTTGCCGTGATTTCGATCGGGATTGTGATTGAAGGGATCAAGCGGATGATCAATCCGCAAGACGTTGATTTGCAGTTGATGCTGACCATCGCATCCATCGGTTTGGTTGTAAACATCGTGCTGACCATCGTACTTTCCCGCAGTATGAAGGAAGAAGACAATCTCAATGTAAAAAGCGCACTATGGCACTTTATTGGAGATTTGCTCAGCTCCGTCGGTGTGATTACGTCGGCGATTCTCATTTACATGACGGGCTACTACTTGTTCGACCCATTGATCAGCTTAGTGATTGGTGGAATTATTTTTACAGGTGGTGCCAAAATCATTCGTGAGTCGCTGCTCGTGTTGATGGAATCTGTTCCAGAGCAGTTTGATCTCGAGCAAATCCGTCAGGACCTCAGTGAGGTAGAGGGCGTGGAGGATGTTCATGAGCTGCACCTGTGGGCGGTATCCACGGAGCATTACTCCCTGACAGCGCATGTGTTCGTCCGTGAAGGCATCCAGCCGTATTGTGTCATTCTGGCGATCAATCACATTTTGCAAACGAAGTACGGAATTGACCATTCGACGATTCAGATCGAGCACCCGACGATTCTGGATCACGGGGAATATGGCAAGCAGTTTTTGCTTCAGCAAGCATAAAAGACCATAAGAAAAAGGCTAGTCTCCAAGGAAGCTCAGGAG